>NZ_QKSJ01000012.1:0-91411 GCF_003234135.1 Curtobacterium sp. MCPF17_018 | reverse complement strand
CCGCCACCCCCGCACACGCGGAAGGGCCCCACACGCGCAGCGTGCGGGGCCCTTCCGTCAGACGGACTTAGAAGTCCATGCCACCCGTCGGGTCGCCAGCCGGAGCAGCAGGGGTGCGCTCGGGCTTCTCGGCGACGACGGCCTCGGTGGTCAGGAACAGACCGGCGATCGACGCAGCGTTCTGCAGCGCCGAGCGCGTGACCTTGGCGGGGTCGATGATGCCGGCGGCGATCAGGTCGACGTACTCGCCGGTCGCGGCGTTGAGGCCCCAACCCGACTCGAGCTCGCGGACCTTGGCGGCGACGACACCCGGCTCGAGACCGGCGTTCAGCGCGATCTGCTTGAGCGGCGCGTCGATGGCCACGCGGACGATGTTCGCACCCGTCGCCTCGTCACCCTCGAGCTCGAGGGCCTCGAGTGCGACGGCACCGGCCTGGATGAGGGCGACGCCACCACCGGCGACGATGCCCTCTTCGACGGCAGCCTTCGCGTTGCGGACGGCGTCCTCGATGCGGTGCTTGCGCTCCTTGAGCTCGACCTCGGTCGCGGCACCCGCCTTGATGACGGCGACGCCACCGGCGAGCTTCGCGAGGCGCTCCTGGAGCTTCTCGCGGTCGTAGTCGGAGTCGGTCGCCTCGATCTCGGCACGGATCTGTCGGACACGGCCGGCGATCTGCTCGGCGTCGCCGGCACCCTCGACGATCGTGGTCTCGTCCTTGGTGATGACGACCTTGCGGGCACGACCGAGCAGGTCGAGCGTCGCGTTCTCGAGCTTGAGGCCGACCTCTTCCGAGATGACCTGGCCGCCGGTCAGGATCGCGATGTCCTGCAGCATGGCCTTGCGGCGGTCGCCGAAGCCCGGGGCCTTGACGGCGACGGACTTGAAGATGCCGCGGATCTTGTTCACGACGAGCGTGGCCAGGGCCTCGCCGTCGACGTCCTCGGCGATGATCAGGAGCTGCTTGCCCGCCTGGATCACCTTGTCGACGACCGGCAGGAGGTCCTTGATGTTCGAGATCTTCGAGTTGACGATCAGGATGTAGGCGTCCTCGAAGACGGCTTCCTGACGCTCGGGGTCGGTGACGAAGTACTGCGACAGGTAGCCCTTGTCGAAGCGCATGCCCTCGGTGAGCTCGAGCTCGGTGCCGAAGGTGTTCGACTCCTCGACGGTGACGACGCCTTCCTTGCCGACCTTGTCGATGGCCTCGGCGATGAGCGCGCCGATGGTCGGGTCAGCTGCCGAGATCGACGCGGTCGCGGCGATCTGGTCCTTGGTCTCGATGTCCTTCGCGTTGGCGAGGAGCTGGTCGGAGACGGCGGCGACGGCCTTCTCGATGCCGCGCTTGAGCGACACGGGGTCGGCACCGGCGGCGACGTTGCGGAGGCCTTCGCGGACGAGCGCCTGGGCGAGGACGGTCGCGGTGGTCGTCCCGTCACCGGCGACGTCGTCGGTCTTCTTGGCGACCTCCTTGACGAGCTCCGCGCCGATCTTCTCGTACGGGTCGTCGAGCTCGATCTCCTTGGCGATGGAGACACCGTCGTTCGTGATCGTGGGGGCACCCCACTTCTTCTCGAGGACGACGTTGCGGCCGCGCGGGCCGAGCGTCACCTTCACGGCGTCGGCCAGCTGGTTCAGGCCGCGCTCGAGGCCACGGCGGGCCTCCTCGTCGAAAGCAATGATCTTAGCCATGTGGTTTTTCGTCCCTCCCGGACGTCGTCTTGGGGGTCGTGCTGGCACTCAGCGTGAGCGAGTGCCAACGCCGATTCTGGCACTCGCCGGGTGTGAGTGCAACACAGTCGGGAGGCTCGTGACGACTTCCCAGGACACGTCGCGTCCGGCGGACCCCGCACCACCGCCGCGGTCGCGCTCCCCGCACCCGTCACCGTCGCCGCACACGACGAACGCGCCGCCCCTGACGGGACGGCGCGTTCTGGAAGTGGTCGTGCTCAGGCGGGGCGGACGGACTCTGCCTGCGGGCCCTTCGACCCGGTGCCGACGTCGAACACGACGGCCTGGCCCTCCTCGAGGACCTTGTAACCCGACATGTCGATGGCCGAGTAGTGCACGAACACGTCCTGGCCCCCTCCATCCACGGTGATGAAGCCGAAGCCCTTTTCAGCGTTGAACCACTTCACGGTTCCGTTGGCCATGATCTCTTGCTCCCTGGTACTGCAGTGCGGAACGACGTGATCGTCGTCTGCATGGGACTCTGACCGAACGCGCCCGATCAGGCAAGAGGTGTGACGTTGTTTCACGTCGATTCCGTCAGAAATCAACGTGCCCGAAACACAGCCGTCACACAATGCGCGGAAAACGCGGCGCGACGTGGCACCGCGGCCGATCAGCCGGTGTAGTCGGCGCCGAGCACGACGCTCACGTCGGCGTTCGGGAACGCCGCCGACTGCTGCACCGCCGTGACGCCGAGCTGCTTCGCGATGCCCTGCGCGACCGCCGCCTGCGACGCCTGCTGGTAGTAGACGATCGTCGACGTCGACCCCGTCGTGCCGGCGTCGCCGGTGGAGGCGACCTGCCAGCCGGCGCCGGTCAGCGCCGCACTCGCCCGGCTGGCGAGGCCCGTGGTGGTCGTGCCGTTCAGGACGACGACGGTGGTGGTGCCCTGCTGTGCCGGCGTCGCGGCCGCAGCGCTGCCCGCACCAGCCGATCCGGAACCGGCGGAGGAGGACGCGGACGGCTTCGACGTCGCCGAGGGCTTCGCGGTCGCCGACGCCGACGTGGACGCCGAGGGAGAGTCGGAACCGTTGAACGAGTAGCTGCCGTTCAGCAGTGCGAGGACGAGCACCCCGATGCCGACGAGCACACCGGTGGCGAGCGCCGCCCAGGCGAAGGCGATCCATCCACGGCCGCGACGCTGTGCTCCGCGGTGTGCACCGACCCGCGGGCCGTCGGCGACGTCGTCGAACCGGTCTCGGGGGAATCTCGTGCTCATCGTTCCTCTTCACGTCCTTCGGGAGCTGCACCGGGCGCGACGAAGCTGCGCGTCGCCCTGGCGCTGGTGCGCGCGTGACGGAGCCGCTGCAGCCGGGTGACGAGCTGCGGGTCGTACGCGAGTGCCGCGGGTGAGTCGATCACGCGGTTCAGCACCTGGTAGTAGCGCGCCGCCGACATCTCGAACTCCACCCGGATCTCCGCTTCCTTCGTGCGGTCGTGCCGTGCCCTGTCCTGCTCGAACGACAGCACGTGCTTCGCGAGCTCACTGAGCTGGTCAGCACCGAGCTGGTCAGCATCGAGCTGATCAACGCTGCGCTCGTCGACACGGCGTTCGTCGGTGGGGCTGGTCACGGCGGTTCCGATCACGTATCGGGTAACGGGTCTCGCACATCGTAGGGGTGGAGTCGATCCGGACCCTGGCACGGCGCTGGACTGTCGCGAACACCGGTCACAGGTTCGGCGTGCGGAACCACCGCACACGCGTGCCGAACGGGTCGGAGACGGCGACCGCGACCCCGTCGAGCGAGACCGTCGCGAACGAGTCCGGGTCCGCCACGTCGACGTCGTCGGGCAGCGTCGCCGCCACCTGGCGCAGGATCCCGGTGCGTTCGAGGGCGATCCAGTGCACGCTCCGCTCGCGGATCCGGTCCACGAACCGCTGCCGGTCCGCGCCCGGCACGTAGACCAGGGTCCCGGTGGTCAGGACGACCGGTTCGACGTCGTCCGGCAGAGCGTCCAGTGCACGGTCGAGGTCACCTGGCACGGCGCCGACGAGTCGGTCTGGAGGCACGGCGAGCGTCGCGCGCGCAGCCTGACGCATCAGGGCGGTCCGGTCCGACGCCTCTGGCGGGACGGCCTCGACCAGACGGTCGAAGGCACCGGGGAGCGACAGGTCGATCGGGTTCGGGTCGAGCGTGACTCGTGCGCCGACCGTCATCGGGACACGGGCCGGCGCGGGGACGGCCCCGGAGGCGTCCGCGACCAGCCGGAGCGCGGGATCGGCGACCGCCGTGTGCATCCGGAGGACCGCGGCCCCGGAACCGACCCGGTAGTCCAGGGTCACCCGGTCCGGGATCGAGCACAGCCCGGCGGCGGCCCCGGCGTCGACCAGACCGAGCGGACGCGCGGACCGTTCGGCGAGCGCCGCGAAGAGCGGGACGACCGGTGCGAGCCGTTGCGGGTCGTTGGCCTGCACCGTGGCGGAGGCGAGGGCCGCGACCAGCGCGGGGCGGGCCTCCAGGCCGAGCGCGCGCAGCGCACCCGGGTCCGACGGGTCCGCACCCAACCGCCGCGCGACCGCGAAGAACAGTTCGGGCTGCCGCTGCTGCTCGGGGACCTCGGCGAGGAGCGCGACGAGGGAGTCGTCGAGCGACCGTGCCCAGGCGGCGTACGACGGCGAGACGGCCTGGATGCGGTCCGCGTACGCGTCGTACCGGGCGCGGGTGTCCATCAGCGCCCGGGCCGGTGCATGCCGACGTGACGGATGCCGGCCTCGTCGTACGGCTCCCCGAACCGCACGAAGCCGTGCCGCTCGTACAGGGCGGCGACGTACTCCTGGGCGTGCAGGACGAACGGGTCGTGCCCGTGTTCGTCGAGCACAGCGGCGACGAGCCGGCCGGCGATCCTCTGCCCACGGTGCTCAGGGTCGGTCGCGACCCGTCCGATCACCCACGCCGGCGGCGCTGCACCGTCGGGGTGGACCTCGTCCGCCGCCGGGCGGATGAGCCGCAGGTACCCAACCGCAGCGGTGTCCGTGCCGAACCACCAGTGCTCCGTGTCGAGCTCGCGGTCACGGCCGTCGAAGTCCTCGGCGGTGACCCGCTGCTCGAGCGCGAACACGCGGTTGCGCAGGACGACGATGCCGTACAGTTCGTCCGTCGTCAGACGGGTCCAGCGGGCGTGGTGCACGGAATGCTCGGACATCGTGGCGAGTTTAGTGAAGTGGTCGGGAGTGCCCGGAAGAGCCCGGCCGGAAGCAGGAGGAACCAATGGCATACAACGTCGACAAGTCCGACGCCCAGTGGCGCGAGGAGCTCTCCCCGGACCAGTACGCCGTCCTCCGCCAGGCGGGGACCGAACGACCGTGGACCGGTGAACTCCTCGACGAGGAGCGCGCGGGCGTCTACACCTGTGCGGCCTGCAACGCGGAGCTGTTCAAGAGCGGCACGAAGTTCGACTCCGGCTGCGGCTGGCCGTCGTTCTACGAGTCGGTGAACCCGGACGCCGTGCAGCTCATCGAGGACAACTCCCTCGGCATGGCCCGCACCGAGGTCCGTTGCGCGAACTGCGGTTCGCACCTGGGCCACGTGTTCCCGGACGGCTTCGGCACCCCCACGGGTGACCGGTACTGCATGAACTCGATCTCGCTGAACTTCTCGGAGAAGTCGGGCGAGTGAGCCCCGGACGCCCTCACCGGTAGGATGAGCGGCGTCAGCCGGCATGGCGCAATTGGTAGCGCACCGTACTTGTAATACGGGGGTTGCGGGTTCAAGTCCCGCTGCCGGCCCCGGATGAAGCGATGCCCCGGGCGAAGTCTCGCCCGGGGCATCGGCACACGGAACGCGGATCAGGGGGCGTTCCGGGCGCTGGACGCGGTAACCAGCCGGTCGTGCGACGAGGATGACACCTCACCGACCCGCACGTCCACACCCTGACCCCACATCCGCGGAAATCCGCACGATGTGCACGAACGCGCAGCGGCCCTGTCCGCTCAGCGACCGCCCGTGATCTTCCGCTCCCGCTGCGCCACGCCGGCCGTGCCGTAGGGGTAGTCGTCGATGCGGGGAGCGCTGGCGTCGGTCAGCCGGGCGAGCTCGTCGTCGGTGAGCACCAGGTCCGCGGCACCGAGGTTGTCCTCGAGCTGCGACAGGGTGCGGACGCCGAGGATCACGCTCGTGACCGCGGGACGGGCCAGCAGCCAGGCGAGTGCGACCTGCGACTTCGACGCGTCGTGGGCGTCGGCCACCTCGGAGACGGCGTCGAGCACCTCCCACGTGCGCTCGTCGCCGTTGCGGGCCTCCCACGCCTCCATGCCGCGCTGCGGGTTCTCGCCCAGGCGGGTGGCGCCGGTCGGGGCCTCGTCACGCTGGTACTTGCCGGAGAGCCAGCCGCCGGCCAGCGGCGACCAGGGCAGCAGGCCGATGCCGGCGTCGAGGCAGGCGGGCACGACCTCGTGCTCGATGTCGCGGACGAGCAGGTTGTACTGCGGCTGCAGGGTGACGGGCGGCGCCCAGCCGTGCGCCTTCGCCTCGTAGACGGCCTTGGTGACCTGGTAGCCGAGGTAGTTCGAGAACCCGTAGGAGCCGATCTTGCCGGCGGACACGGCGTCGTCGAGGAACCGCAGGGTCTCGTCGATGGGGGTCAGGGCGTCCCACGCGTGCATCTGGTACAGGTCGATGTGGTCGACGCCGAGCCGCTCGAGCGAGGCGTCGAGGGCCACGCGCAGGTGTCGTCGGGACAGGCCGAGGTCGTTCGGGCCGTCGCCCTGCGGGAACCGGCCCTTGGTGGCGAGGACGACCTGCGCGGCCTCGGTGGGATGTGCTGCGAGCCAGCGGCCGATGATCCGCTCGGACTCGTTGCCGGAGTAGACGTCCGCGGTGTCGACGAGCGTGCCGCCGGCTGCCACGAAGGCGTCGAGGATGGCGTGTGAGGTGGGTTCGTCGGCTTCACTGCCGAACGTCATGGTGCCGAGGGTCAGCGTCGACACCGATGTCCCGCTGTTGCCGAGGAGTCTGTAGTCCATGGCGGGGACGGTACGCCCGGTGCCGTCCGACCGAGGGGACCCACGAGTACCCCTCAGCGCGGGGCGGACAGGAACCGCAGCGCCGCTTCGCGGAACGGCCGCGAGGTCGGGGCGTTGGAGTGGTTCCGCCCCGGGATCTCGAAGAAGGTGGCGTCCGGTGCGGCCTCGGCGAGCCGGACCGCGCTGTCGCGGATGCCGTCCTCGCTGCCCGCGGCGATCAGGAGCGGCTGCGCCGGGGCGTTCTCCGGGGTCGGCTCGATGCTGTTCCGCATCCCCTCGACCATGGCCACGAGCGCGCCGAGGTCGTTGCCCTCGACGTTGCCCGCCATCGTCAGGTACCCGTTGGTGACGCGGTCCTCGATGGGGGTGCCGTCCGCGATGTACGCCTTCGCCTGGTCGACGCGGACGCGACGCATCGGGTCGGCGTCCGGGATCCCGCCGAACACCGCGCGCGAGATCCGGCCCGGCAGCCGTTCGGCGGTGTGCCAGCCGACCCGTGCGCCGAGCGAGTAGCCGAGGAACGCGACGTCGTCGAGCAGGTACGTGTCGATGACCGTGGTGACGTCGGCGACGAGCAGGTCCATCGAGTAGGCACCCGGGTCGTGCGGCTTCGCGCTCGCGCCGTGCCCGCGCTGGTCGAGTGCCAGGACCCGGTACCCGGCACGGACCAGGTGCCGTGTCCAGCCCGAGGCGTGCCAGTTGAGCACCGCACCGGACGCGAAGCCGTGCACCGCGATGACGGCCGGGGCGTCGGGGTCGCCGAAGTCGTAGGTCGCGAGTCGCAGGCCGTCGGGCGACATCACGAACCGGGGGCGGGGCGCTTCGGGGACGAGTGACATGTCCTCTCAAGCGTATCGGGGCAGTGTGGTGGCCATGGACGGCTACGGCGGCGATCAGATCCGGGCGGCGGAACGCCCCCACCTCGACGCGGGGGAACCCCTGATGCAGCGTGCCGCCGACGGGCTCGCGCGCATCGTCGGCGACCTGCTGGACGACCCGGCCGTGCGGCCGGTCGACGGGCCGGGATCCGTCCTCGTGCTCGCCGGCAGCGGCGACAACGGCGGTGATGCCCTGTTCGCGGGCGCACGCCTGGCAGCGGCCGGGAGGCACGTGGCGGTCCTGCGCGTCGGCTCCCGTGTCCACGAGGCCGGCCTGGCAGCGGCGCTGGACGCCGGCGCCCGTCTGCTGGACGGCCCGTCCGGCGCCTCGGGACCGGACTCGGGCGGAGCGGCCGACATCCTGCGGGCCGCCGGCCGGAGTGACGGCGAACGCCTGGCGGACGTCGCGACCGAGGCGGCGCTCCAGGCCGACCTGGTGCTCGACGGCATCCTCGGCATCGGGGCACAGGGCGCGAACGCGCTGCGGTCCCCCGCACGCGAGGTCGTGGACGCCATCCGTGAGCTCGCCCGCGACCAGCGTGCGCCGTTCGTCGTCGCGGTGGACGTGCCGAGCGGCATCGACGTCGACACCGGCGGCGTCGCGGACGACCACGTCCTGCACGCCGACGTCACCGTCACCTTCGGCGGTGTGAAGGCCGGCCTGCTGACCGGTCCAGCCGCCACCCTCGCCGGGCGGATCGAACTCGTCGACGTCGGGATCGGTGCGGACCTGGCGACGACGGAGCCGCTGATCCGCACCTGACCCCTCGCCCGTCGGCGTTGATCGAACGTCAGTGGTGCTCGTAGAGCACGGGCTCCGGCAGACCGTGCTCGGCTCGGATGCTGCGTGCGATGCCCTCGATCGCGACCAGGGTGTCGACCACGAGCTCCGGCGTCACCGGGAACGGCATGTTGTGGATGGTCTCGCCCTCCACCGTCGCGGCCTCGGCCACGGCGTGCAGCACGTCACGATCGTCCACCGTCAGGCCGATCTCGGTCAGGGTGTTCGGCAGGCCGACCTTCGTGGTGAAGACGACGAAGTCCTCGATCTCCTCGGCCGGGGCACCCTCGAGCACGAGCTGCGCGATCGTCCCGATGTTCACCTTCTGCCCGTGCGCCAGGCCGTGCGCCTGCGGAGCCGCGGTCAACCCGTTGTGGATCGCGTGGGCGGCGGCGAGCCCACCGGACTCGAAGCCCAGGCCGGACAGCAGCGTGTTCGCCTCGACGACCTTCTCGAGCGCCGGGGTCACGACCTTGGCCTTGACGGCCTCGATGGCCTGCAGGGCGTTCTCGTGCAGGAGCTTCCACGACAGCTCGGCGAGCGCGACGCCGGTCTGGGTCTGCAGGCCACCGGCCATGGTGTCGGCGTTGGCGCGCTTCGCGGCACGGGCCTCGACCCAGGTCGCCAGTGCGTCGCCGATGCCCGCGACCAGGAACTGCACCGGCGCGTTGGCGACGAGCCTGGTGTCGATGAGCACCAGGTCCGGATTGTGCGGGAAGAAGCGGTACTCGATGAACTCGCCCTCGGCGGTGTAGATGACGGCGAGCGCCGAGGTCGGGGCGTCGGTGGACGCAGCCGTCGGGACGCTCACCCACCGGATGCCGGCGAGGTGCCCAGCGGCCTTCGCGGCGTCGATCGCGGAGCCGCCACCGAGCCCCACGATGACGTCGGCGTCCTTCGCGCCAATCTGTTCGACGAGCTCGTCGACGGCCTCGGGGGTGGCGAATCGGCCGAACCCGACACGCTCCACGCCCAGGTCGGCGGATCGGAAGCTCTCGGTGACGGCGGTCTCGACGATGCCCCAGACCACGTCGTCGGCGACGATCAGGGGCCGCTTGCCGATCGGGGCGATGAACTCGCCGACGCGGGTGATCGCGTCCTTGCCCTGGACGTAGCGGGCGGGGCTCATCACGGTGCTGATGGGAGTGGCCATCGTGCGGTTCCTTCCGGTTGTACGACAGGTGTACGACAGGTGTCGGGGTGGCCGACGCCGCCGACGGTACGCGGGGCCGCTGATCGGTAGGTTCGGGATCATGACGTTCAACGACGACTCGCGACTCCGGGGCGGCAAGGTCAAGCGGCGGGGTCGCACCACAGCGATCGGCGGAGGTGCCGTGGGCGTCGGCGCCATCGTGGTGTTCCTGATCGCGCAGTTCACCGGCTTCGACCTGAGCGGGATCGTCGGCGGCGGCGACGGCCTGACGACGATCCAGCAGGAGGGCGAGTCCGCCGACGCCGCTCCCGAGTGCCGGACCGGGCGCGACGCCAACCTGCGCGTCGAGTGCCGGATGGAGGGCGCGGCCGAGTCGCTCGACGCCTACTGGACGTCCGAGGCGCGGTCGCTCGGCATCTCGTACACGTCCCCGGAGTTCTTCCTGTTCCAGGACTCCACCGACACCTCGTGCGGGCAGGCATCGGCCGCGACCGGCCCGTTCTACTGCCCGCCGGACCGTGCGGTCTTCCTGGACACCGCGTTCTACGACGACTTGCAATCGCAGTACGGCTCGTCCGGCGGTCCGCTCGCGCAGATGTACGTCGTCGCACACGAGTGGGGCCACCACGTGCAGCAGCTGCAGGGGTCGTTCGCGAACACCGACCGCTCCGGCACGGGTGCGTCGTCGGGCAGCGTCCGCGTCGAGCTGCAGGCGGACTGCTACGCCGGAGCCTGGGTCGGCGACGCCGCCACGACCGAGGACGCGAACGGCGAGACGTTCTTCGAACCGATCACCCGCTCCCAGATCACCGACGCCCTGTCGGCGGCGAGCGCCGTGGGCGACGACAGCATCCAGGAGCGTGCGACCGGCCGCGTCGACCCGGACTCGTTCACGCACGGGTCGAGCGAGCAGCGACAGCGCTGGTTCCTGCGGGGCTACCAGCAGGGCGCGACGAGCTGCGACACCCTGAGCATCCCGGGTTCGGCCCTGTAGCCGCACCGATCACGGACTGGCGCGACCCGCTCAGCGGCGACGCGAAGCGTCGCGCGGGGCGCGCCGACCGAGCCTGCGAGGGAGGGGTGCCAGCCGGCACCGGGCCTCCCGTCCGTGGTCAGCGCGTCAGCGCTCCTCCAGACGACAGCGCTCGTCGAGACGTCAGCGCTCGTCGAGACGTCAGCGCTTGGTCGGCGTGGGCGACGGGGTCGCGCTGGGCGTGGGTGTCGGGGTCGCGTCGGTCGCCCCGGCGGCCGTCACCACGAAGGTGCGGAAGTCGTCGTTCGTGACCGGGGAGGTCAGCTCGTAGCGCTGCCCGTTCACGAGCACGAGCGGCGTGCCAGGGAACTCCTTGAGCGTCGACCCGGGGATCGTGCCCCCGGATACCGCCGTCGTCTGCTCGTCCACCCACTTGGCGTAGTCCTGGTCGGCGATGCAGCTCCGGACGGCGCTGCGTTGCTGCAGCCCCTGCACGCCCGTGACGACGTCGGTGAGCTCGGCGTTCGTCAGGCCCGGGGTGCCCTCGTCCGGCTGCTTCGCGAAGAGCGCCTGGTTCACCGCGTAGAACTGGTCCGGGGAGTGCTCGGCGACGCAGGCGGCGGCGTTCGCGGCGCGGAGGGAGTACTTCGTGCCCTGCGAGCGGTTCGACAGGATCGCGACCGGGTGGATGTCGACCGTGGCTGCACCGGAGTCGACGAGGTCCTTGATGTAGTCGCCGTTCGCCTGCTCGAACTGGCCGCAGCCCGGGCAGAGGTAGTCGACGTACAGGGTGATCCGGACGGTGCCGGCCCCCTCGGTCGCGGCGCTGCTCGGCGACGCGGAGGCCGATCCGGACGCGGACGCCGTGACGGGCTTCAGACCCTGCCCGATGGTGATGCCGCCCTGCGACATCGTCGACGGGCCGGGGCCGGCGGGCTTCACGGAGTCGACCAGCACGAGCGTGACGATCGTCGCGGCGGCGAGGAGCACGACCCCGAGCCCGATCTGCAGGCCGAGCCGGACACCACGCTGGCGTCGCTTCTGCTGGGTCCGGGCACGCTGGGCTCGCTGGCGGGCGGCTTCACGGCGCTCGTTCCGCGCGGCGCGGGCGGCACCCTCGGGGCGGTTGTTCATCGGTGCGTCGTCCTCCTGATCGGTGTCCGCTCGGCGTTCCCCTGCTCGGCGGACGGACCCGGCGATTGTAGTGGGGCGCTCTGGGAAGCCGCCGACCAAGGGGGAAAACACTGGCGCACCCGGGTGAACTCGTGTTGTATGAACCTCGACAGTCGACGGCGACTGTCCGGGGCCCGTACGGGCACACCGCTTCACTCGGATCGTCCGGCACGTACCTGCCGGTGAAGGAAGGACCGAACGCTCATGGCGTCCGTCACCTATGACAAGGCAACCCGTCTCTACCCCGGAGGCAACCGTCCCGCGGTCGACTCCCTCGACCTGGACGTCGCCGACGGCGAGTTCCTCGTCCTCGTCGGCCCCTCGGGCTGCGGCAAGTCCACCTCGCTCCGCATGCTGGCCGGCCTCGAAGAGGTCAACTCCGGTCAAATCCGCATCGGCGACCGCGACGTCACGGACGTCCCGCCGAAGGACCGCGACATCGCGATGGTGTTCCAGAACTACGCGCTGTACCCGCACATGACCGTCGCCGAGAACATGGGCTTCGCGCTCAAGATCGCCGGCGTCGGCAAGGAAGAGCGCGCCACCCGCGTGCAGGAAGCCGCCAAGCTCCTCGACCTCGAGGACTACCTCGGCCGCAAGCCGAAGGCGCTCTCCGGTGGTCAGCGTCAGCGCGTCGCGATGGGCCGTGCGATCGTCCGTCAGCCGCAGGTGTTCCTCATGGACGAGCCGCTGTCGAACCTCGACGCCAAGCTCCGCGTCCAGACCCGCACGCAGATCGCGTCGCTGCAGCGTCGTCTCGGCGTCACCACGGTCTACGTCACGCACGACCAGACCGAGGCCCTCACCATGGGTGACCGCATCGCGGTGCTCAAGGACGGCATCCTGCAGCAGGTCGGCACCCCGCGCGACCTGTACGAGAAGCCGAACAACGTGTTCGTCGCCGGCTTCATCGGTTCGCCGGCCATGAACCTGCTGCCCGCCGACGTCATCGAGGGCGGCATCAGGTTCGGCACGCTCAACCACGCGATCGACCGCGACACCCTGTCGAACGCCCGTGCCGCACAGATCACGGTCGGCATCCGCCCCGAGGACGTCATCGTGTCGCAGTCCGGCGAGGGCCTGCCCGTCACGGTCGACGTCGTCGAGGAGCTCGGCGCCGACGGCTACCTCTACGGTCACGCCGACGTGAACGGCCAGCGCGCCGACATCGTCGCCCGTGTCGACGGTCGTGCGCACCCGTCGATCGGTGACACGATCGTGATCACGCCGAAGCAGGGCCACGTCCACGCCTTCGACACCGAGTCGGGCGACCGCCTCGACGACAAGGCCGTCGTCAGCGCGTAACCAGCGCACTCCCCCGAGAGCCCGCGCCCGCCTCACAAGGGCGGACGCGGGCTCTCGGCTGTCCCCGACACCAGAGGAACCACCGTGCCCGACTCGATGTCCATCACCGCCGCCACCGTCGACCCCGGCCTGCTCGACCTGCCGTGGGACCTGCCGCTCGCCGACTGGCCCGACGACACGATCGTCGCGCTGCCGAAGGGCATCTCGCGGCACCTCGTGCGGTTCGTGCACCTGAGCGGCTACGTCGCCGCAGTGAAGGAGACCGGCGAAGAGGTCGCCCGGTCCGAGTACGAGATGCTCCGGACCCTGCAGCGCATGGACGTGCCGTGCGTGGACCCGGTCGCGGTCATCACCAATCGCGTCGACGCCGACGGTGAACCACTGCACCCCGTGCTCGTGACCCGCCACCTGCGGTTCTCCCTGCCCTACCGCGCGCTCTACTCGCAGACGCTGCGCCCCGAGACCGCCACCCGTCTGGTCGACGCCCTCGCGCTGCTCCTCGTCCGCCTGCACGTCATCGGTTTCTACTGGGGCGACGTGTCCCTGTCGAACACGCTGTTCCGTCGCGACGCCGGAGCCTTCGCCGCGTACCTGGTCGACGCCGAGACCGGCAAGCTCTACCCCGGCGGGCTGTCGAACGGCCAGCGCGAGAACGACCTCGAGGTCGCCCGCGTGAACATCGCCGGCGAGCTGCTCGACCTCGAGGCCGGCGGTCGACTCGACGAGAACGCCGACCCCGTCGACGTCTCGAACCGCATCGTCGCCCAGTACCGCACGCTCTGGACCGAGCTCACCGGCACCGAGCAGTTCGACATCAAGGAACGCTGGCGCATCAACGACCGCGTGGAGCGCCTGAACGAGCTCGGCTTCGACATCGAGGAGCTCTCGATCCACACGACCGAGGGCGGCTCGCAGGTCCGGATCCAGCCGAAGGTCGTCGACGCCGGGCACCACCAGCGCCGACTGCTGCGGCTCACCGGGCTCGACGCCGGCGAGAACCAGGCCCGGCGCCTGCTCAACGACCTCGACTCGTACCGCGCCCGCAACGGCCGCGACGAACTCGACGAGGAGATGGTGGCGCACGAGTGGGTCTCTCGGGTCTTCGAGCCCGTCGTCCGCTCGATCCCCCGTGACCTGCGCGGCCGACTCGAACCCGCCGAGGTGTTCCACGAGCTGCTCGAGCACCGCTGGTTCATGTCCCAGCAAGAGGAGCGTTCCGTCTCCCTGCCCGAGGCCACGACCGCCTACATCAACGACGTGCTCCGACACCGTCGCGACGAGCGCCTGCTCATCAACCCGCCGACCTCGTCGATCACCGTGCCGATCCCGGTGCTGGGCGACGACGACGCCGACGAGTCCGACGACGTCGACGACTGGCGCGCCACGGTCTGACGCGGGCCCCGCTCGGTCACGACACCCCGCCGGGTGGGCGCCGACTGGTCGCAGACCGTCGCCTGCGGCGTCGCGCAGCGACGACTCGTGACCACACGGCGGGCAGCACCAGACGTGTCCCGACCGTTCGGGGGTCGAGAACGCGACCGTCTGGAGGCCCGGCCCGCGTCCCGGAGACCGGCGCCGGCCCTCCAGACCGTCACGCCCAGCCCCGCCTGTGGTGACGTTGGACGTCGAGCGGTCACGACACCCCGCCGGGCGAACCTCGACCGGTCACGGACCGTCACCTGCGGCGTCGCGCAGCGACGACGCGTGACCGCACGGCAGGCATCAGCCGACGTGTCCTGACCTTTCGGGCCCGCCCCAGACAGCACCGTGAGCAGGAATGGTCGCCTCCCGCTCGGGGAGGCGACCATTCCTGCGCACGAAGTGCTGCGGCTACGCGGTGCGACGGCGCCGAGCGACCTCCCACAGCGTGACGCTCGCGGCGATGCCGGCGTTCAGGGACTCGGTGGCGCTCGAGATCGGGATCGACACGATCGCGTCACAGGTCTCGGTGACCAGGCGCGACAGGCCCTTGCCCTCGGAACCGACGACGATCACGATCGGGCGGTCGGCGAGCTCGAGGCCGTCGAGCTCCACGTCACCGTCGCCGTCCAGGCCGAGGACGAACAGGCCCATCGACTTGAGCGACTTCAGGGTCTGCGTGAGGTTCGGGGCCATCGCGACGGGCGTGCGCGCCGCGGCACCGGCCGAGGTCTTCCACGCCGACGCTGTCACGCCGACCGAACGACGCTGCGGCACGATGACGCCGTGTCCGCCGAAGGCCGCGGTCGAGCGGATGATGGCGCCGAGGTTGCGGGGGTCCGTGATGCCGTCGAGCGCGACGAGCAGCGGGACCTGGTCGCGCGAGAACGCCTGCTCGACGATGTCTTCGGACACGGCGTACTGGTACGCCGGCACCTTGAGGGCGACGCCCTGGTGCACGCTGTCGTGTCCGGTGATGCGGTCGAGCTCGGGACGCATGAGCTCGATGATCGGCACGCCACGGTGGTTGGCGAGCGCGAGGATCTCCTTCACGCGGTCGTCGACCTCGATGCGCGACGCGATGTAGAGCGTCGACGACGGGGTCTTCGTGCGCAGGGCCTCGAGCACGGAGTTGCGCCCGGTCACGAGCTCGGAGTCGTCGGTCTTGCGTGCCGGCGGACGGCCGGTGCGACCCTGCGGGGTGCTCGAGGAACCGTGCCGACCCTTGGCCGCCTCGAAGCGGTCCTTCGCGGCCTTGCGCTTGCCGGCGGGGTGGTACGGGCGGTCCTCGGCCTTCGGGGTCGGCTTGCGGCCCTCGAGCGCCTGGGCACCCTGTCCGCCGGAACCGACCTGCTTGTTGCCCTTGCGACCGGCGCGGACGGCGCCGGGCCGACCCTTCTTGCTTCCCGAGACGTTCTTCATGCGTAGCTCCTGTTCGGCACTGCCGTGTTCAGGCGATGCTCCAGCGTGTTCCGGACGGCGTGTCCTCGATCGTGATGCCCGCGGCGGCGAGGTCGTCGCGCACGCGGTCGGCCGCGGTGAAGTCCCGTGCTGCCCTGGCGTCCGCGCGCTCCTGCACGAGGCGTTCGACGAGGGCGGCGAGCGGGCCTGCCGAGGTGTCGTGGCCGCCGCCCGACCAGTGGGCGGCTCGCGGGTCGATGCCGAGCACCTCCACCATCGCAGCCACCTGATGGTACGCGGTCCCGAGCGTTTCCGCATCGTCGACGTCCAGGGCAGCGTTGCCGGTGCGCACGGTCTCGTGCAGCACGGCCAGGGCCTGGGGCACGGACAGGTCGTCGTCCATGGCGGCGGCGAAGGCCTCGGGCACGGCCGGGGCGTCGGCGAGGTGGACGCCCTCGAGCCGGGTCTCGGCGCGCTCGAGGAACCCGGCGATGCGGTCGTACGCCGCCTCGGCCTCGGCCAGGGAGCCCTCGTGGTGGTCGATCGACGACCGGTAGTGGGCGGCACCGAGGAAGTAGCGCACGACGGCGGGACGGGCGGATCCGAGGAAGTCCGCGGCGAAGATCGAGTTGCCGAGCGACTTCGACATCTTCTGGCCCTCGACCGTCACCAGTCCGTTGTGCAGCCAGTAGGACGCGAACGCGTCCCCGGCGGCCGTGGACTGCGCCAGCTCGTTCTCGTGGTGCGGGAAGCGCAGGTCGAGCCCGCCGCCGTGGATGTCGAACGCGGGGCCGAGGTACCGACGGGACATCGCCGAGCACTCGATGTGCCAGCCCGGGCGGCCGGCGCCCCACGGGGAGTCCCAGTTGGCCGTCGACGGCTCGCCGGGCTTCGCACCCTTCCAGAGCGCGAAGTCACGGGCGTCGCGCTTGCCACGCGGATCGGCGTCGGCGGCCTCGACCATGTCCTCGCGCCGCTGCCGGGTGAGCACCCCGTAGTCGGCCCAGCTGCCGGTGTCGAAGTAGACGTCACCCGAGCCGTCGTCGGCGGCGTAGGCGTGCCCGCGGTCGATGAGGCGCTGGATGATCTCGTGCATCTGCGGCACGCTCGCCGTGGCCCGCGGCTCGTAGGTCGGTGGCAGGATGCCGAGGGCGTTGTACGCGGCCGTGAACTCGAGCTCGACCCGGTAGGCGCGGGCGAACCACTCCTCGTCCGTGCCGGCAGCCAGGTCGAGGACCTTGTCGTCGATGTCGGTGACGTTGCGCACCAGGGTCACCCGGTAGCCGCGGTGGGTGAGCCACCGACGCCAGATGTCGTAGACGAGCGCGGACCGCAGGTGCCCGATGTGCGGCGACGACTGCACCGTCGGACCGCAGACGTAGACGCTCACGTGTCCGTCGACCAGGGGCACGAGGTCGACGACGGCTGCGGCGCGGGAGTCGTAGAGGCGAACGGTCACGCCTCAACCCTAATCGGCGCGGAGCCGCGGTTTCAGGAGGGACGCACGAGTGCCGTGGCGATCGCCGCGAGCCCCTCGCCGCGGCCGGTGAACCCGAGCCCGTCGGTCGTCGTGCCGGACACGGCGACGGGTGCTCCGACGACCGCGGACAGGGCGTCCTGCATCTCGTCGCGGCGACGACCGATGCGGGGCCGGTTGCCGATGACCTGCACGGTGACGGACACCGGCACGAGCCCGGCGTCGGCGAGCAGCGCGACCGCGCCGCGGACGAAGACGTCGCCCGCGGCGCCGGCGTACCGCGGGTCAGCGGTGCCGAAGCGCCCGCCGATGTCACCGAGGCCCCCGGCGGAGAGCAGGGCGTCGCACACGGCGTGCGCCACCGCGTCGCCGTCGCTGTGCCCGGAGAGGCCGGGTTCGCCGGGGAAGTCGAGCAGCCCGACGCGGCAGGGCGAGGCGTCGTCGAAGGCGTGCACGTCCACCCCGAGCCCGAACCGGACCGCGTCGACAGCGTCCGCCGCCCGCACACCGGCTCCGGCACCAACAGTCGCCTCGGTCCGCGCCCGCACGATCGACTCGGCCCGGCCGAGGTCCCACGGCGTCGTGATCTTGAAGGCGTCGGCGTCACCCGGCACGAACCGGACGGTGCCGCCGACGGCCTGGAACACCCCGGCGTCGTCCGTCTCGGACTGCGACGACACCGCGTAGGCCCGCCGCAGTGCCGCGAGCGGGAAGCCCTGCGGCGTCTGCACCCCGACGAGCGCCGCACGGTCGACGGTCTCGACGACGACGTCACCGTCGACCCGCTTCACCGTGTCCGTGACGGGGAGCGCCGGTACGACGCCCGCACCGTCACCGGCGGCGACGGCGTCGAACACCCGCGAGAACTGCGCCGCGGGCGTGAGGCACCGCGCCGCGTCGTGCACGAGCACCGTGGTGACGGAGTCCGGCAGGACGGCCAGGCCGGCCTCGACCGAACCGTGGCGATCCGCGCCTCCGGCTACGACGGCTGTGTAGGCGACCGCAGCACCCGCGACCGAGCCGACCACTTGCCGGCACTCGTCCAGGTGCGACGCCGGTGCGACCACGACGACGAGCGTCGGCGACGGCAACGCGAACAGGGGTTCGAGCGCCCGCGCGAGCATCAGCGAACCGGCCACGGGCACGAACGCCTTCGCGGTCCCGATGCCGAGCCGGGTGCCGGAGCCCGCCGCAACGACGACGACCGCCCGGTCCACCCCTTCGGGGAACCGTGCGGTCGTCGTTCGTGCTGTCGCGTTCAGTGCGCTGTCGTCAGGCTCAGGAAGCCAGGACCTCGTCGAGGACGGTCGATGCCTTGTCCTCGTCGGTCTTCTCGGCCAGCGCGAGCTCGGAGATCAGGATCTGCCGGGCCTTGGCCAGCATCCGCTTCTCGCCCGCGGAGAGCCCGCGGTCCTGATCGCGCCGCCAGAGGTCGCGGACGACCTCGGACACCTTGATGACGTCACCGGAAGCGAGCTTCTCGAGGTTCGCCTTGTACCGGCGTGACCAGTTGGTGGGCTCTTCCGTGAACGGCGCCCGGAGGACCTCGAACACCTTGTCGAGTCCTTCCTTGCCGATCACGTCGCGGACGCCGACCAGGTCGACGTTGTCCGCCGGGACCTCGATCGTCAGGTCACCCTGCGTCACCCGCAGTTTCAGGTAGACCTTTTCCTCGCCCTTGATGACGCGAGTCTTGACTTCAGAGATGGTTGCCGCCCCGTGATGGGGGTAGACGACGGTCTCGCCGACCTCGAATTGCATGTATCAGGCTCCGTTCCCAGACATCCAGTTTACCACAAGGGCCGTTCCGGTAAGGGGACCCTCAACGCTCACCCCTCCCGGTGATCGCTAGGATGGGCGCGGGGACCGCCCGGTCCTCATCGTGACTTACGGAGGAATCTCTTGCGACCTCGGGTACTCGTGTCCGTCGCCGTTGCGGCAACCATCGCGCTCGGCGCCACCGGGTGCGAGTTCATGTCGCCGGCCCACACCGCCGACATCAAGCAGATCACCGACGGCGTGGACGTCTCGGCCGGCAAGGTCGACGTGCGGAACGCCCTCCTGATCTCGGACGACGGTGAGAGCGCCCGCTTCATCGGCACGCTCGTGAACAACGACGACCAGGACGACTACACCGTCTCGATCGAGGTCGGCGGCGACACCCAGACCGTCGACGTGCCGGCGAACACCCACGTCGACCTCGCCATGGCCTCGGGTGCGGGCAGCGACGACGAGTCGAGCGTGCAAGAGGGCGACACCACGCAGGGCACCACCGCCGGTGACGCCGAGCCGATCGTGTTCGACAACGCGGACGCGAAGCCCGGTTCACTCGTCAAGGTCTACTTCAGCTACCCCGACGCCGAGGGCGTCTCCGCGAACGTGCCGGTGCTGACGAGCTCGCAGGAGGAGTACCAGACCCTCGCGCCGAGCCCGACCCCGACGCCCACCTCGACGTCCCCGTCCGAGAGCGGCGCACAGTCGACCGGCGAGGCCGTCCCCGGCACGCAGCCGACCGACTCGCAGACGGATTCGTCCGAGGGTGACAACGGCACCAACTGACGCCGACGGGCGCGGCTGACACCGCGCCCGGACCGTTCGCACAGGAGGCCCGGTGCGAGTCCCACGGACTCGCACCGGGCCTCCTGTCCGTACGTCTCGGGCCGCGTGCCTCAGGCCTCGATGCGGTACCCGAGACCGCGGACCGTCACCAGGATCTCGGGGGTCGACGGGACCCGCTCGATCTTCGAGCGGATGCGCTTGATGTGCACGTCGAGGGTCTTGGTGTCGCCGAAGTAGTCGGAACCCCACACCCGGTCGATGAGCTGCCCGCGGGTCAGCACTCGGCCGGCGTTCCGGAGCAGCAGCTCGAGGAGCTCGAACTCCTTGAGCGGCATCGGCGTCTCGGACCCGTCGACCGACACCGTGTGTCGCTCCACGTCCATCCGGATGCCGCCGACCTGCAGGATGCCACTGTCCGCCGGGTCGTCCTCGGTCCGGCGACGGAGCACGGCACGGATCCGGGCCAGGAGCTCCCGGGTCGAGTACGGCTTCGTCACGTAGTCGTCGGCGCCGAGCTCGAGCCCGACGACGATGTCCACCTCCGAGTCCTTCGCGGTCAGCATGATGATCGGCGCGTTCGACCGGGTCCGGATCTGCCGGCACACCTCGGTGCCGCTCAGGCCCGGCAGCATGAGGTCGAGGAGCACCAGGTCGGGGTTCTCGGCGTCGAACTTCGACAGCGCGGTCACGCCGTCGGCAGCGACGGAGGTCTCGTACCCCTCACGCTGCAGCAGGAACTCCAGGGGCTCGCTCAGGGCCGGCTCGTCGTCGACGATGAGGATCTTGGTCACGATGGCTGCTCTTCCAGTTGCTCTTCGAGTGCTGTGGTCAGTTCGGGATCCGCCTCGGGCAGACGGATGGTGAAGGTCGAGCCCTTGCCGGGCTGCGACCAGACGCGCACGTCACCACCGTGGTTGCTGACGACGTGCTTGACGATCGCGAGCCCGAGGCCGGTGCCCCCGGTGGCGCGCGACCGTGCGGGATCGACACGGTAGAACCGTTCGAAGACGCGGTCGAGGTCGGCCTCGGGGATGCCGACGCCCTGGTCGGTGATCGCGATCTCGACGAAGCCCTTGGACGACCGGACGCCCACACCGACGCGGGTGTTGTCCGGCGAGTACTTCACCGCGTTGGCGATGAGGTTCGACACCGCGACCTGCAGCAGCCCCCGGTCGCCCATCACCCGCAGCTTCGACTTCTTGGCGCGGATGATCTCGATCGAGCGGGCGCGGGCGACGACCTCGTTCGCGTCGATCGCGGCCTGCACGATCTTGTCGATGCCGGTCTCCTCGCTGTTCTCGAGCGCGTCGACGGACTGCAGCCTGGACAGCTCGATGATGTCCTTCGTCAGCGCCCCGAGCCGCTCGGACTCGGTGATCAGCTGCGCGGCGAACTTCTTGACGTGCGCGGGGTCGTCGGCGGCGAGGACGAGGGTCTCGGACAGCAGGCCGATGGCGCCGATCGGCGTCTTGAGCTCGTGCGAGATGTTGGCGACGAAGTCGCGGCGGACCTCGTCGATGCGCCGGCTCTCGGTCAGGTCGTCGGCGGTGAGCAGGACGTACCGGTTGCCGAGCTGGGCGGCGCGGAAGCTGAGGTAGCCGATGAGCTCCCCGTGGCGGCCGCGCGGCAGCTCGAGGTCCTCCGACCCCATCTCCCCGCTCTTGCGCACCCGGTCGATGAGCTCGAGCAGTTCGCGGTGCACCAGGCGTCGGCGCACGACGAGCCCCGCCGTGAGCGCTTGGGGGGATGCCGCGACGACGGTGTTCGACGGGTCGATGACGACCGCCGGGTTGTGCATCGTCGCGATGACCGCTGCGACGCCGTCCGGCAGGGTCCGCTCCGCCACGTCGGCAGCACGTGCCGTCCGCTCGGCGGTGATGATCAGCACCACGACGCCCGCGCCGAAGACCCCGCCGAGGAGCATCGACAGTGGCACGAGCCACGCGTTGTCCATGCCGCCAGTGTAGGGATGGTCATGCGGGGTTCCGGTACCGTTCACCGTCTGCGGAAGGCCAGAACGCGAAGCGTTCAGCCCCGCGTCACCGTTCGTTCACCTGGGCTGACGACACTCGTCCGGTACGCAGAGAGAGGTACTCCCCCATGCGCGAAGTCTTCCAGCAGGAACTCCAGGACGTCCAGGAGCGACTGACCGAGATCGCCGGGCTCGTCGAGTCCGCCATCACCCGAGCCACCCAGGCCTTCAGCGACTCCGACGTCGCCCTCGCCGAAGAGGTGATCGCCGACGACGAGAAGATCGACCTCGCCGCGAACAGCCTCGACGAGATCGCGATCGACATCCTCGCCCGCCAGGCACCGGTGGCCCGCGATCTGCGCGTCGTCGTGACCGCCCTGCGCGTCAGCTCCTCGCTCGAGCGCATGGGCGACATGGCCGAGCACATCGCGCAGCTCGCCCGCCAGCGCTTCCCCGAGAAGGTCGTGCCGAAGGGCCTGCGCAGCACGTTCAAGGAGATGGGCCGGCACGACGTCGCGATGGCGCAGAAGCTCACGCGGCTGCTCGCCACCGAGGACATCGCGCTGTCGGCCGAGATCCGCGACGAGGACGACGCCGTCGACGAGCTGCACGCCAGCGTCTTCGACTTCGTGCTCGGCGAGGCCTGGAAGGGCGGTCCGATCGACACCGTCGACGCCACCCTGGCCTCCCGCTACCACGAGCGCTTCGCCGACCACGCGGTCTCGATCGCGAAGAAGGTCGAGTACCTGGCGACGGGCGACTGGACCGGCGCGTCCACCTCGACCGCGGCGGTCTGACCCGACCCGATCGGTCTGACCCGGCTCGATCGGTCTGACCCGGCCCGATCGGTCTGACCCGGCCCGATCGGTCTGCGAGGATCGTGGCATGGCCCAGGTCGCGATCATCGTCAACGGCATGCCCGGTTCCGGCAAGAGCAGCATCGGCACGGCACTCGCCGAGGTGCTCGGCTGCCCGTTCCTGTCGAAGGACCGCATCAAGGAGCCCCTCGCCGACGTCGTCGGCCCGATGATCGCCTCGCGGCCGCTCGGTGGCATCGCGATGGACACGATGTGGTCCATGGCGCGGGCCGTCGAGAACGGGGTCGTCCTCGACGCCGTCTGGCTGCCGTCGCGTGACCGGGACCTCCTGGAGGCCGGACTCGCGTGCGCCGGGTCGCCTCGCGCCGTCGAGGTGTGGTGCGACACGGACCGCGCCACCGCCGAGCAGCGGCTGCGCGACCGGTACGAACCGGGCACCGTGCCGGTGCGGCACGAGGTGCACGGGGACCTGGCCGACGTGCTGGCCTTCTGGGACGAGCACGGCGACGACGCCCGGCCCGTCGGGCTGCCCGGCGTCCCGGTGATCCGGGTCGACACGACGAAGCCCTACGACGTCGGGGCACTGGTGCAGGAGATCGCGTCGCACTTCGTCTGACCGTCACACTCCGCGTGGTCCGGTGTCGCCTGCCCGGACACAGCGAGGCCGCAGCCCCGTCGGGGCTGCGGCCTTCGTCGTTCGCGTGGGTGCTACTTCTTGGCACCCTGGGCGGCCACGGCGGCTGCGCCGGCTGCGGCGGCCTCGGGGTCCAGGTAGTACGCGGGCTTCGTCGGCGTGAAGTCGTCGTCGAGCTCGTACACCAGCGGGATGCCCGTCGGGATGTTCAGGCCGGCGATGTCGTCGTCGGAGATGCCGTCGAGGTGCTTCACGAGCGCACGCAGCGAGTTGCCGTGGGCCGTCACCAGCACGGTCTTGCCGGCGGCGAGGTCCTTCGTGATGTCGGACTCCCAGTACGGCAGCAGACGGTCGATCACGAGCTTGAGCGACTCGGTGCGGGGCAGCTGGTCGCCGAGCTCGGCGTAGCGGCGGTCACCGAACTGCGACCACTCGGCGTCGTCGGCGATGGGGGGCGGCGGGACGTCGAACGAACGGCGCCACTCCATGAACTGCTGCTCGCCGTACTCGGCCAGGGTCTGGGCCTTGTCCTTGCCCTGCAGGTCGCCGTAGTGGCGCTCGTTGAGGCGCCAGTCGCGCTTCACCGGCAGCCAGGCCAGGTCGGCCTGCAGCAGCGCGATGTCCGCCGTCTGGATCGCACGGGTCAGGAGCGAGGTGTACAGGACGTCGGGGACGATGCCGGACTCGGCGATGAGGTCGCCGGCGCGCTTCGCCTCCTTCTCGCCCAGCTCGCTGAGCCGGACGTCGACCCAACCGGTGAACAGGTTCTTCTGGTTCCAGTCACTGTTGCCGTGACGGAGCAGGACGAGCGTGGAGGTCATGCTCCGAGTCTACCGAGCGGTACCGGCCCCGTACCCTTGACGCATGCCCATCGGGAACGTGACGCGCGGGACGACCGGGTACAACCGGCTCCGCCGCGTCGACCGGTGGATCGCGACCCTGCCGGTGCTGCGCCGGACGGACGACCCGCTCGTCGCCGACGTCGGCTACGGGGCATCACCGACCACCACCCTCGAACTGCGCGACCGGCTGGCCGCCGTCCGACCCGACGTCGAGGTGACGGGCATCGAGATCGAGCCCTCGCGGGTCGCGCTCGCGAACGCCGGGACCCGCGACGGCGTGACGTTCCGCCTGGGGGGCTTCGAGACGCCGACGCCCGGGCAGCGCCGGCCCGCCGTCATCCGGGCCTTCAACGTGCTGCGGCAGTACGACGAGTCCGCGGTGGTCGGGTCGTGGCGGATCATGCAGGACCGGCTGCAGCCCGGCGGTGCGCTCGTCGAGGGGACCTGCAACGAGGTCGGTCGGGTGGCCTCGTGGGTGACGCTCGACGACGTCGCGCCGCAGACGTTCACGGTGTCCCTCCGGCTCGCCGGGCTCGACGTGCCTTCGATCGTCGCCGAGCGTCTGCCGAAGGCGCTGATCCACCGCAACGTGCCCGGCGAACGGGTGCACGCGTTCCTGCGGGACCTCGACCTGTCGTGGGCGGTCGCCGCACCGCTCGGCACGTACGGGCCCCGGCAGCGGTGGATCGCCACGGTGCGCGGGATGCGTGACCGCGGCTGGCCGGTGCTGCACGGTGTGACGCGCTGGCGGCTCGGTGAGCTCAGCGTCCCGTGGTCGGCCGTCGAGCCCGCCTGACGCCAGCGCGCAGGACACCGGTGTTCGCGCTCCGAACACCCGCGAACCGCGGTGCGACCGGCGAACACCGGTGTCTTGCGACCCTCAGCGCGCAGGCTAGGAGCGCTTGACGGCTCCGAGGCGGGGCAGGCGCGGGACGTTCGCCGTAGCACCGGCCTCGGGCGGGACGATGGTCTCCTGCGCCGCGGTCACCACGACGTCGTCGGCCTCGAGCCGCAGGGTCGCGGTGGGGTCGAGCGAGCGCTTCACCACGGCGAGCCCTATGGGACCGAGCTCGTGGTGGATCGCCGACGCCGACAGCCGTCCGACGGGCTTGTCGTCGAGCAGCACCGGGGTCCCGGGGGCCGGCAGCACGCCGTCGGACCCGTCGAGGTGCAGCAGCACGGCCCGTCGCGGCGGGTGCCCGAGGTTGTGGACCTTGGCGACGGTCTCCTGCCCGCGGTAGCAGCCCTTCGACAGGTGCACGGCGGAGCGCAGCCAGTCGAGCTCGTGCGGGATCGTCCGCTCGTCCACGTCGGACAGGGTCGGGCGCCAAGCGGCGATCCGCAGCGCCTCGTACGCGAGCAGCCCCGCGACGGGCACGTCCGACGTGGCGATCGCGGTCGCGGTGCCGGGGGTGACCACGGCGATGCGGAGGGTCCAGTCGGAGCCGGGGTGGGCCTCCTGTTCGGCGTAGCCCCATCCGCCCGGCGTGACGGCGCTCCACGGGTCGACCCACTCGGCGACGGGCGGTTCCGGCAGCTCGACGGACGCGAACGGGGCGTCCGCCCCGAACCAGCCGAGGGTGACGAAGTCGGCGGAGCGGTCGGCGACCTCGACCCGGAGCATGAAGCGCATCGAGTCGAGCCACCCGGCGAGCGGCGCAGCGTCAGCGCGCTCGGTGAGCAGCCAGACCGTCGCACCGTCGTCGACGACGCGGGCCGCGTGCTCGACGCGTCCGGCCTGGTCGAGCACGAGCGTCTCGGTGCTGACGCCGGTCGGCAACCCGGTGAGCTGCTGCGAGGTGATCGAGTTGAGCCACGACAGCCGGTCCGGTCCGGTGACGGTGACGACACCGAGTCCGAGCTCGACGACGGCACGCCCCCGGGTCAGCAGGCGCTGCTCCCCGATCGGGTTGCCGAAGTGCGCGGCGACGGAGTCGGCGGCGACGAAGCCGTCACGCGCGGCGAACACCGACATCAGTCGACCTTCGCGAGCTGCCCCGAGGCGTGCGAGGTGAGTTCGCGACCGAGCGCGGCGATGTCCCACGCCCAGAAGAGCTTGCCCTCGACCAGCCCGTACAGGCGGGTCGCGGCGGAGTAGTCCTTCGCGTTCGGCGAGCGCAGCACGGCGTCGGTCGACAGGTCGATCCGACCCTTCCGCACGCGGCCGACGTAGAGCTCGTTGACGCCCGTCGGGTGGATGATCGCTGCCTCGACGTCGAAGCCGTCCGTGGTGTTGCGGAGCGCCTCGACGCTCTCGACCGTGCTGAAGGGCGTGGGCCCGTCGCCCAGGAGCATCGCGGGGCCGCGGTCGCCGGGCTCGGTGGGCCGGTCGATCCGCCAGTAGCCCATCTCGGCGGCGAGCGGGGTGTGGTCGTCGTCGAGCAGCCAGGTGGTCGACGAGTAGTTCAGGTACGGCAGGCCGTCGTGGCTGAAGCTGACACGCTGGCCGAACTCGTAGTTCCGGACCTCGTCGTCGTCACCGACCGGGTACTCGACCACGCCGGTGCCCTCCCACACGCCGACCAGCCACGACAGCGGGACCAGTTCGGGGGCGAGGCCCTCGGGCAGCTCGATCAACGCTGGCCCTTGAACAGCTTCACGACGACGACCACCGAGATGAACGCGATCGCGAGCGACGCCAGGCCGAGCAGGCCGACGTAGAAGAGCTCGAGCGCAAGCAGCGAATCCATGCTCGGAGTCTACGCGGCTCGGCTCAACGCGCCAGGAGCACCACCGCGGTGACGAGGACCACGACGAACGCCCCGGACGACGCGATGCTGATCCGTTCGACCAGACCGTCCTTCGTGGCGGTGATGAGCTGCAGCACGAAACTGACCATCACGCAGGCGACGAAGACGAGCAGCAGCCAGGCGAAGGCGTCGCGCTCGGCCAGGGTCAGCACGAGCACGGCCCCGACGACCGCCAGCACCCAGACCGGCAGGACGGACGTCAGCCGCAGGCGACGCTGGTCGGTGGGGTGCACGGGCTCGGTCACGCGCTCCATCATGTCAGGGACGTGCGGAACGCACGCACCGTGCGGTGCGGTGGTCGCGCCGTGCGGTGCTCGCGCCGTGCGGTGCGGGACGACGCGCAATCCGTCCGGCCGGATAGGTGGTTCGCGAGCATCACTAGGATGTCTCCACGACGTCATCCACCTCCGGAGGTCCTGTGGCACAGCTCCTGGTACTCACCTCGACCGCGCCCGGAGACGTCCTGCCGAGCCTGGGCCTCCTGAGCCACCGGATCCGCCACGTGCCGGCCGAGGCCGCGCAGCTGGTCAACGCCCCGCAGAGCGACCTGATGTTCGTGGACGCCCGCACCGACCTGGTCAGCGCGAAGGCCCTGTGCAAGATCCTCGCCTCGTCGGGGTCGACCACGCCGATCGTGCTCGTCGTCACCGAGGGCGGGCTGACCGCGGTGAACAGCGACTGGAACGTCGACGACGTCGTGCTCGAGAGCGCGGGCCCGGCCGAGATCGACGCCCGGATCCGGCTGTCGGCCGGTCGTGCGGCGAAGGGCCAGACGAGCTCGAAGATCCAGGCGTCCGGTGTCGTCATCGACGAGGCCAGCTACTCGGCCAAGGTGCGCGGCCGGCCGCTCGACCTGACGTTCAAGGAGTTCGAGCTCCTGCGCTTCTTCGCCACCCACCCGTCACGCGTCTTCACCCGCGAGCAGCTGCTCAGCGAGGTCTGGGGCTACGATTACTTCGGTGGCACCCGCACGGTCGACGTGCACGTCCGACGGCTGCGCGCCAAGCTCGGCGACCTCGAGTCGCTCATCGGCACCGTCCGCAACGTCGGGTACCGCTTCAACGTCTACGACGACGAGGCCGAGCGCCTGATGGGGCAGTAGTGCTCCCCGACCTCAGCAGCTTCGTCGCCCCCGGCGAGGCTCCCCCGTTCTCCGACCAGACCCTGGTCGACGTCCGCGCGGGGCGCGCGGCCGTCCTGACCGTCGACCACGGGGTCGCGGTGGTCCGTGACGGCGAGCTGGAACTCGTCGTCGCCCAGGAGGCCCGTGGCCGGGGCATCGGCACGGCCCTGGTCTCGCAGGCACTCGCGCTGGGCGGCGGGGCCGCTCCCCGGCTCGCGTGGGCGCACGGGGACCACCCGGCAGCGCGTGCACTGGCCGACCGGTTCGGCTGGCGCGCGGTCCGCACGCTGCTGCAGCTCCGGGCACCCGTCGCCGAGTCCGATGTCGACGTGGCGCTGCCAGACGGCTACTTCCTGTCGGCGTTCCGCCCGGGCACCGACGACGAGACCGACTGGCTCGCGCTGAACGCCGCCGCCTTCGCCCACCACCCCGAGCAGGGGCGCATGACGCTCGACGACCTGCACGCACGCGAGGCCGACGACTGGTTCGCAGGCGAGGACCTGCTGCTGCTCCGCGACGCCTCCGGGCAGCTCGCGGGCTCGTGCTGGCTCAAGGTCGAGGACGGCATCGGCGAGTTCTACGCCGTCGCCGTGCGGCCCGACCTGCAGGGGCAGCGACTCGGCGGTGTGCTCATGCGTGCGGGCACCGCTCGGCTGCGCGGCCGCGGCCTGACCGCCGCCGCACTCTACGTCGAGGGGGACAACGAACCGGCGCTGGCGCTGTACCGGCGCTCGGGGTTCACGCAGCACGCGATCGACGTGCAGTACGCGGCGCCGGAGCAGGCCGCCGGCCGGTAACATTGCGTGGTCGGCGAGGGGTCGGCCATCGGGGGGATCGGGGAACGCGTGGCGCAGGACCGTCAAGGGCAGTACGGCCAGGGCGAACCGCTCGGTGCGTCCTACCGACTGGTCGAGCTCCTCGGGACCGGCGCCACCGGAGAGGTCTGGCGGGTCGAGCACTCCGCGACCGGCGAGGCCTTCGCGGCCAAGCTCCTGCGTGCCGAACTCGCCGCCGACCCGCAGATCGTCGAGCGCTTCGTCCGCGAACGCTCGGTGCTCCTCGCCCTGCAGCACCCGTCCATCGTGCGCGTCCGCGACCTGGTCGTCGAGGGCGACCGGCTGGCGATCGTCATGGACCTGGTGCCGGGTGGGTCTGCCCGCGACCTGCTCGCGTCGAACGGCCCGCTCCTGCCGCGGGACGCCCTGACGATCACCGCCGAGACCCTCGACGCACTCACCGCGGCGCACGAGCAGGACGTCACCCACCGTGACGTGAAGCCCGACAACGTCCTGCTCCAGACCGCGTGGGTCCCCGGTGCCACCGGTGCCGTCCGGGTCACCGACTTCGGGATCGCTTCGGTCGTCGCCGAACGCGAACGCACGACCACCGGGCTCCTCGGCACGCCGCAGTACATGGCGCCCGAGTCGATCAGCCACGGACGCTCGGGTCCGGCCGCCGACGTCTACGGCGCCGGGGTCATGCTCTACGAGCTGCTCTCCGGTCGCACACCGTTCGCCGGACCGGGCACGGACTTCGCCGTGGCCTACCGCCACGTCACCTCGAACCCGCCCCCGCTCGACGTGCCCGACGCCCTGTGGGCCGCGGTGTCCGCCTTGCTCGCGAAGGACCCGAACGCCCGTCCGTCGGCGGCCGACGCGGCGGGGACCCTCCGTCGGCTCGCACGGTCCCTCGCGTCGGCACCCGCACTGGTCGCGTCCAGCGACCCGGACACGTTCGACGAGGTCGAGCGTCCGGCGACCGTCGTCCGTGGGGTCCGTCCCGACGACGCGACGGAATCTCGGACCACCGCCACCGGGGACGACGCCGCGGTCGTCGGACCGACCCCGGAGCTCGGCCCCGCCGGGTCGCAGACCGTCATCCGGCCGATGGCGCGGCAGCCGCTGCCCGCCGCGCCGGCCGCCGAGCCCGAACCGACGCGTCGGTTCGCCCGCCCCGAGTGGCTGACCGACCGTGCGCTCCTGTTCGGCGGCATCGGCGTCGTGCTCGTCGCAGTACTGGTCGTCGGTGGCGTCGTGTGGCTGCCCGGAGCCCTCCGGAAGACGCCGGGCACGGGTACCGCGACCGCACAGGCCGCCAACGCCTACCAGCAGGACCGGCCACTGCCCACCGGGCTGGCGACCACACGGCGCGCCACCGTCGACCCAGCGAAGGGCACCGTGGACCTGCGCGTCACGTACGCGGCGCAGGCGGCCACCCTCGGCGGACCGTTCCTCGAGGTGCTGCCGGGTGCCCGGTCGGGAGCCTCCTGCCCCGCGGTCACGTGGTCCGGCGAGGGCATCACCGCGAAGCGCAACCAGCCGTCACTGACCGGTGTGGACACCGCGTGCGCGTGGAGCCTGTCCGGCGTCGAGGTCCCCGCCGGCGGAGACGTCACCGTCGAGGCCTCGGTACCACTCGCCGTCGAGGACGGTGCAGCGCTGCAGACCTGGCTCGACGGCGTCGGCGAGGCGACCACCGCAGCCGTGACCGACGACGCCGTGCGCGGGACCGCCTACCCCGTCCAGCGGCTGCAGGGCGTCGAGGTCCGGACGCCCGACCGGACGGTCAGCCAGACGGCACTGCCGGTGACCCTGGTGCCGGTCTGGCCGAACGGTGCCGACGAGCTCAACCCGCTCTACCGCAGTCCGAGCAGCGGGCGCCCGTCGCAGATGCTCGTCGACGTGGCCGGCGGGGAGTCCGGCGTGCGGTTCGCCGACGGTTGCTCGGGGGCTCTGGCGGTATCGTCCGACGGGCTCGTGGTCACCGCGCTGTCCGTCGCCCCGTCGTGCACCGTCCGGGCGACGGTGGGGAACTTCACGAACCTCGAGAGCTCGCCCTTCGGGATCACGACGCGCGACTGAGCGCGTCCGTCGGGACTGAGCGCGTCCGTCGCGCGACCAGCTGACAGACTGGAGGCCCGTGGCGGCGTCGCCACGGGCCTCCAGTCCGTCAGTCGGTCGGGTCAGCTGCCTGCGGACGCGGTCTGGACCAGGCGGACGGCCCCGCCGGACGACGCGTAGCCGCGACCAACGGTCAACGCGACCGGCGCACGGCGCGGGAGCGTGACCCCCAGGAGCTCACCGTCGTAGTCGACGTCCGGTTGCAGGAGCACGCCGCACCGCGACTTGCGGACGGCGCGGGTCCAGTGGCTGTAGAGCGACCGGAGGTCGGCGGACCGCCCGGCGGCGACCACGCACAGACCGGGACGCTCCGTCGCGAGCAGGGTGGCGATCGCCTGGTCGCCGTCGTCGAAGCGTTCGGCGTCGTCGACGAGCAGCAGGACCGGACCGCGCTCGAGCCGCAGCCCGGCCAGCAGTGCGGGGACCTCGTCGGGTCCGACGGCGATGCGGTCGAACGCTCCCGAGGCGAGCGGTGACCGACGGTCACAGATCGCCCAGACGGCCGGGCGGACGCCCTCTGCAGCGCGAGCCAGTGCCGCCAGCGCCAGCAGGACGGTCGACTTGCCCGAGCGGGCAGGCCCCGCGACGAGCACGTGTTCGCCGTCGTAGACCTCGAGCGTGGCCGGAGCGAGGTCGTCCTCGGCGATCCCGACCGGCAGCCGCCACGGCTCGCTGCAGAAGACCGCACCGGCACCGAGCTCGTCGACCAGGACGGCGTCGGGCAGCCGCCCGACCGCACTCGCCTTCGGAGCGGTGCCGGACCAGCGTTCCGCGAGGCGCTCGACCGCCTGCGCGAGCGGGACGTCGGGTGTCGCCACGTGCGACTGCAGGCGCAGGACCGAGTCGATGAAGCGCCCCGGCACCGGCGGCGGGACGTCCTTGGGGCGGACGCCGATCGAGGCGTAGTCGTACGGGTCCGCCAGGCGGAACATCCACTTCTGGGTGGTCACTTCGTCCATCGCAGACGGCACGGCCTTGGCCCGCGTCGTCGACACGGCGAACGAGATGCCCAGCGCGGGCCCCTCGGCGTAGACGCGGTACAGGGCGTCGAGCAGCAGCTGGCCCTCGAAGTCCTGGTACTCGTCGCGCAGTGCCGCGAGACCGTCGATCAGCACGACGGCACGGCGGCCTCCCGGAGTGGCACGACGGCGCTCGAGCTCGACGCGCAGGTGGCGGAGGAACCGCGCCTGCAACTCCCCCGCGCCGGCACCGGAGCCGACGTAGGCCGTGGTGTGCGGCAGCCGGGCGAGCGGAGCCAGGTCCCCTGGGCCCATGTCGAGCACCAGCAGGTCGAGGTCGTCCGGGCTCGTCGCGGCGGCGAGCTGCAGGGCGAGGGTGGCGAGCGCGGTGCTCGTCCCGCTGCCGGGGATGCCCATGAGCATCAGGTTGCCCTCGTCGAGGTCCCATCCGGTGGTGACCTGACGCTGGTGGTCGGGGTCGTCCGCCAGGGCGACGGGCACCGTCCGCGACGTGTCAGCGGCGTCGGCTGCCGCCAGCGCACCCAGCTCGACGCGGTCGCCGAGTGCCTCGGGCCAGATCGGGCGCGGCGGAGCGTAGCCGGCGGCGGCGTTCGCCTGCCCGATCGACTCGATGAGCTGGTCGAGGTCGGTCACGTCGGACGCCGTCGGAGCCCGGGCGGGCATCGGCGCGGGAACGCCGAAGACGTCCGTCGGTCGGACCGACACCGGCTGTTCGGCGCGTTCGTCACGGGCTCGGCCGGTGACGAGGGCTGTCTGCACCGGGGTGATGTCGTCCTGCCCCAGCTTCACGTAGGCGCGACCGGTCTGCTGGCGACCGATGCCGGCGGCCGCGGGGACGCCGATCACGTTCGTGGAGTCCTCGCGGCTCTGCACCCGCAGCGCGACACGCATGTTGGTGTTCGCCAGGATGTCCTCGCTCACCACGCCGGCCGGCCGCTGGGTGGCCAGGATCATGTGGACGCCGAGTGTGCGCCCGACCGCCGCGACGGCGACGAGCGAGGTCAGGACGTCGGGGAAGTCCTTCGCCAGCATCGCGAACTCGTCCACGACGAGGAGCAGGCGCGGCATCGGCTCGTCCGGCTTCGTCGCCAGGTAGGCGTCGAGGTTGTCGATGTCCGCCCCGGCTGCGGCGAACACCCGCTGACGCCGCTCGAGCTCGGCCTCGAGCGCACGGATCGCCCGGTCGGCGAGCTGCTCGTCGAGGTTGCTGATCGTGCCGATGGTGTGCGGCAGCCGCTCGCAGGCGGCGAACGCGGCCCCGCCCTTGAAGTCGACGAGCAGGAAGTTCAGGCGCGTCGGGTCGTTCCGCGCAGCGAGCCCGGCGACGAGCGACCGCAGGAACTCGCTCTTGCCCGAACCCGTCGTGCCACCGACCAGGCCGTGTGGTCCGTCGCGGACGAGGTCGATCTCGAGGACGCCGCTCTCCGACGACCCGATCGGGGTCGAGAAGCCGGTGCGGGCGTCCCAGGCCGTGCGGATCGCATCGGCGGGGCTCGTGCCCGTCGGGGTTCGCGAGACCGTGTCGTCGCCCGCGAGCAGCTCCGGCAGGCGGACGAGCGACGGCAACGACGCCCCCGGCACCAGCAGTTCGGGATCGTCGAAGTGCGCCACACTGCGGGCGCTCCGTTCGGCGGTCTCGGCGCTGAGGCCGGCGAGCACGACGTCCTCGACGCGGGTCCGGTCCTCCGGCCGGTAGACCGTCGCTGCGGCGTCGGCACCGACCGTGATGATCGTCGTGCAGGCTGCGGGGAGCTGCTGCTCGTTGGTCGCGATGACGATCCCGCTCACCCGTCGGGGCTGCTCGCCGGGACGGAGCGACTGTCCGGGCACGGTGCGCCCTTCGCCGAGCAGGTTCCGGGCGGGTGCGTCGCGGCCCTCGGTGAGCACTTCGGAGTCGACCACGACGAGCAGGTTCGGGGTCGGGAGTTCGTCGAGCGACTCCCGCAGCCCCCGGAGCATCGCGGCGCTCTGGTCGCGCTGCGCCGACATCCAGCGGGCACCGGTGCTGCTCCCCGCCACGCGCGCGTGCGGCAGCCAGGAGGCCCACCCCCAGTCGTCCGCGCGGCCGGCGTCGCAGAAGATGCCCACCGTCAGGTCGGCGGGCCCGCAGTGCACGGTGGCCTGCGTGAGCAGACTGCGCGCCAGTGCGAGCGCGCCCTCGCGGTCGCCGACGATCCCGACGACGCCGGCGTCGGACAGGTCGGCCACGACCGGCGCAGCGGTGAGGCGGCTGTCGGCGATGGCGGCCTTCGCCTCGTCCTCGAGCTTGGACGACGCCGCCCGCTGATCGAGTTCGGGGCGCCACGGTGCGTCACCGGTGCCGGCGTGCAGGCTCAGGAAGTCAGCGTCCTCGGAGCGTCGCTGCCACAGCAGGGTGGTGGGGAGCTCGGCCCGGCGGACGACGGTGGCCGGGTCGGGGACGAGTTCCTGCCGACGGGCCGCCTCGACCGCCGCGGCCTCGGCGATCTCACCCCGGAAGGACTCCACCGCCTCGGCGAAGCGGGTGTCCTCATCCTTCAGGTTCTTCGCCCGACGGTGCTTCTGCTCGAACCACATGCCGATCGCGGTGACCGGCGACAGCAGCGCGAAGAGGGCGAACCGGGCGTCGCCGAGCAGGAGCACCATCGCGCCGGCGAGGACCAGAGGCGCTGCGACGGTGATCCAGCTGAACTTCGAGGCCTGCGGGACCTCGCGCTTGGCCGGTGGGTCGACGGTCTCGGTCTCGGTGTTCCGCCCGGCTCGGGGCGGGCGGTTGAACGGCGCGGTCGCCGCGGGCGTCAGGTTGGCCAGGGAGCCCGCGGCCGGCACGGGGACCTCGTCCAGCGCTGGCCGGACCAGCAGCACGGCGCCGCCCACGATGACGCTCGTGGTCCCGGTGAGCAGGACTCCCTCGGCATCGATGCGCTCGCCCGCGATCACGGTGCCGTTCGTCGACCCGGCGTCACGCACCCGGACCCCGTCGTCCTCGCGCTCGATCGTGCAGTGCTCCCACGAAGCGCTCTCGGTGGGCAGCACGACGTCGGCTTGGGGCGCCCGGCCCACGACGAGCTTCCGGCTGCGCGGGACCGGTACGACGAGACCCGCCTCGAGTCCCCCGGCGAGGGTGACGCTCCACCCGTCGATCGTCTGCGGTCGCTCCTGTGGTGCGCGGCCGATGCGGGACCCCTCGAGCAGGACGAGGTCGCGCAGCGGGGTCGCCGCACTGGTGCGGTGACCGTCGACCGCGAGGGTCGTCTCGGCATCGAGCTCGACGCCGATCGCCGCCGAGAGGAGCTCCCCCAGCGAGGACGCGCCGGACCACCCGTCGACCTCGACCGCTTCACGTCGGTCGTCGAGCTCGATCAGCAGGCGCATGCTCGCGGTGTCCTTCTCGGGTTGTGCGTGGGTGGGTCAGCGTGCGGTGGAGTCCTCGAACCACACCAGCGAGGTGGCCTGAGCCGCGTCGTCGCCGGATGCGTCTTCGGAGCCAGCAGCGGCGGCGTTGTCGGGTCGGAGTCCGAGTGGCTGTGCCGAGGCCGCCAACACCGTCGCGGACGCACCGAGCGCCTGCTGCCGCGTGAAGTCGAGCGCCGGACCGGCGATGCCCGCCGCGGAGTCGAGGTCGAGCGCGGCGAGGGCATCGGTCACGTCGGAGGGCTCCGTGCTGCCGGACTTGCCGACCGCGCGGACCAGGGCGACGACGGCATCGTGGCTGCGGGCGTCCGCTGCCCCGGCCACCGCCGAGAACGGCCGGTCGCCCGTCAGGTTCTGAGCGTCGGCATCGTCGGCGAGCACCCGGACCCCACCGAGGAACGCGGACATCGCCCGACCTTCGGCGTCCGAGGAGAGCGCCCGTGCGTCGTCGGTGGCCACCCCGACGGTGCGGAAGGAGCCGCTCAGGCTGCCGCCGGCATCGATGAGTGCGGCGCCGAAGGCCGGACTCGTCGCGTCCGGGGTGAGGACGACCGGCACGGTGACGTCTGCGGCCTGCAGTGCCGCCACCAGGGCACCCTGTCGTTGCGCGGACCCGCTGACGACGACAGCGTCCGAGTCCGGCGTGGCCTTCGGGTCGGCGTCCGCGGCCTCGGCGGTGTCGTCGTCTGCGTCGGTCGCGCCGGTCCGCGAGGCGATGGTCGCGGCGAGCTCCGCGGTGTCTGCGGTGTCGTCCCCGTCGAGGACGTGCGCCACTCGGAGGTCTGCGGGCGCGCCACCGCCGAGGTTCACCAGGAGCGGCGACTTCGCGTCGCCGAGCGCCGTCGTCATCGCGGCGCCGATCGACTCGGCGGTCGGCGCGGTCGACCACGAGTCCTTCTCGGCCGAGGCGTAGGGCACCACCACCGGGATGTGCTTCTCGGCCGCCGTCGTCAGCGCTCCGGAGACGTGATTGCCGGACGACGCGACGACGATGCCCGCGACGCCGCTCTTCGCCAGGGACTCCACCGCGGTCTTCGCCCCCGCGGACGTCCCGCCGTCGTTCTTCGTGACGAGGGTGATGTCGGTCCCGCCGAGCGCCAGTCGTCGCTCGGCCACCAGGGCGCCCTGTGCCGCCTCGTTCCACTCGGACCCTTCACCGTCGCCCAGGGTGACGACGACGCCGATCTTCGTGGTGTCGGGGACGTGCTTGACGGTGATCCTCACCGGCACGGTGGCCGGGACAGCCTCGGCCGGCGTGCTGCTGCCGATCGCCCGGAAGGTCAGGACGGCAGCGACCACCGCGGCGACCAGGAGCACCGCGATGGCGGCGATGACCAGCGGACGGCGATTACGCGGACGTCCCGCCTCGGTGCCGTCGGACTCGTCGATCGTCTGGTCGCTCATCGGTCCGCCCCGATCCGGAAGGTGTACAGCGTGGTCGAGGTCGCGCTGGCCGGCACCTTGAGCTGGAAGGCGGGCAGCGTCGTCGCGGCGTCGAGGGAGGCTCGGAACTGCTCCTGCTGGAGCAGGATCCCGGCGACGTCCTCGGCGCGGACGTTCGCGTAGCCCGCGGCGTTCTGCGATGCCAGGGCGAGCTGGTAGTCGGCGGAGTCGGACTTCGCCGCGCTCGTGGCCATCGCGCCGAGGATGCCGGATCCGTTGACCTTGCGGTCGCCCAGGTCGAGCATCACCCGGTTGAGGTCGCCGGTGAGCAGCGTGGAGGCTCCCTGCACGTCGCGCGTCGAGGCGCTCGTGCTCGCAGCGATCTGCTCGAGACTCGAGGCCGTCTGACGGTCGACGGCGGATGCCAGCTCGGAGCCTTCCTGCTCGAGCGTGCCCTTCTGCTCGTCGATCGTGCCCTTCGAGTCCTTCGTGACCTCGCCCGAGGTGGACCGGAGCCCGGCAATCGACTTGTCGAAGGCCGAGATGACCGCATCACGGCTGCCCTTCGCAGTCTCGCTGACCTGCCGCACCTGCTGGTCGATGATCTTCTGCACGTCCTTCTCGGACTGCGTCGATGCGTCGGCGAAGGCCTTGCGGACGGCGTCCTGCAGCTGGGTCTGCTGCGTGCTGATCGCGGTCAGCTGGGTGCCGACCACAGCGCTCGACTTCGTTGCCTGCTCGACGAGTTCCTGGAGCTCCTGCGCCGCTCCCTCGACCGAACCACCGTCGTTGCGCACCGCCCGGCGGACCTCGGCGATGCCGTCGTCGAGCGCGTCGACGTCGTCGGACAGCGTCGTGACCGCGGCACCGATCCCGGTCTCGGAGCGGAGATCGGTCGCCGCGACCACCGCGTCCCACTGCTTCGCCTGGTCCCTGAGGCGTTCGTCCATCGGGGTGCTGAAGCGTCCACCGGGCTGCAACGTCGTGCCCTCTTCGGCGCCGGGGCACGGCGTGGCGGTCAGGTACCCGCGCAGCGCATCGGCCTGCTCGGCGTCGAGTTGGTCCGTCGCCGCGAGGGCGCAGAGCTGGTCGGCGACCTCGAGGTTCTGCGCCTGCATCGAGGTGCTGAACCGACCGTCGCCGGCGTTGCCCACCAGCCCGCGTGCTGCGACTGCCTGCCGGTTCACCGTCGTGACGGCGTCGCGCACGGGGCCGAGGTCGTCGGCGGTCTGGTCGCGGAGGTCTTGCAACGCCTGCAGGGTGCGCGCGACCTCACCGGTGCCGTCGGCGCCGAGGGCCTGCACGGCGGTGTCGATCTCGCCGAGCTTGGCGCGCAGGGCGTCCGACTGCTCAATCGCCATGTCCGCGAGCTTGGGGTCGAGCTGGTCGGCGAGCTGCTGCCCGGTGCTGACCAGACCGATCAGCGAGGTGCTCACCGCACGCGACGAATCCCAGAGCGCGCAGGTCAACGATCCACGGGCCTCCTGAGGGGCGCACGTCGTCTCGTCCGGCGACGCCGGGCCGACGGCGCCCGCCAGCTGCCCGCTCACCTGCTGCTTGCACGCCTCGCTCGCATCGGCGTAGCCGGTGAGCTGCGCCGAGACGCGGAGGAGGTTGCCGTAGACACTGCCTCCGGTGGACTGGGTCTTCGGCGTGGCCGCGCACCCGTTGCCGTCGAGCACCGTTGCCGGCGCGGTCGCGGACGTGTCCCCGAGCAGGCTGTCGAGGCTCGTGGTGGTCTGCTGGAGCTGCTGCAACACCGTCGACTGCGTGGCCTTGACCGTGGTGCCGAGGTCGCTGTTCAGGGAGCCGAGCTGTCCGGAGAGGGACTGCATCGTGCTGGCGAGGGAGGAGCTGCTCTCCTTGAGGCGCTCGGCTGTGCTGACGCCGAGGGTCTCCGACGTCGTCTCGAGGTTCGACCGGACCTCGGTGATGGTGCCACCGGCACGCGCCAACACCTCGTTCACCTGGGAGATGAGGTCGATCGTGCGGCGCTGGAGCGCGATTTCGGAGTCGCTGTCGGACCCGAAGGCGGCGTTGACGACGCCCGTGGAGGACAGGTCCGTGGACAGCCCGGGCTGCGCGGCGACGTCGATGGTCGGCGCGGTGAAGTCCTCGACGTCGGCGACGAGGTGCAGCGTGCTGCTCGCGCCGGAGGTCGGCGGGGCGAGCAACCGGCCCCACTGGACGACCGCGTCGCCGTCCTCGTTGGTGCTCACGACACCGTCGGTCGACGAGCCGGAGTCGGCGGAGTCCGTGACGACGCGGTCGGCGGCGGTCCCCGCCAGCACGGTCGACGCAGCGATGCTGAAGGGCGCGCCCACGAGTGCCGGGGTCGACCGCGACGTGCCGGCGACGTCGTAGGTCAGGTTCTTCGACGTGACCGTCAGGTTCTCGATCGTCAGGTCGATCGACACCCGACCCGAGTACCCGTCGAGGTCGGCCAGATCCGTGCCGGTCTTCTTCTTGGTCGAGTACTGCGTCGTGATGCGCAGTGGCAGGTCACTCGCCGCCTTCGCGGGGTCGTGCTCGGTCGTCGCCGACGAGGAGTCCTTGCCCGCGACGGAGATCGCGGTGTCCGAGATCGACGTGATCGAGCCGTCCGCGGCGAGGCGCGTGTCGACGGTCTGCAGGACCCGCGAGGGGTCGGCAACAGGCTTGTCGTCGGAGGTGCAGCCGGCGAGCACCAGCGCTGCGATCCCCATGACGGCGACCGTCCCCGCGATCCGTCGTCCGGTCCGTCGTGCTCCGGTGTTCCCGGCACGCTGGTTCATCACGGTCTTCCCCCCAAGAGAATCGTCGAGCACATCGATGCTAGTTGCTGAACGGCGTCAGGTCCGGGCTGGTCCGCCCCGGGAGCCACCCCCGTTCGGGCCACAGCTCGCTACTGAAATCCAACATAGAGCATCCGCGACGATGCTCGGGCCTGTCCACAGGGCGCTGATACTCTGCACGCATGATCCAGGGGGACCAGGGCATCACGCCCTTCGAACGGCGCACGAACGCAGGAACGGGGGCGGACCGGTGAACATCAACCTTTCGCCGGTGTTCATCGCGCTCATTGCCATGATCACCATCCCGGCCGCCGTCAGCGCGCTCGTTCGTCAGAACGACCGGAAGCGGCCACCGTCCACCGTCGTGGGAGACGAGGCGTACGGCGTGCTCTTCACCGTCCGGGCTCGCCGGTTCAGCTACCTGCTGCTCCGGATCATCGGGATCGTCGTCATCGTCGTGGGCGGGTTCTTCTTCCTGGTCACGCTCAGCGTGCTCGACGACCCCGACGCGATCGGGATGCTCATCGCCGGCGTCGGCATGGTGCTGTTCGGTCTGCTGTTCGTCTACCTCGGCGTCGGGCAGAAGCGCCGTCGCGTCGAGGCGTACGACTCGCAGCTGGTCGTGACGCCGATGTTCCGTGCCGCGCGGACCGTCGATCCGGCGGCGATCAAGCGCATCCGGCCCACCACCAACCGGTTCGGTGGCCTCGACATCAAGGTGAACGGCCAACGCGGCGTGATCAGCGTCCTATCGATCGACGCCGCCTATCCCGAGCTCTGCGCGTGGCTCGAGCAGCGGGCGCCCGCGCAGTGGGGTGAGTTCGCCGGGGCCTTCGGGCGCTGACCGGCGTACTGCTGCTGCACTGGGCCGACGGACCTGTCGCGATCCACACCCCACACAGCACATGCGCCCCGCAGTCGGACGTCTCGAAGACGACCTGCGACGTCGACGAGCCGGTGCCCTTCACGGAGTGAGACGAGCCCGCAAGACTGTGCGCGGAGCTGACGGTGCGAGTCGTTCAGTCCTGGATCACTCGACTGCAGCCCCGGTGTCCGTCGTGCGGTACGGGCCAATGTCGCGTCGCACCGCTTCGGAAAAGGCCAGCACCAGCGCCCCCAGCTCGCTCTCGTAGGGCCAGGTGTCGGCAACAAGGCGGGCTGCGCCCTGTATCCCCCTGCGGTACCCCGAATGGTCGGGCGGCTGCTCGGACACGGCGACGAGAGCAGATCGTACGGCGGCTATCTGCAAAGCCGACGCGGCGTCCTCGACGGCGTGATCGTCGAGTCGCTTGAGCAATTCCGACAATGTCATGTTCTCCCGTGCCCCTTCAGCGCCGGAACAACGAGTTCATCACGGAAATGTGCGCGTCGCCCGCAGCAGCGCGGAGAGTGACCGCTGGAACGCTTCGGTCGCAGGGACATCGCCCGCGCCGTCAGGCGTGACCACGAACATGTCGCCCATGCCCCCTGCCCCCGAGTTCGACGCGGAGTAGATCCTTCGGTAGATCCGCCGCCGAGCAAGCCGCGCTTCCTCCACGCGAAGCGCCTCGGCCTGGCGGAGGTAGAAGCCCTCCGCTTCACGAGCCTCCATCCGACCGAGGAATCCGGCTACCTCGTTGCACAGCGTGACGACCTGGACACGTGTTCTCCTTCGTCTCAACATCACCGCTCCGGCTCACTCGTCGTTTGTGCTGTCACGCGGTCCGCGCCGGGGCGCCTCCGAGGCGGGCACTCCGGTGTAGCTGTAGATCTCCGGCGCTACCTTCAGGATCTTGAGCCCGGCACGCAGCCGGAACGAGCCCGCTCCCCGCTTTTGCTGATTCAACCGTTCAGGTCACTGACATCAGATGAGAATCGTCGTACGCACCCAAAGCGATCGGCGCTACGAAGAATGCCCAGATCGGGACGACAACGACGAGGAAGAGCAAGAGCACGGCGACGGCGCGGTTCCGAAAGACACGCCGCCGGGCAACCTCCGTCCCAAGCCGAGTCTCAGCATTCGGCACGGTTGCGCTCTCCTTCTCCCGTCGCCGCCACTTCCGCCAGTGCCCTGATTCTTCGGGATTGGTCTCCGCCGCTTGAAGCAGCCCTCAACTGCTGCAATTCATTGCTTGTACTCAAAGGCCGTCGGATACCAATTCATCACCTGGAGCGCACCTCGGAACCGCCGCGAAGATGTGCCAAGCGAGAACTCGAACGTCCCGCCTCCGCACAACCCCTGCGCAACGCGCTCAATCGCGAAGGCGCGGTCCGGGCAGGCAGAGCTGAATCGCCCGATTGGCGAAGCCGACCCCAAAAGGAGGAAGCGGAATTCAAGCGGATTCAAAGCTCTTCACATATACGGCCTGACGAATCATGTTCAGGAATTTCGCATATTGAAGGACCCTTCGCCCACATCGAATCTGTAACGCCCTCGCTTGTCCACGCTTCGGGCGATTTTGTCCTCGTTGTCACGCGTGACACCCCACTGCAACACGAGCGTCCCACAATCTGAAGTCTCAAACACAACTTGAGATGTCGACGATCCAACGCCCTTCAACGAACGAGACGAATCAACGCTGCTGTGCGCCGAGCTGACGGTACAGATCGGGCTAACCCGGTGCCCCGCGTCGTACGCCTTCAACGTAATCGGCCCAACGAAGAAGCCGAGCAATGGAAACAGGACAACAAACACCAGGACAATGGAAGCTAAGGCCCTCCTCCTACGCGCAAGCCTTCTCTGCACTGTGCGATCAGGCGCCGATCTCGTCAACTACAACTCCGATGTTCCGTGGTTCTCATCAGCGGGCGTGGAGACCAATGGTCTTCCGGTGCGTTTCGTCGTACGTGCTCAACCAAAATGGCCATACCAGCAGCACTACTTGCGACACCACGACTCCAAAAGCCCAGACGGCCAGGGCCGTCCAGGCCCTTCAACTCGCCTTCTTCGGGGGCTTCGTCCTTCCCTTCCGCGCGGAACAGCGTCCCAATCGCCCAGCAGCGTCGAACTCGGACGACACCACTCCCGAGGGTCCGTCAAGCGAGGCGGTCCGCGCATCGGCATCGCCGCCAAAGCCCCCCGACACGGTTCAAGCTTATTCGTGAGCTACGTAGGACTGCACGATCACCGGTGTCCGGACGGTGTGGAGCACTTCCCGCCACTTGAACGACCCAGCCCCGATGCGGAATTGCACACGTCCGGCGGAGCTCAACTCGTCCGCGATCTCCTACTTGTTCTGCTCAGTCACTCCGCGTCGCAGCACCAGGGGGCCACAATCTTTCGTGTCGACTTCAACCTGATCGAATAGGGTCCCGACACCCCTCGAGGAAGTCGAGCCACCTGATGAGGCCTCAGCCTTCTGAACTTCGCAAGTCTCCTCGATCTGGTGCGATCTGTCATACGCTTCAAACAGCTGCCCGCCACCGACGATGCCGATCGTGACGAAAACCGCAAGACCGAGAACGAAGAAAACGAGAATATTTCCCCTTTTTCGTTTCCTCCGCAGAGCATCAGCACCCCGAGCTTCTTGTTCCAATCACTGCCCCTTTTCCGTCGACCCTGCTACGCGCCTCGGCGTCGAGTGCGTCTGACCTTCTGCTTCAGACAACAGCCCGTTGGCAGCTCCTCGCACAGGCCCGTTGCCTCCGAGCCGCATTCATTCGTTCACGCCGTCCCGCAAGCCGCCCACGAAGTGACCGACTCCAGCCGTCACTTCCTGCCGGTGAACTGCGCGGTTGCAAGCCTCAACGACTCGTCGGCAGGCAACCTTGTACTTCTCGTCTTTTTTCACTCACTTCAGAGTCGCAGCCTCCGTCGGATCGCTGCCTCGGATCTGACCCTGACCACTAGATGACGAAACAATCGGGATCGCTCGACATCTGGGGAACCATCGTCACAAGTGATATAACGATCGGCTAGCGTACCCGACCCCTCGCGAAGCATTCCTTCGACGTCCGCCAGTGCCCTGACTCTTCGGGCCTTGTCTCCGCTGCGGATGGCGATCACATCCTGCTGGAACGCCCTGGCGTAGTCCACCTCTTGCATGCTGAGAAGCAGAGGGACGAGCTGCTCAATTCTTTCAATTAACTTACTCAACAGCACTCCTAGGAAAGCGGCCATTGGTTCACGATGGTGCCGGTGACACCCCCCGGCAGGTCGAGCAGCGACGTGTCGGCGATCTTGTGTGTCTACCTTCAGGTAGGAGAACGGCACCCCCAAACCAGTACGGCTCACCGTGGACCCGGCGTAGACCTCTGCGCTGGAGACGCTGCACGGCATGGTCTTCCGGTGCGTTTCGTCGTACGCGCTCATCCAATATGGCCATACCAGCAGCACTACTAGCGACACCACGACGCCGAAAGCCCAGACGGCCAGGATGATCCAGGCCCTTCGATTCCCCTTCTTCGGGGCTTCGATGCGGCGGTCGGCTCGCTCAATGCGATGACACTACGCAGAGCGGAAGCCGTAGGCGGTAGGCAGGCGATTGATCACGCCAAGAACCGAGCGAATAGCGTAGGACCCCGAGCCCACCTCAATCTCAACCTTGCCGCTCTCTTCCAGCGCGGTCGCAACCCGCTTTGAGTTCGCTTGAGTGATGCCTTGGCGCAGCAGAAGCGACCCGCAGCCCTTCGTACTTATTTCAACCTCTGCACGCGAACCACCAATCCCCGTTCGACTCACGTTACTACCAGTCTCTGCATGAGCGGACTTCACTTCGCAGGTTATCCAGGTGTGGTTCGCCGCGTCGTAAGCGTTCAACCACGCCGGTCCCACGAACACGGCAAGGATAATAAAGATCAATACGCCAAGGGCCGAGAAAAAACGAATCCAGCGCGATCTCGAGTAACCCCCACGGCTCGCATGATCCGAATCGTTCACGGTAGCTCGCGCGGTTCTACGGTCATTCATCGAGCACACCCTCTCAGTGTCCAACCCAACGTGGACCTTTCGCTCCGGAGATGAATCCTCCCATAGCGTCCGGGAGCAAGTCTGCCCCGCGGTCACCGTTGGGTCGCACGACTTCGTTGACCACGGACTGTCCCGCTCCGACAACGTGGTTGGCCACGAGGTCCGTGCTCTCGTTGACGAGCCCGGCGGCTCGAGAGGCGACGCCCTGCGCGTTCACCAGGGGCAGCCGAAGTTCGCCTGCCAGCTTGCCAGCGAAGACGCTCCCGCCTGCACCCGTGGCGAAGCCGCTACCGAATGCGTGCACATAGCCACCCAGGTTGCGGTTTTCGCCGTTTATGCCGTAGTCAAGCGTGTTCGAACTTGCTTGCTGCAGCCCTCCCGAGACCGCTCGCTGTCCCATCGAACCCACGGCGGCCCGCGCCACGTTCTGAACGCCTGAATTGCCGATGTTCTGAATTGTAGGGAGGGCAGCACGGGTCGCCTGCGTTCCGTACTTGGCGATCGTGCCAGCAGCACCACCGCCGACCAACCCAGCCGCGCCGCCGATCACCATCTGGATCCCAACTTTCCCCCAGTCGACGTTTCCCGTGTCCGGCCCCTGCTGAATGATCGAGATCCCCCCGGCCATGAGCGCACCCGACCCAGCCGCAGCGGCGGCCATCACTGCGATGTTCACTCCTGGAACGAACATGAGGGCCACAGCCCCGACAATCATCGCCGTCGCCAGGAGCGCCTGTTTGTGCTCACCGATCCATTTGCCGGCTCCTACGATGAACCCCTGGTTGGCATCCCGGTACGCCTGCATGTCGGCATCGGTCGCCGGCCGCAGCCCGAGCGGGTCGACGGCCTGCAACGGATCGTTGCCCGCGTACGAGTACGGGTTCCCCGACCACGCGGCACCCAGGATCGGCGCGAGCGGATCGACCGACAGGAAGCCCCGCGCCGCAGGGTCGTACACACGGGCGCCGAGCCACTCCAGCCCTGCGACGGACACCCCACCCGAGCCGGTCAGGGACACCCCCGCGGGCAGCCCGACGTCGGTGACGGCAGCGAGCGCAACCCACGGGTCCGCAGCATCGGTCGCGCGAGCGCTGCGCCAAGCGGGCTGCGTCACGGCATCGCCGATCGCGGTGACACCCCCCGGCAGGTCGAGCAGCGACGTGTCGGCGATGCTGATGAGTGACGGCACGACCGCGGCGGAGTCCCACCACGCGGCGACCCCACCCACCTCGGCGAGCTCACCGAGCGCGTCGACCCAGACGTCGAGCCGACCGGTCTCGGCGTACGAGGCGTCGCGGTCGACGACGGCAGCGAGGTACCCCAGGTCAGACCACGCGTACTCGGTGGTCGAACCATCGGCTGCGGTCCGCCGGATGCGTCGGCCGAGACCGTCGTGGACGTACTCGGTCCGGCCGGCCTCGGTGATCGTCGCGACCAGCTGTCCGGCAGCGTCGTAGTCGTGGCGCGTCTCGACACCACCGACGGTCTCGGCGACGAGTCGCCCACCGTCGTCGTAGGCCCACGTCGAGTCCCCGGCGCGCACGAGCTGCCCGGCGGCGTCGTACTCGTACGACACCGCTCCGGACGGTCCGTCGACCGCGGTGATCCGCGCGTCGGCATCGCGCTCGATCCGCGTGCTGGTGGCACCGTCGAGCGTGGTCGAGGTGTGCGCGACGAGGGCGCCTCCCTCGTACGACCACGACTGCACCAGGTCGCCCGTGGCCGCCTGGACGATACGACCCGAGGCGTCGTAGGAGAACGCGCCGGCAGCGGTGCCGTCACGGTCCACACCGACGACGCGGCCGACGGCGTCGCGACGGTAGGTGGTTCGGGTGCCGTTCGGGTCGACCCGAGTGGTGCGGTTGCCGTCAGCGTCGTACTCCCACGCGACGGACTGGTCGCCGCGGGCTCGGCGGACGAGCAGGCCACGGCGGTCGTGCTGCAGCTCGTGCTCGATCGTCCGGCCTGCACCACGGGTGTGGTCCGACACGACGACAGTTCGGTGGACGGTGTCGCGGGTGATCTCCGACTGCACCGCACCGTCGACGAGCACGGCCTGCTGGCGGCCGGCTGCGTCGTACGTCCACTCGGTGGTGCGGCCGTCGGGATCCGTCTGCCGGATCTGGCGCCCGGCCGGGTCGTAGGCCGCCATGGTGGTCCGCCCGAGCGGATCGGTGACGGCGACCACGCGGTCGACGGCGTCGTACTCCCGTCGAGTGGTCCCGCCGGCAGGGTCGGTGATCGTCACCAGGCGCCCGCGCTCGTCGTACTCGAACGAGGTGACCCCGTCGAGACCGTTGACGACCTGGATCAGCTGCCCGGCGGCGTCGTAGCGGAACCGACGACGGCCGAAGCGTGCGTCGTGGCTGGAGACGAGCCTCCCGGCCTGGTCGTAGCGGAACCGCGCGGTGCCGGAACCCGGAGTCGTCTGCGTGACCACGCGCCCGACTGCGTCGTACGTGATCTCCTCGACCTCGCCGGTGGGCAGGGTCCGGGCCACGACACGGGAGTCCGCGTCGTAGGTGAGCGTCGTCCGCGCCCCCGCGGCGTCGGTGGCTGCGGCGGGACGCCCGCAGGCGTCGTACTCGTACGTGGAGCGCGCGCCCGAGGGGGCGACCAACGCGACGACGCGACCGGCGAGGTCGCGCTCGAGTCGGGTCAGTCCGCCTTCGCCGTCGACGAGTTCGACGGGGCGACCGGCGGCGTCGTAGGTGATGAGTTCGGAACCGGTCTCGTCAGACGTGGACTCGACGGGTCGGCCGTACTCGTCGAACCGGACGGTCGCGGTGTCGAAGGCGTCGCGCAGGGTCGCGACGCCGGTCGCGACGTCGTCCGAGAACTCCTGGCGGACGCCCGTCGGGTCGACGGTGGCCGTCAGCTCGCCGACGACGTCGTACTCGCGCCGCCAGGTCGCGCCGGCGGGGTCGGTGACGGCCTGGAGGCGCGACAAGGCGTCGTGCGCGAACGTCCAGACCGCGCCCCCCGGCAACGCGAGCTCCGCCAGGTTCCCCTGGTCGTCGAACGTCCGTGAGACGCGGCGACCGAGCGGGTCGGTCGTGGTCGCGAGTTCGCCGTTCGGGGCGTACTCGAGCGCCGTCCGTGCTCCGAGCGGGTCCGTGATCGCAGCGATCCGGGCTCCGGCGGCGTACTCGAAACGCCAGACGGCTCCGTCGGCGTCGCGTCGTTCGACGAGGAGCCCGGCGGCGTCGTAGCGGTACTCGCTCCGTGCACCGGAGGGGCTGGTCGCGGCGACCGGGTGACCGGCGGCGTCGCGCTCGATCCGAGCGGTGTCGCCGACGGCGTTGGTGGTCGAGACGAGCTCACCGAACGCGTCGTAGGAAAGCGTCAGGACCACGCCGGTCGGGTCGACGACGTGGGTGAGGGAGCCGTCCTGCCAGGTCAGCTCCGTCCGGCCGCCGACCGGGTCGACGATGACCGACGGGTCGCGGTCGTCGCCCACGTACGCGTAGCTCACGACGGCACCGGCCTCGGTGACGACCGTCGTCACGCGGTCCTGGTCGTCGTACCCGTAGGTCAGATCGCCGCCGGACGGCGTGACGGTCCGGGTCTTCCGGCCGCGGTCGTCGTACGCGTGGACGGTCACCGACCCGTCGCGCTCGGTCGCCGACACCAGGTTGCCGTGCCGGTCGTAGCTCATCGACTGGCGTCGGTCGTCGGAGTCGATGACCCCGACGAGACGCCCCTTGGCGTCGGCGATGTAGGAGTTGGACCGCGAGCCGTCGTGGTCGGACACCACCGTGACGCGGCCGGGCAGGTAGGCGAACCGCACGGTGCGGCCGTGCGGGCTGATCTGTTCGACCACGCGGCGCTGGTCGTCGTAGGTGTTGTCGACCTCGACGACACCGGCCGCACTCGTGACCGTCGTGATGAGGTCGTCGTCGTTCCAGCCGTACGTGCGGGTGCCGACGGCGTCGGTCACCGAGACGAGTCGGCCGCGATCGTCGTACCCGTACTCGACCCGGCGACCGTCGGAGGCGCGGAGCACCGCCACCCGGCCGTCGACGTGGTCGATGTCGATCGAGCGCCCGCGCTCGTGCACCAGGCGCACGACGACGTCGTCGGCGTCCCGCTCGACGCGGACCGCGGTGCCGGCACCGCCGCGCTGTCCGAGCCACAGCCCGGACGGCGAGAAGTCGATGCGCTCACCCTGGTTGTCGCGGACGACGAGCCGGTCGCCCTCGGCCGCGAGCCAGCGGTTCTCGCCGACGCCGCGGGCCCACCCCTCGCCGTCGCGCGGGAAGCGCACCTGGCGACCGTCGGCGCCGACGAACGACGCGCCCTCGTCGTCGAGGAGCAGGCGGGTCTCGAGGATCGACGCCCACCCCGGACCGAAGAGTCCGACGTGCTGGTCGAGGGAGTTGTACATGCGGGTCACCTGCAGCGCCGCAGATGCACCGGTGAACGCCAGGTCGAGCTCCGGCTCGAGGAAGTTGCCCGTCGTGGTGTTCACCGGGTCCATCGAGAAGCCGGTCGTCGGCTGGGCACCGTAGGCCGTCGGCGGCTCGAACTGCAGATCGGTGCGGGTCTGCGAGACGCCGGCCGCGGCGAGCGCGGCTGCGAGCCCGGAGTCCGCGACGGTCGAGACCTCGCCCTCGCCGCCGGCGGCCGCGAAGGCGTCGGCGACGGTGTTGGCCCACGTGACGTCCTGGTCGTTCGCCGCGATCCACTGCTCGAACGCCGTCACGACGCTGCCGGCGTCGATGTGCGCCCACGAGCACTTCGCGGCGAAGTCGGCGAGCTTGCCGCGGAGCGCCCCGGGCTTGCCGTCGAGGGCACGGTTCAGCGCCGAGGAACCGGTCGCGAACGAGCGGAGGTCAGCGGGCCGGGCGGACGACGTGCCACCACCGCCCCCACCGCCGGCTCCGGGGTTCGGGGTGTCACGCGGCTTCGTCGTCACCGCCGGCGGGTCGAACTTCGGCGCCGGTTCGTTCTCGACGGTCGGCATCGGGTCGTAGTGGACCGTGTCGTTGAGGAAGTCCTGGAAGCCGTTGCGGCCGTCCTCGCGCTCCTGCCACTCGCGGGCGGTCTTGCGGCGCGCGCGCTCGTCCGCGGCGGCGGCCTTCATGGTGTCGATCCACCCGGCGATGGTCTCGAGGGCGTCGACGATGTTGGTGGCATCGCTCGATGCCGTCCCCGCGTTCTGCGTGAAGAGCTGCGAGAAGTGCCCGCGGAACTCCTGGGAGGCGGTCGTCACGTACGACTGCCTCGATGCCTTCTGTCCGCTGATCGCGTCAGCCGACGTGGTCAGCGAGCTCTTCAGCGCATCCGCGGTGGCATCGTCGAACTCGATCGGATCCGTGTTGGCGTGGATCTTCGCCATGGTTGTCCCCCCAGGGTCGGTGCTGGTCCTGCTGATCGTGCTGGTGAAGCGGCCCCACCGACCGCGAACGCCCGGACCGCCGCGAGTGCGACGGTCCGGGCGGGAACAGGCCGGTGCTTACGCGCCGCCACCTGCGGTGAAGATGTCCTGCGAGATCTTGTCGAGCTGCGTGCGGAGCTGCTCGAGCTCGGTCTTCGCCTTGTCCAGAGCAGCCTTGGTCTCCGGCCAGGTGGACCCGCGGAACGTCGCCGCGAGCGGGCCGTCCCAGACGTTCGAGTCGGACAGGATCCGGCCCTGGGCGTCGAGCTGGGAGATCTGGTCGGTGAAACCACCGTTGATGATCGACTGGACCTGACGGATGGCGGTCTTGGCCTGCTCGGTCGAAAGGACACGCGACATGATGAACCTCTTTCATTCGTAGCTGCACCCCCGCGCAGTGGAATCCCCCCGGAGGCTCTGACACGGCCCACCATACCCACAAACCCGGGCAGATGTCACCGTCGGTATATCGTGACCCTTCCTCCACATCCGAACGGTTCACCGCCGGTTTCCACAGCGTCCACCGAGGCCCCTCCGGCGGGAGGGGCCTGGTGGCAGGATGTGGGGATGGACACCGAACCGCAGCTCGACGGCGAATCCGTCGCACCCGACCTCGACGACTTCGACGAAGTCATCGAGATCGAGCACGAGTCACTGCCGACGGACCGCTACTTCGACCGCGAGCTCAGCTGGCTGCGGTTCAACCAGCGCGTGCTCGAGCTCGGTGAAGACCGCACGCAGCCCCTGCTGGAGCGGGCGAACTTCCTGGCGATCTTCGCGTCCAACCTCGACGAGTTCTTCATGGTCCGCGTCGCCGGCCTGAAGCGCCGCATCGACACCGGCATCGCCGTCCCGACCAACGTCGGCCGTGCCCCCAGCGACGTCCTGCGTGACATCGCGAAGAAGGCCCACGAGCTGCAGGACCGGCACGCCCAGGCCTTCATCGGGTCGCTCAAGCCCGACCTCGACGCCGCGGGCATCCACATCGAGCACTGGTCCGACCTCGACGAGGCCGACCGGCAGCGGATGCGGGAGTACTTCAACGAGCAGATCTTCCCGGTGCTCATGCCCCTGGCCGTCGACCCGGCGCACCCGTTCCCCTACATCTCCGGGCTCTCGCTCAACCTGGCGGTACGGGTCCGCAACCCGAAGTCGCAGCGCCAGGAGTTCGCGCGCCTCAAGGTGCCGCAGAACTTCTCCCGCTTCATCAAGCTCCCCGACGACAACTCCGGTCGGATGCGCTTCATCCCGCTCGAAGACCTCATCGCGAACCACCTCGACGACCTGTTCCCGGGGATGGAGGTCCTCGAGCACCACGTGTTCCGGGTCACCCGCAACGAGGACGTCGAGATCGAGGAGGACGAGGCCGAGAACCTCATCCAGGCCCTCGAGCGCGAGCTCCTGCGCCGCCGGTTCGGTCCGCCGATCCGCCTCGAGATCACCGAGGACATGGACCCGGTGACCCTCGACCTGCTCGTCCGTGAACTCGACATCACCGAGGAAGAGGTCTTCCGGCTGCCGTCGCCGCTCGACCTCGGCGGGCTGTTCGAGATCTCCAAGATCAACCGTCCGGACCTGCACTACCCCAAGCACGTGCCGACCACCCCGGTGCAGTTCCAGCCGGGTGAACCGAACACGAAGCCCGACCTGTTCCGCGCGATCAAGGCGAACGACGTCCTGGTCCACCACCCCTACGAGTCCTTCGCCACGAGCGTGCAGGCGTTCCTCGAGCAGGCCGCGGCCGACCCGAACGTCCTGGCGATCAAGCAGACCCTGTACCGCACCTCCGGCGACAGCCCCATCGTCGAAGCGCTCATCGACGCCGCGGCCGCGGGCAAGCAGGTCCTCGCCCTGGTCGAGATCAAGGCCCGCTTCGACGAGCAGAACAACATCACCTGGGCCCGGAAGCTCGAGAAGGCCGGCGTGCACGTCGTCTACGGCCTGGTCGGGCTGAAGACGCACTCCAAGCTGGTGCTCGTCATCCGGCAAGAGGGCGGGACGCTCAAGCACTACAGCCACATCGGCACGGGCAACTACAACCCGAAGACCTCGCGCATCTACGAGGACATGGGCCTGTTCACGTCGGACGACACCGTGGGCAAGGACCTCACGCGCCTGTTCAACGAGCTGTCCGGCTACGCCATCGAGAAGAAGTTCAAGCGCCTGCTCGTGGCACCGCTGCACCTGCGGAAGGGCCTGCTCAAGCGCATCCAGACCGAGGCCGCGAACGCCCGCGCGGGCAAGCCCTCGGGCATCCGGATCAAGGTCAACTCGATGGTCGACGAGCAGATCATCGACGCGCTCTACCTGGCGAGCCAGGCCGGGGTGCCGATCGACGTCTGGGTCCGCGGCATCTGCTCGCTCAAGCCCGGCATGGAAGGCGTCAGCGACACCATCCGCGTGCGCAGCATCGTCGGCCGGTACCTGGAGCACTCGCGGGCATTCGCGTTCCACAACGACGGCGACCCGGCGGTGTTCATCGGCAGTGCCGACATGATGCACCGGAACCTCGACCGTCGTGTCGAGGCACTGGTCCGGCTCACCGCCCCCGACCACATCGCCGAGGTGCAGGAGATGTTCGACCTCGCGATGGCGGACACCGCGAGTTCGTGGCACCTGGAGTCCGACGGCGAGTGGACGCGGCACTCCACCGACGATGCGGGCCGTCCGCTCGAGGACGTGCAGAATGTGACCATGCGGAAGATCTCGGCCCGGAAGCGCTCGACTCGGTGAGCGGCGGTCCCTCGGGCCCCGTCGTCGCTGCGGGTGCGGTCGTCTGGCGCGAACAGGACGGCACACCCCTCGTGCTGCTCATCCACCGTGACCACCACAAGGACGTCTCCCTGCCCAAGGGCAAGGTGGACCCGGGCGAGGCCGTCCCGACGACCGCCGTGCGCGAGATCGACGAGGAGACCGGGTACCGCGTCCACCTCGGCGCACCGCTCGGCACCGCCGAGTACGTGCTGCCGAACGGTCGCGACAAGGTCGTGCACTACTGGGCGGCCCGGGTCTCGGCCAAGGAGTACGCCCGCGCCGGCGCCTTCGTGCCGAACCACGAGGTCGCGGCGCTCGAGTGGGTCACCATCGACGACGCCCGCAAACGCTTGACGTACGAGCGGGACGTCGCGATCCTCGACCGGTTCGCCGAGCGTGCCGCCGCCGGACAGCACCGCACGTTCGCCCTGATCACCCTGCGCCATGCGAAGACGGTGCCCGGCTCGGACTGGGACGGCCCCGACGCCACCCGTCCGCTGCTGCCCGTCGGCCGCTCGCAGGCCAAGGCCGCCGCGGCGCCGGTCGCGGCGTTCGGCCCGAAGAAGATCGTGAGCAGCACGGCGGCGCGGTGCCTCGCGACCGTCGAACCACTGTCCGCCACGACGAAGCTCGGCGTCTCGAGCACCCCTGACCTCAGCCAGGACGCCCACGACCGCGGAGCTGCCGACGTCAAGGGCGTCGTCCGGCGCCGGCTCGACAAGGGCAAGACCGCCGTGTTGTGCTCGCACGGCCCGGTGCTGCCCGACATCATCGCCCGGATCGCCACCGCGACCGCCGACGAGTCCGGCCGGTTCGACCTGCGCCGCGCCGCGATGCTGTCGGTCGGGGACTTCTCCGTCATGCACATCGCCGGAGACACGCTCGTCGCGGTCGAGACGCACCGCAACACGATCCCGGCGTAGCCCGCCACCGCCCGACCACAGTGCCGGCGGACCGCAGCGCCGCCGGGCCACAGCGCCGGACCGCAGCGCCGCCGGGCCACAGCGCCGCCGGGCCACAGCGCCGCCGGACCGCAGCCAACGCGCCCGGTACCCGGCCACACGCCGGGGCCGCGCCGCGCCCGGGAACGCGATCCGGGCCTCCCGACCGCTCGTCCGCGATCATGCGTGCGCATCTTCCGAACGAGCGCACAGTGCCCCCGATCCTGCTCCCTGCGCGGGTGCGGCGCACGCCGCCCCGACGTGGACAACCCCTCGTTCACCTCCCGTTCACCAACGGGGGTGATTGCGGTCACCTCGCGTCCCTACAGTCGCTCCCGGGTCGGCACCGGCCCAGGGACCGCAGTGGTCCCACTGCATTCCATTCCCGAAGGGACCCCTGTGAACATCAAGCGAATCGGTTCGATCGCAGCAATCGCGATCGCCGGCGCAGTCGTGCTCTCCTCGTGCGCGGCGAACGAGGACGCGGGCAGCACCGAGTCCTCCTCCACCAGCGGTAACGACTACTCGAGCCTCTCCGGCACCCTGACCGGCTCCGGCTCCTCGGCACAGCAGACCGCGCAGGCCACCTGGGCCGCCGGTTTCCAGAACGAGGCCTCGGGCGTCACGGTCAACTACACCCCGGACGGCTCGGGCGCCGGCCGCGAGAACTTCATGTCAGGTGCCGCGGACTTCGCCGGCTCCGACGCCGCGCTCAAGGACGAGGAGCTCTCGGGCACCTTCGAGTCCTGCAAGGCGGACACCAAGGGCATCGACATCCCCGTCTACATCTCCCCGATCGCGATCGCGTACAAGGTCGACGGCGTCAGTGACCTGACCCTCGACGCGAAGACCATCGCGGGCATCTTCTCGGGCAAGATCACCAAGTGGGACGACTCGCAGATCGCCGACCTGAACAAGGACGCGAAGCTGCCGGACGCCGACATCACGGTCGTGCACCGCTCGGACGACTCGGGCACCACGCAGAACTTCTCGGAGTACGTCTCCGCGAACGCCGCTGACGTCTGGACCGAAGAGCCCAGCCAGACCTTCCCGTACTCGGTCGGTGACAGCGCGAAGGGCACCTCCGGTGTCGCCTCCGCGATGGGCAGCGCCACCAACGCCATCACCTACATCGACGACTCCGGTGCGGGCGACCTCGACCGCGCGAAGCTGATGGTCGGCGACAAGGCGACCGAGCTCTCGGCCGAGGGTGCCGCGCAGGTCGTCGCCGACTCCGAGATCGCGACCGGCCGCGAGGACAACGACCTCGCGATCGACATCGACCGCAAGGACACCGCTGACGGCGCCTGGCCGCTGGTCCTCGTCTCCTACGCCATCGCGTGCCAGGAGTACAAGGAGGCCGACAAGGCCGAGCTCGTGAAGGGCTACCTCGACTACGTCGTCTCGAGCGCCGCTCAGGACGCCGCTGCGAAGGAGGCCAAGTCGGCCGCCCTCTCCTCCGACCTCGCGTCGAAGGCCAAGGACGCGGTCGCGTCCATCAAGTAAGGCCCCCTGAGCGCCCGGACGCCGGTCCCACCCACCTGACCGGCGTCCGGGCACTCAGCCGTCCAGGACCCACACGGACGGCCCCCGTCCAGGACCCACACGGACGGCCCCCGTCCAGGAACCCACCCGGACGCGCCCCCGTCCAGGACCCCACACGGACGGGCCCCCGTCCAGGCCCACGGCCCGGACACCGCACCACCACCCCCAGAACCCGTCGCCTCCCCCGGCGTTCCTCCGACAGGAGTACCCCATGACGACCGCACCGGCCCAGCCAGGGGCCACCGTCACCCCGATCAAGCCGAAGGCCGTCGTCCGTGTCGGCGACCGCGTCTTCTCCGCCGCCTCGGTCATCGCCGGCGGCCTCATCCTCTTCGTGCTCGTGCTCGTCGCCGCGTTCCTCGTCTGGCAGAGCATCCCGGCCTTCTCCGCCAAGGTCGGAGAGCTGCCGGGCAAGGCCACGAACTTCTGGGACTTCGTCGGCCCCCTGGTCTTCGGCACCGTCTGGTCCGCGCTCATCGCGCTCGTGATCGCCGTGCCGCTGTCCCTCGGGATCGCCCTCTTCATCTCGCACTTCGCGCCGCGTCGACTCGCGCCGGTCCTCGGCTACGTGATCGACCTGCTGGCCGCGGTGCCGTCGGTCGTCTACGGCCTCTGGGGCATCGCCGTGCTGGCGCCCCTGGTGAAGCCGTTCTACGTGTTCCTCAACGAGTACCTCGGCTGGTTCCCGCTGTTCTCCGGCCAGGTGTCCGGCACCGGCCGCACGATCCTGACGGCGTCGATCGTCCTCGCCGTCATGGCTATCCCGATCATGACCGCGGTCATGCGTGAGATCTTCCTGCAGGCCCCGACCCTCAACGAGGAAGCGGCCCTGGCCCTCGGCGCGACCCGCTGGGAGATGATCCGCCTGTCGGTCCTGCCGTTCGCGAAGTCCGGCATCGTCTCCGCGATCATGCTCGGCCTCGGTCGCGCACTCGGCGAGACGATGGCGATCGCGCTGGTGCTGTCGGTCTCGACGAACGTCACGTTCCAGATGCTGACGTCGCAGAACCCCTCGACGATCGCCGCGAACATCGCCCTGCAGTTCGCCGAGGCCTCGGGCACGGCACTCAACGCGCTCATCGCGTCGGGTCTGATCCTCTTCGTCATCACCCTGGTCATCAACATGCTCGCGCGGTACATCGTCCGCAGCCGAGTCAGCTGAGAGGTCGCACCCGATGTCCCTCGCGCTCCGTCAGACCGGCACCGCCGGCAACGTCTACGCCAACGGCAAGCTGCACGCCTCCGTCCCGTGGCTGCTGCTGGTCGGCAGCTGGGTCGCCCTCGTCCTGGTCTTCGCCCTGCTCAACGCGGGTGGCGCCGTCGAGGACTTCAACGTCGTCGCCGCGATCTTCCTCGGCACGGTCCTGTTCGACGTCCTCATCGTCGTCATCTCGCGCATCGTCGAGGGCGGCCGCAAGGCGGTCGACCGCCTGGTCACCTCGCTCGTCGTCACGGCGTTCGTCATCGCGGTCCTGCCGCTGGTGTCGTTGCTCTGGACGGTCATCGCCAAGGGCATCGCCCGCTTCGACGCGAACTTCTTCTCGTACTCGATGCGCGGGGTCATCTCCGAGGGTGGCGGCGCTGTCCACGCCCTCATCGGCACCCTCGAGATCACGCTGTTCGCGGCGCTCATCTCGGTGCCGATCGGCCTGCTCACCTCGATCTACCTGGTCGAGTACGGTCGCGGCGCACTGGCGAAGGGCATCACGTTCTTCGTCGACGTCATGACGGGCATCCCGTCGATCGTCGCCGGTCTGTTCGCCTACGCGCTCTTCGCGCTGTTCCTCGGCCCGGGTGCCCGCTTCGGCCTGGTCGGCTCCGTCGCCCTGTCGGTGCTGATGATCCCGATCGTCGTGCGCTCCACCGAAGAGGTGCTGAAGATCGTCCCGATGGAACTCCGCGAGGCCTCGTACGCCCTCGGTGTGCCGAAGTACCTCACGATCCTCAAGGTGGTGCTCCCCACCAGCCTCGCCGGCATCACCACCGGCGTCATGCTCTCGATCGCCCGCGTCATCGGTGAGACCGCCCCGCTGCTCGTCACGGCCGGCTTCACCGCGAGCATGAACTACAACCTGTTCCGTGACCCGATGATGACCCTGCCGGTGTACGCGTACACGCAGTACTCGCAGCAGGGCGCCAACCCGGTGCCGTTCGTCGACCGGGCCTGGACCGCGGCCCTCGTGCTCATCCTGATCGTGATGCTGCTCAACCTGCTCGCCCGGTTCATCACCCGCCTCTTCGCCCCCAAGCTCAGCCGCTGACCCTCCGCCCCCCGCGGAACCAGCGACACCACCCACCCAGAAGGATCAACGTGTCCAAGCGCATCGAGGTCGACGGCCTCAACGTCTACTACTCGAAGTTCAAGGCGGTCGAGGGCGTCGACATCACCATCGAGCCCCGCACCGTCACGGCCTTCATCGGCCCGTCGGGCTGCGGCAAGTCCACCTTCCTCCGCACCCTGAACCGCATGCACGAGGTCATCCCCGGCGCATGGGTCGAGGGCTCGGTCAAGATCGACGGCGACGACCTGTACGGCGCCGGCGTGGACCCCGTGCTCGTCCGTCGTCAGGTCGGCATGGTCTTCCAGCGTCCGAACCCGTTCCCCACGATGTCGATCCGCGACAACGTGCTGGCGGGCGTGAAGCTCAACAACAAGCGCGTCTCCCGCTCCGAGGCCGACGACATCGTCGAGCGCTCGCTGCAGGGCGCGAATCTGTGGAACGAGGTCAAGGACCGCCTCGACAAGCCCGGCATGGGCCTGTCCGGTGGGCAGCAGCAGCGTCTCTGCATCGCCCGCGCGATCGCGGTGGAGCCGGACGTGCTCCTGATGGACGAGCCCTGCTCGGCCCTCGACCCGATCTCGACCCTCGCCATCGAGGACCTGATCGAGGAGCTCAAGAAGGAGTTCACGATCGTGATCGTGACCCACAACATGCAGCAGGCGTCGCGCGTCAGCGACAAGACGGCGTTCTTCAACATCGCCGGCACCGGCGCTCCCGGCAAGCTCATCGAGTTCGACGACACCGCGACGATGTTCTCGAACCCGTCCGTGCAGGCCACCGAGGACTACGTCTCGGGCCGCTTCGGTTGATCGGCATCTGTCCGTCGCGCTGACGGACTGCCTGGAGGCCCGGTGCACGTCCGCCACGGACGCGCACCGGGCCTTGGTGGTTGCGCGCGGCCCCGTGCACGCGTGTGGCGACAGGACACCCGTCGATCGACTCGTGGAACGACGAAAGGTGCCTGCGCATCGACTGCACAGGCACCTTCCGGAAGTGGGTCAGGCGGTGGTGGTGGGCACCGCCATGATCGGCGAGGTGGTCGGCTGCTCGGAACCGCCCTCGGGCTCGACCGTCATGCCGATGGTCGCGCCCTCGGACATCGAGCCCTGCAGCACGGCGGAGTGCACACCGTCGGCCGCACCGTCGACCAGGCCGGCCGACTTGATGGTGCCGCCCTGCTCCTCGGAGCCGATGTACCAGAGCTCGTACGTCTTGCCCTTCGGCGCCTGCTCGACACCGTCGAGGATCACCGCGGACTTGCCGAGGTCGTTCGACCACACGACCGTCGCCGAACCGCCGCCCGCGACCTTGGTCGTGGTGCGCTGGAAGTCCGAGGCGGCGTAGATGCGGTCGAGGCCGCTCGAGGCCTGCGTGGTGCCGGTGCCGGAGCCGTTCGGGTCGAAGATCGATCCGACGCCGAGTCCGCCGAAGAAGACCGCGGCGACGGCAGCGGCGGCCGTCAACGTGACCGCCGGACGCTGGAACCAGCGGCGGCGAGCTTCGGACGACGCCCGGCCACCGGCGGTGGGGCCGTCGGCGATCGAGGCGACGTGCCTGGCGGGCTCGGGACGGGCCTCCTGGACGGAGGTGGTCTCGGCGACCGGGGTCTGGTCGACCGTCGTGTCGGCGAGGGGTGCGGCCTGGGGGGTCGTGGCGATCTGGGCCAGCAGCGACGCCTTGAGCGACGCGGGGGGCTCGATCGGTGCGACGGCGTAGGCGAGCTGCAGCGCGGTCTCGCGCAGCGAGTCGTTCTCGGCCTGCAGCTCGGGAGACGTCCGGAGGGCGTCCTCGAGGAGCGCGCGCTCGTCGTCGGACAGCGCGTCGAGGGCGTGGGAACCCGTCATCAGTGCGGGGTCGTCGTGGCGTTCGGTCATGAGGTCACCCCCATCTCGTCTCGGAGTCGGATCATCCCGTCACGGAGACGGGTCTTGACGGTGCCGATGGGGACACCGAGGTGTTCGGCCATCTCGCTGTGCGAGTAGCCGCCGTAGTACGCGAGTTGCACGGCCTGCCGCTGGAACTCGGTGAGCTTCGCCAGCGCTCGGCCGACGCGCTCGTGCTCGATGCGGATCTCGACGGACTCGGAGACCTGGTCGAAACCGGCCTCGAGGTCGCGGATGCCGATCTTGGTGTCGCGGTCGTGCGACGACTGCGAGGCACGGACCCGGTCGACCGCTCGGCGATGAGCCATGGTGAGGACCCAGCTGGCGGCGGTGCCGCGCTTCCGGTCGAAGCGGGTGGCCTGCTGCCAGACCTCCAGGAAGACCTCCTGCGTGACCTCTTCCGACTGCGCGCGGTCCCGGAGGAGGCGCGTGATCAGACCGAGGACCCGACCGGAGAGTGCGTCGTAGAGGTCCGCGAAGGCGGCTTGGTCACCGGCGGCGACCCGGGCGAGGAGGTCGTCCGGCGATGCCTGAGCTGGCTCTGACGAGCTCCAGCGTTCGGTGTCGCTATCCACGAGGGCAAGCATTGCAGGTTTCCCTCCTCTCGGTTGCTTTCGTTGACCAGGCGGGTAGCGCGAAGCCTCCGCATGGGCGGTCGAGACGAGGGGCCGGCGTGACCCACAGGGAATTGACCGGCGGTGCCGGTCCGGGTCACACCGGGCCTCTCGCTTCGTGACGGGCATTCCGTCCGTCACGCAGATGATTCGGCGCGGTCCCCGCTGTGGATTGGATGGGGGTCGGGATTTCTCGGCGGGACGGGCGCGGCGTGCCTTCGCAGGGGTGCGCGCTGGCACGCCCGGCGCCGGTTCTGTCCACCATGAGTGAACAGGGTCGAGTGATCAGCCAGCGTCTCGTAGACTTGACCTCGCCGGGCCGCAGCAAGCCCCGGGCTCCAAAATTCGCCGCTTCGAGCGGCCTCGCGCCGAGAGGCGCTTCTGCGGCCCGGTCTTTCCATGCCCGGGTGCGTTCCGGTCTTCTGCTGTGCGGCCCTGGCCTGGTGCGTCATCGCGCTGCTGTGCGGCCCTGGCCTGGAGGCCCGGTGCGGGTCCGTCCCGCAGCGCGCTCAGTCCAGGCTGTCGCGGCGCCAGAGCGCCGCCGCCTCGGTCAGATCGGCCGCCAGCTCCGTCAGGCGGAGCGCCCGCGTCGTGAGTTCGCTCGCGCGCTCGGACGCGACCAGGTCCGACTCGTCCGCCACGGCGGTCGCGCCGGCAGCGGTCAGACGGCAGAACGACGCCCCGCGGTCGAGCGCCACCGCGAGGTCGCCGGTGTACAGGCCGTGCAGGATGCGGTCGGCGAGCGTCAGGATCTCGGCCGGGCCCGTCGGTTCCTCGGCGCCCGCGACCGCCTGGTCGATCGTGCCGATCTGCGCGGTGCCCCGCTCGAACAGGTACGCGATCTCCTCCGGGTTCTGCCGGATGACGATGCGCACCAGGTACACCCGCCAGAGCGCCCCCGGCAGGGTGTGCGCCCCGACCCGTGCCCACAGCTCCGCGATGGCGTCGATGCCGTGCACGTCGGTGTAGGTGACGAGCCGCTCGACCACGGCGGGGTCCGGGTCCTCGCGCACCCGGTGCAGCAGTGCGTTCGCGGTCTCGTGCGCGACACGGTTCACCAGCGCCGGGTCCTCACCGCCCTGGATGGCGGCGAACTCGGCGTCGGTGAAGTGGACGGGACGGTGGTGATCGCGAGGCACCGCAGCAGTGTAGGCGCGGCCGGTGACACGCCCGCGTCCCGTTCGCCCAGAACGCAACGGCTGCGCCACGCGTACCGTGTTGCGGCAGGGAGGCGCTCCTCCCTGCACGTGAAGGAGAGGATCATCCATGAACGCCCTGCTCATCATCCTGGCTGTGATCGCAGTCATCCTGCTGTTCGTCGGCGGGTTCGCCGCGAGCCTGAAGTTCCTGCTCTGGGTGGGCATCGTGCTGCTGGTCATCGCGGTCATCGCGTGGCTGCTGCGCTCGCTCACCGGACGTCGGGGCTGACCCGGACCGACGGTTCCGCTCCTTCAGGCCCTCACCCGCTAGCCTTGCGGGTGAGGGCCTCTAGCTCAGTTGGTAGAGCACCGGACTTTTAATCCGAGGGTCGTGGGTTCGAGCCCCACGGGGCCCACACCCTCCTGAACCCCGGCGTGTCAGGCAGACGCCCCACCGGCGGCGATGCGGATGGCGGTGGACAGGATGGCCCCGGCGGTGGTGCCGGTCGCGACCGTCGGGTGGACGCCGTCGGCGTCAGCCGCACCGGACGCGTAGGTGCCGTCGAGGCGCCGGACCGGGAACCAGGGGTCGACGAGCAGCCACCCACGATCGGCGGTGAACCGGGCGAGGTCGCGGTTGTGGGCGAACCCGCCGGCGGCACGGTCGATGTGGTCGGCGCCGTAGTCGGTGAGGTTGGACGGTGCGACCTGCCCGATGACGACGTGGTCGGCGCCGACGACCTCGACGATCGCGGCGATGTTGTCGCGGATGGTCGACCGACCCACGCCGAGGCGGATGTCGTTGGTCCCCACCATGACGACGAGGACGTCAGCGTCGACGGGGGCCACGGCGTTCCGCACCGCCGCCGACGTCGCGCCGCTGATGCCGACACCGCTGACGAGCCGCAGATCGGTCCCGGTCAGGAACCTGGTCCAGGAGAACGAGTTCTCGGGGTTCGTGATGCTGTCGCCGGCATAGGTGACGGTCGTCACGGGAGCTCCCAGGGTCGGTTTCGGTCGCGGGTGTCCAGCCAACCACGCCCAGTCCAGCGCTCCGCGTGCCGCCAGCGGTGTTCGCGGACACTCCTCACCGGTCAGCCGCGGTGCGGATCGGGCCGCGTAGAATCCCGGCCGTGGCCCGACGAACCGACGGCGGATGGCCGGACGGTCCCCGTTCGCTGCTGCTCAGACGACGACGCCGGAGGCGACGCCTGTTACCGGCTGTCGCCCTCGGCGCGATGAGCCTCGGCGTCGCCGGGTTCCTCGTCATGCTCCCGGCGGTGTCCGACGCGTGCCAGCCGGAGCCGGGAGCACCGACCGTGTCGGCGAGCGAGGCGGCGTCGGCGATCGCCCCCGGCTCGGACGTGCTCATCGTCGGCGACTCGTACACGGCCGGGCGTGGCTCGTACGACGGAATGCACGGTTGGGCGCAGGACCTCGTGACGGAACGCGGCTGGGACGCCACCATCGACGGTGTGCCCGGGAGCGGCTACGTGAACACCGGCAGGTCGCACTCCTCCGCACGGACCTACATCGCGCGGATCGAGCGGCATGCGTCCCTCGACCCCGAGCTGGTCATCGTGCAGGGCAGCCAGAACGACTGGCTCGTCGACGCCACGACCCTCGAGACCCGCGTCGAGCAGACCCTGCGGACCGCGGAGCGACAGTGGCCGGACGCGGTCGTGGTCGCGATCGGCCCCTCGGCACCGCAGCCCCGCGCGAAGACCACCGTCGCCATCTCGGCGGCGGTCGCCGCCGGCGCACGAGACGCCCGGGTGCCGTTCATCGACGCGATCGACCGGCAGTGGTTCACGTCGAGCAACAGTGCGAGCTACGCGGCGGGCGACGGGCAGCACCTCAACGACGACGGGTACCGCTACCTGGCCGACAGGATCGACGGGGCGCTCGAAGAACTCACCAGGGCCGCGCCGAGCGAACGCTGCTCCTGACGACGTGACGGGGCAGCGTGGGCGGCGGCACCGGGGTACAAGTCCTCCCCAGCCGGCTCATGGCGGATCCCCTGCACAGCCCAGCCCGCCCTCAGCGGATTGTTGGCATACCGCCGATAGTGTCGTTCCCGGATCCGATCGACGGATCCTGCAACACCGCACCACCACGAACGAACGGGGTACACCGTGATCGAGCCCATCGACGCCACGCAGACCAGCACCACCGGTGACGCGCGCCGCATCGTCGAGCTCGCAGCAGCGACCAACACGACGATGAGCAACGAGCTCCTGCTCGACACGCTCCGCCGCAACGCCCAGGTCACTACTCGCCACATCCGCAAGGACTTCATCGAGGTCGCGACGGCCACCGCTGTGCTCGGCTACGTCTGCCGGCAGCGCAAGGACTTCATCGCGCTCCGTGGCGACGACCCGGCGTGGGCGCACGAGGTCGGCCGGTACGCGACCGAGTCCCTCGCGGTCGAGGCGCTCCGGATGCGCCGCGGCTGACGCCCGGCTTCCGACACACACAACGAAGGCCCCGCCGGACACCCGGCGGGGCCTTCGTCGTGTCAGCGGTGCGAGCCGACCGGAGTCCTCAGGACCAGACGCGGCGGATCCCCCACGAACCGGTCCAGGTCTCGTCCGGCTCGAGCCAGCGCAGACCCTCGCCCGAGTTCAGGGCGTTCGCGGGCGCCGTCATCGGTTCGACCGCGACGGCCAGGCCCTTCCCGTCGCCCCGCGGGTACTCGCGCGACGTGAAGACCTGCACGTAGGGGAACGAGGCGTCCTGCCAGAGCTCGACCCCGTCACCCTCGGGCCCGTGCATCGTCGTGCGGCGGATCCCCTCGGCGTCTGGGGTGACGTCCTTGTACGCGGTGTCGAGGTCCGAGTCCCCGGCACGCCGCCCCTGGCGCAGGTCGTACGGCGTGCCCTCGACCGGCACCGAACCGTTCGGCACCTTCTGCTCGTCGACCGTGAACGCGGTCGCGGCGTCGAGCGTGACGACCAGGTCGTCGGCGGGGGTGTCACCGGCACGCAGGTAGGGGTGCGCGCCGACCGCGAAGGGTGCGCGGACACCCGAACGGTTCGTGACCTCGTGCGTGACGCGGATGCCGTCGTCGACGAGTTCGTGCAGCACGCGCGTCTCGAGGGTGAAGGGCCACCCGTGCTGCGGGTGGATCGTCGCCGCTTGCTGGATCGACGTCTCGGTCTGCGAGACCACCCGGTACGGAGCGAACCGGAGCAGTCCGTGCGACGCGTTGCCGTACTTCGGCTCCGAGACGTCGAGCTGCTGCCGCTTGCCGTCGAGCTCCCACGCAGCGCCGGCGACGCGGTTCGGCCAGGGTGCGAGGACGATACCGTTCGCGCCCGGCGGCTGCTCGGTCACGGGGAACGGCTCGGTGATGTCGAAGCCGGCGACGCGGAGTTCGCGGATGCCCGCGGCGACCTCGGTGACCACGGCTTCGACGACCCCGTCGGGTCCGGCGTGGTGGAGGCGGTACTGGCCACCCGTGGGTGCTGCGGTCATGGGGCGTTCTTCCTTCCGGCTGGTTCGGTGCGACGCTCGCCGTCGGCGACGATCACCTGGGCCCCGGCCGCCCGGATCGCGGCGACCGCGGCGGCATCGGCCTCGGCGGTGACGACGACGTCAATGTCCTCGAGCGCGCGGACGACCCCGATGTGGGCCCGGCCGAACTTCGACCCGTCCGCGACCACGACCGTACGCCGGGCCGTCGCCGCGAGCATCCGCTTTGCTTCGGTCTCGGGCAGGTTCACGTTCGTCAGCCCGTGGTCGACGTCGAGTCCGGTGCCGCCGAGGAAGACGAGGTCGGCGGCGATCATCGGCAGGACCGCGCCGTTGAAGGGGGCGACGAGTGAGTGCTGCAGGGGCCGGAGGGTGCCGCCGGTGACGATCACGGTGAAGCGCGGGACAGCTCGCTCGAGCGCGAGCGCCGTGGTGAGGGAGTTCGTGACGACGGTGACGCCGGTGAGTTCGGTGCGCGCCACGAGGGCCTCGGCGACGGCGGCCGGCGTGGTGCCGACGTCGAGGACGACGCACTCCCCCGGGCGCACCAGCGCGGCGGCCGCACGGCCGATGGCCGCCTTGGCCACCTGGTGCTCGACGGCGGTCTCCTCGAAGGGGCGCTCGGTGGACCCGGCCCCGAGGCGGACGGCGCCCCCGTGCACCCGGCGGATCCGGGCCTCCTGGTCGAGGACGGCGAGGTCCTGGCGGACGGTCACCTCGCTGGTGCCGAGGGACGCGGCCAACGCGGCCGTCCGGACCATGCCCGGGGCGCCGTCGACGATCGCGACGATGCGGTCCTGCCGCAGGGGCGCGGGCAGCGCGCCGGCGAGGAACGAGAGGTCGGCGTCCGTCATGTGGACAGTTTCGCTTGCTTCCGATGTCTTTCGCAACGCTTCAGTCGAGCGCTAGGCTGTCCCGGTGATCACCAAGCGCGTGACGAAGCTCGCGGACGGCCGCGACCTCTTCTACTTCGACGACGCCGACTCGACGCTGCCAGCAGAACGCAGCATCGACGGGCGCGTGCTCGACCCGCGGCCCGAGACGGCGCGGATGCGGCAGGACGTCCTGACGGGCGAGTGGGTGTCGATCGCGGCGTCCCGGCAGAACCGGGTGTTCCTGCCGCCGGCCGACCAGGACCCGCTCGCACCCCAGAGCCCGGCCAACCCGTCCGAGATCCCGAGCCGCTACGACGTCGCGGTGTTCGAGAACCGTTCGCCGTCGTTCGGCCCGCTGCTCGAAGCCGACGACGCTCCCGAGTCGCTCGAGTCCCTGAGCGACGTCGGCCTGAACCGCCAGCTCCGCTCGGTCGGCCGGTGCGAGGTCGTGTGCTTCTCACCCGAGACCTCAGGGTCCTTCGCCTCCATCTCGGAGTCGCGCGCCCGCACCGTCGTCGAGGCCTGGGCCGACCGCACCGCTGCACTCTCCGCGATGCCGGGCATCCAGCAGGTGTTCCCCTTCGAGAACCGGGGCGAGGCGATCGGCGTCACGCTGCACCACCCGCACGGGCAGATCTACTCGTACCCGTACATCACCCCGCGCACGCAGCGACTGCTCGCGAGCATCGAACGGTTCGGCCCGGACCTGTTCGAGCAGCACCTCGCGAACGAGCGGGGTTCCGAGCGGGTCGTCCTCGCTGGCGAGCACTTCACCGCCTTCGTCCCGTTCGCCGCGCGCTGGCCGATCGAGATCCACATGCTGCCGCACCGCCACGTCCCCGACTTCGCCGGCCTGACCGACGCCGAGAAGGACGAGCTCGCGCACATGCACCTCCGGCTCACCCGCGGGCTCGACGCGCTCTACGGCGACCCGACGCCGTACATCGCCGCGTGGCACCAGGCACCGGTGCACACCGCCCGCGACACCGTGCGGCTGATGCTGCAGATCACCTCGCCGCGACGTGCGGCGGACAAATTGAAGTTCCTGGCCGGCAGCGAAGCCGCCATGGGCGCCTGGATCGGGGACCTCGTGCCCGAGAAGGCGGCCGAGTTCATCCGACAGGGAGTCGAGCGCGCATGACGTTCCAGCAGGTCTACGGGTACGAGCCGACGGTGCGGTACTCCGCCCCGGGTCGCGTCAACCTGATCGGTGAGCACACCGACTACAACGACGGCTACGTGCTGCCCTTCGCCATCGACCGTCGCACCACCGCGTCGATCGCACAGCGCGACGACCGGACGATCCGCGTCGCATCGGCCTTCGATGCCGCGAGCGAGCCCGTGGCACTGTCCCTCGACGACCTGTCGCCCGAGGCCATGGACGGCTGGTCGGCGTACGTGTTCGGCATCGCCTGGGCCCTGCGTGAGCAGGCCGGTGCCGATCTGAGCGACAAGACCGGGTTCGACGTCTTCATCGAGTCCGACGTACCGGTCGGTGCGGGCCTGTCGTCCAGCGCTGCGATCGAGTGTGGCGTCGCGCTCGCGTTCAATGACCTGTGGGAACTCGGCCTCGACCGGAAGACCCTGGCGCGCGTGGGGCAGTACTCGGAGAACCACGCCGTCGGTGCACCCACCGGGATCATGGACCAGTCCGCCTCGCTGCTCGGCGAGCAGGACGCCGTCGTGTTCCTCGACTGCCGCACGCTCGACACCGCTGTCGTCGACCTCGCGCTCGAGGCGAACGGGCTCGAGGTCCTGGTGATCGACACCCGTGTCGAGCACGCCCATGCGACCGGTGGATACGCGGCTCGTCGGGCCTCGTGCGAGAAGGGTGCGCAGGTGCTCGGTGTCGAGGCCCTTCGTGACGTCGGCGTCGACGACCTACCCCGGGCGCAGGAGCTCCTGGACGACGAGACCTTCCGCCGCGTTCGGCACATCGTGACCGAGGACCAGCGTGTCCTCGACACCGTCCGCACCTTGCGCGAACAGGGCCCACGGGCGATCGGTTCGCTGCTCGTCGCGTCGCACGAGTCGATGCGTGACGACTTCGAGATCTCCGTGCCGGAGCTCGACCTGGCCGTCGCGACGGCGGTCGGGCACGGTGCCGTCGGTGCCCGCATGACCGGGGGCGGATTCGGCGGTGCGGCGATCGCGCTCGTCGACCAGGAGTCCCGCGGTGCGATCACCGCGGCCGTCATCGAGGCCTTCGCCGAGGCCGGGTACCGCGAGCCGAACGTGTTCACGGTGCACGCCGCGCAGGGCGCCCGGCGCGACTGACGGCCCTCGGCCGCGCGACGTTTCGCGCTCAGCGACAGTTCACGCGGCGATCAGCCCGTGGACTGTCGCTCGGCGCGAAAGAACGGCAGCGCCCGCCGCGCGCCCGCCTACTCAGCCGGAGTAGTCCGCGTACCCGACGCGCTCGACGACGTTTCCGAGCACGAACGGGTGCGTCCGACCGTGTTCCACGGCCCACTCCACCCACGCGGTCTGTGCCGGCATGAGCAGCCACACCAGGGCGGTGGTCCCGAGCACGGCGGCCAGGGTCAGGCCCATCACGGTGTGCTCGTCGAACCGGGCTGCACCTCGCCGGGCGATCGCGACGACGAACCCGACGACCGCGAACCCCACTGTCGCGAGCGCCCATCCGAACCAGGGGCCCGACGTGAACGTGTACTCCTGGCCGGCGTGCACGAAGGTCGTCGCCCAGCTCGAACCCGGTGCCTGGAACAGCACGCAGATCGCCACGATGACGATCAGCCACCGGGCGTCCTTGGTCAGTTGCGACGGCTCGGACCGGGCTCGCATCACCGGCGTTGTCTGCAGTCGTTCATCCCCCATGCCGCGACCGTAGCACCGGCGGAGTGCGCTTCGTGTGCAGCAATGGTCGGGTGCGACGACGGCACCCGACCATCGCTGCACACCATCAGCACGCGACCAGCACGCGAGCGCAGGCAGCGCGCGACCCCGCGCGCTACGACAGCTGGCGCTCGGCGGCCTCGACGACGTTCTTCATGAGCATCGCGCGGGTCATCGGCCCGACACCACCGGGAGTCGGCGACAGGAAGCCCGCGACCGATGCGACCGCGGGGTCGACGTCGCCGTGCAGCTTCGCCTTGCCGGTCTCCTCGTTGACGACGCGGGTGATCCCCACGTCGATGACGGCGGCACCGGGCTGCACCCAGTCGGGCTTGACGAGCCCGGCGACCCCGGCCGCGGCGACGATGATGTCGGCACGACGGCACTCCGCGGCGACGTCGGCGGTCAGCGAGTGCGTCAGGGTCGCGGTCGCCTCGAGCCGCGTGAGCAGCAGACCGAGCGGCCGCCCGACGGTCAGCCCCTGGCCGATGATCGTGACGTGCGCACCACGGATCGGGATCTCGTACGCGTCGAGCATCGCGACGATGCCCCGGGGGGTGCACGGCAGCGGTGCGTCGATCGTGCCGGCACCACCGGGCACGGCGAGCACCAGCTCGCCGAGGTTCGTCGGGTGCAGGCCGTCGGCGTCCTTCGCCGGGTCCATCAGCTCGAGCATCGGCGTCGGGTCGATGCCCTGCGGCAGCGGGAGCTGCACGATGAACGCGGTGACCCGGGGGTCGTCGTTCATCTGCAGGATCGCGGCCCGGATGTCGGCAGCGGACGCCGTCTCGGGCAGGTCGATGCGGTGCGAGTCGAGCCCGATCGACGCCGAGTCGCGGTGCTTGCCCGCGACGTAGGACATCGAGCCGGGGTTCGAACCGACCATGATCGTGCCGAGGCCCGGACGGATGCCGTGCTCGTGCAGGCGGTCGATCCGGCCCCGGAGTTCGTCGAGCGTCCGGGCGGCGAGGGCCGTGCCGTCGATGCGGACGGCACTCCCTTCACCGGCCCAGAGCTCGCGCGGGAGCGCCGCGCTGACCGAACCGCTCACGCGTAGAGCGGGAACGCGTCGGTCAGGACCTTCACGCGGGCCGAGAGCGCTGCGACGTCCGGGTTCGGCATGAGGGTCAGCGCGATGATGTCGGCCACCTCGGTGAACTCGGCGTCGCCGAAGCCGCGGGTCGCCAGCGCCGAGGTGCCGATGCGGACACCCGAGGTGACCATCGGCGGGCGCGGGTCGAACGGCACGGAGTTGCGGTTCACGGTGATGCCGACCTCGTGCAGCAGGTCTTCGGCCTGCTTGCCGTCGACCTCGGACGCGCGCAGGTCGACGAGCACCAGGTGCACGTCGGTGCCGCCGGTGAGCACGTCGATTCCCGCGGCCTTGGCGTCGTCGGCGGTCAGGCGGGCGGCGAGGGCCTGGGCGCCACGGATCGTGCGCTCCTGACGGTCCTTGAACTCCGGGGTGCCGGCGAGCAGGAACGCGGTGGCCTTCGCGGCGATCACGTGCATGAGCGGGCCGCCCTGCTGGCCCGGGAAGACCGCGGAGTTCAGCTTCTTGAACAGGGTCTCGTCGTTCGACAGGATGATGCCCGAGCGGGGGCCACCCAGGGTCTTGTGGACCGTCGACGAGACGACGTGGGCGTGCGGGACCGGCGACGGGTGCAGACCGGCGGCGACGAGGCCGGCGAAGTGCGCCATGTCGACCCAGAGCTTCGCGCCGACCTCGTCCGCGATCTCGCGGAACTTCGCGAAGTCGAGCTGGCGGGGGTACGCGGACCAACCGGCGATCAGGACCTTCGGCTGGTGCTCGATGGCCTTGGCGCGGATGTCGTCGTAGTCGACCTCGAACGTCTCGGGGTCGACGCCGTACGCCACGGCGTTGTAGATGCGGCCGGAGAAGTTGAGCTTCATGCCGTGGGTCAGGTGACCGCCGTGGGCGAGCTCGAGGCCGAGGATGGTGTCGCCGGCCGAGGCGATGGCGTGCAGGACAGCAGCGTTGGCCGTGGCACCGGAGTGCGGCTGCACGTTCGCGTACTCGGCACCGAAGAGCGCCTTGGCACGGTCGATGGCGAGCTGCTCGGCGACGTCGACGTACTCGCAGCCGCCGTAGTAGCGCTTGCCCGGGTAGCCCTCGGCGTACTTGTTGGTGAGCACGGAGCCCTGCGACTCGAGCACGGCGCGCGGCACGAAGTTCTCGGACGCGATCATCTCGAGGGTGTCGCGCTGGCGGCCGAGCTCCTGCTGCAGGACGGCGGCGATCTCGGGGTCGACCTCGGTGAGCGGGGCGTTGAACGCGGCGCGGGCGGCGGCCTGCTCGGCCACCTCGGCCGAGTCGGAGACGAACGGGGGCAGATCGGCAATGGACACGGGACTCCTACGGTGTGCGGACGACCAGCTGGTCGCACTCGGACGGTCGGTCGGTGCAGCCCAGGCGTACGGCCGCGCACCGTGTCTTTGTCGCTCCCCGATGGTGACCCATCCAACGCCAGTCGCGACCTGACGATCGTACCGAGCGACCCCGCCCTGTGTCACCCTGGATGCATGACGCTGCTCTCGCCCGACGTGGACGAACGGACCACCACGGACGAACGGACCAGCGCGCGGGCGGACACCCCGTGGGTCACGGTGGTGTGGGACGACCCGGTGAACCTGATGTCGTACGTCACCTACGTCTTCCAGCGGCACTTCGGGTTCTCGCGCGAGCAGGCCGAGCGACTCATGCACCAGGTGAACGACGACGGTCGGGCGATCGTGGCGTCGGGCCCGCGCGAATCGATGGAGGCCCACGTGCAGTCCATGCACGGCTACGGGCTGCAGGCGACCGTCGACAAGGCCCCCGAAGCGTGATCCCGTTCGTCCGCCGCGCCGACGGCGTCCACCTCGGCCTGTCCTCCGGCGAGCGCGACCTGCTCGCCTCGCTCACCGAACAGCTGCGGCAGGTGCTCGGTGGCGACCTGTCCACCGACCCGATCAGCGAGCGGATGTTCCCGGACGCCTACCCGGGTGACGACGAGGCGAGCGCGGAGTTCCGGAAGTACACGCAGTCCGATCTGCTCACGCAGAAGACGACGAACGCCTCGATCGTGCACGACTGGCTGACGGGCACCCGCGACGGTTCGCTCGACGCCGAGGACGAGCAGGCGTGGCTCCGCACCCTCACGGACCTGCGGCTGACGATCGCCGACCGGTTGGGCATCGAGGACGCCGACGACGAGGAGCGCTCCGTCGAGGCCGACGCGGGCGTCGGCCTGCGCGACGTCTACGACTGGCTCGGCTACGTGCAGGAGCACCTGGTCGTCACGCTCACGTCGCGCTGACTGCCCACGGCCTGGAGGCCCGGATCACCTCCCGCGCGACGAATCACCCCAGCAGGTCGTCGCGGTGGGCTCGCGCCCAGTCGGCCAGGCTCCGGGGTGCGGTGCCGGTGATGCGCAGGACGTCGTCGCTCATCACGTCGACGCCGTCGAGGCCGCGGCGGACGACCCGGCCGAACTGCTGTCGGAGCCCCTCGGCCTGCCAGGCGGGCACCCCGCTCAGGCGCAGCACACCGGCGTAGACACGGCTCGGCAGGTGCAGGGCGCGCACGGGTCGGCCGAGCCCTGCGGTGAGCGCGGCGGCGACACCCCGCGCGTCGAGCAGGTCCGGCCCGGTGAGCACCGGTTCGGTGCCGTCGTGGCCGTCCTCCGTCAACACCCGGGCGGCGGTCCGGGCGATGTCCTCGGTGTCGATCCAGCCGATCACCCCGCTGCCCGTGGTGTGCGGGAACCACCCCCGTCGGATCGCGGGCGCCGAGGGCTGCACGTTCGTCATGAACGACGAGGGGTGCAGGATCGTCCACGCCAGCCCGCTCTCGCGCACCAGCCGGTCGATGTGCCAGGCGGCGCTCGCCCACGACATCGGGGAGTGCTCGGCGGCGTCCCCACCCGACAGCTGCACGATCCGGCCGACCCCGGCCCGCTGCGCCGCACGGACCCCGGTGGTGCCCTGCTCGCGCTGCCGCTGGCTGACCGGCGTCACGAGGAAGAACCGGTCGACCCCGTCGAGCGCCGCGGTGAGTGCGTCCTCGTCGTCCAGGTCGGCCAGGCGGCCGTCGATGCCCCGCGTCCGGAGCGCGTCGACCTGTTCAGGTCGTCGGACCACAGCTCGCACCGTCACCCCTGCCGCCCGCAGCAGGTCCGCCGTCTTGCCCCCGACGTCCCCGGTCACGCCGGTGACCGCCACGATCTCGCCCATGTCTGCTCCTGTCCGACCGACCCGTTCTGGTATCAGTTTCCTGATACCAGAATGTACGCCGGTACGATCGCCCCGTGCCCCAGGAACTCCCAGCCCCGCGCGACGACGTCGACGGCATCGTGGCGTGGACGGTGATCCGGGCCGCACGGACGCTCTCCCGCCGACTCGCGGCCGAGCTGGCGCCGCTCGGGTTGACGCCCGTCGAGTTCGGGGCGCTCATCCAGCTCGCGGCGGCCGGCGAGCTCAGCCAGGCCGACCTGGCGCGGGCGGTCGGCGTCCGGCCGCAGAGCATGACGACGCTCGTCGGGGGGCTCTCGACGCGGGGACTCGTGGAGCGGGGCGCCGCACCGGGCCGGGGACGGGCCTCCCGGATGCGGCTGACCGACCAGGGCGAGGCGCTGCTGGCACGCGCGCACCCGATCGTCCGGGCGAGCAACGCGTGGTTCGGCGACGGTGCGGAACCGATCTCGGCGACCCTGCTCCCGCTGCTCGAGCCGGACGCCGGCGACGACGGTTCCGCCGTTCCCTGAACGATATCGGAAGGCAACCTTGCAAGGTGGGCTGGTGAAGGACTAGCCTCCGGGGCGTGACCGACGCACCGGAGACCGACCCGACCGACCTGGCCGACGCCGTCCTGACGATGCACGGACGGCTGCGGCGCTCGTTGCTGGCTTCGAAGTCGGACGACGTCACGGCGTCGCAGACCGCCGCCCTCGGACGCCTGCTGCGGCACGGGCCGGCCACCATCGCCGACCTGGCGCGAGCCGAGGGTGTCCGACCGCAGTCGATGGGCGCGACCGTCCAGGCCCTGGTCGACCTCGGCCTGGCCGTGCGGCAGGCCGACCCGACGGACGGCCGGCGGTCGATCGTCAGCGCGACGGCGGCCGGCCGGGACGCACGCCAGGCCGCCTGGGCCGCGCGGAACCACGAGCTCGCCGAGCGGCTCGCGACCCTGCCCGAGGCGGACCGCCGCGTCGTCGCGCGGGCGATGGACCTGCTCGGGCCGATCGTCGATCCCTGACCCGCACCCGTCGCCCAGTCCTGCAACCGGAAGAAGCGCTCTCACGTCCACCACCACCACGACCCCCGACACGACCACGGCCAGCGGCTTCGGTCCGAAGCTCCTCATCCCGGTGCTCGTCGGACCCTTGCTCAACCCGATCAACACCACGATGGTGTCGGTCGCCCTCACCCCGATCTCCCGCGACCTGGGCATCGGTGCGGCGCAGGCGATCTGGCTCGTCGCGGCCCTGTACCTGGCGAGCGCGATCGCGCAGCCCACGATGGGCAAGCTCGCCGACCGGTTCGGCCCGAAGAAGGTGTTCCTGACCGGGCTCGTCATCGTCGGGATCGCCGGGGTGGTGCCCGAGGTCCTGACCGGGTTCGGCGGTGCGGTGTTCGCCCGGGTGCTCATCGGCATCGGGACGTCGTCGGCGTACCCGGCGGCGCTCACCACGCTCCGGCAGCACTCCGCCCGGATCGGGAGGCCGACGCCGCCGCTCGTGCTCGGGGCGCTGTCGATCACGTCGCTCGTGTCCGCCGCCGCCGGCCCACCGCTCGGCGGGGCGCTCATCGCCGCGTTCGGCTGGCATGCGATCTTCCTGGTGAACGTGCCGCTCGCGGTGTTCGGCATCGTCGTGGCGACGCTCTGGCTGCCGTCCGACCGGCTGCGTCCACGTGACGACGCCGACCTGCCGGTGCTGCAGGCGCTCGACCCGCTCGGCATGGTGCTGATGACCGGGACCGTCTCGGCGCTGCTCGTCTTCCTGCTCGACCTGTCCGCCGGGCTGTGGTGGCTGCTCGCGGTGGCCGTCGTGCTGCTCGTCGCCCTGGTGGCGTGGGAGCTCCGGGCCGTGCGACCGTTCGTCGATGTGCGGCTGCTCGCCCGGAACGGTGCCCTGTCGCGCACGTACGGCCGCCTGTTCCTGACGTACCTGCTCGCCTACACGATGACCTACGGGTTCTCGCAGTGGGTGCAGGACGTCGCGGGCTACCCGAGCGACGTCGCCGGGTACATCCAGCTGCCGGCCGCGATCGTCGCCGGGGTGGCCTCGTTCGTGGTCGCACGGAAGACCGCGATCCGCGGGCCACTCGTCGTCGCCGCGCTGGTGCCGATCCTCGGCGGTGTGCTCCTGCTCTTCCTGCACACCGGGTCGCCCGTCGTCCTGCTCGCCCTGACCCCGGCACTGTTCGGGGTGCCGCAGGCCCTGGCATCGGTGTCGAACCAGGCGGCGCTGTACCGCCTCGTCCCCGCGGAGTACATCGGCACCGCGGCCGGGCTGTCCCGCACCGCGGTGTACATCGGGGCGATCGCGGCGTCCTCGCTCATCGGCGGTGTGTTCGGCCAGGCTCCGACGACGCCGGACCTGCACGTGCTGGCGTGGGTGATCCTCGGCGTCGCGGTGCTCCTGACGGTGCTGACCCTGGCCGACCGTCGCCTGCGGGACGCCGACGCCGGGCAGGCCACCACTGCTGCGCCCAACGCCACCGCCGCTGCGCCCGACGTCGACGCCGAATGAGCAGAAGACGACGGGTCGTACCCCGCACCCGACGTCCTCTGCTCACTCGAGGATCTCCCGACGTCCTGGGGCCCCTCGCCAACCGCGGACCGGTAGCGTCGCAGGCATGACGAACGGCGGCGGGTTCAGCAGCGGCACCAAGGCAGGCGCGGTCTGGAACGTGGTGATCTGCGGAATCCTCTGCGTCGGCATCCCGATCGCGGCGATCGCCAACGCCGACCGGGGTTCCGCGTACGTCGGCATCGGCATCGCCGCGACGGTCCTGGCCCTGTGCATGGAGGTCTACTTCGTCCGCCGCCTGCTCGCGCACCGGCGCTGACGCAGCGGCCTCGCTCCTGGGCGACGCGCGCCTTCCCGTCACGACGTCGTCGCTCCCGACGCCGACGCCTGACGCCGACGACTGACGCTTCGTGAGCAGGAACGGTCGAGTCGCCGCTTCCCACTCGACCGTTCCTGCTCACGAAGCACGTCCCCGGCGGCCGGTACCCTGATCCGGTGACCGACCCGACCCCCACACACTGGACCCTGACGCTCGTCTGCGACGACCAGCCCGGGATCGTGCACGCCGTCTCCGGAGCGATCGTCGCCGCCCAGGGCAACATCACCGAGTCGCAGCAGTTCTCCAGCGCCGACACGAACACGTTCTTCATGCGCCTGCAGGTGATGGCGCCGGTGGACCGCGCCGCCTTCGAGGCAGCGCTCGCCCCCGTCGCCGCCCGCTACGACGCCCGCGTCCAGCTCGACGTCGTCGGTCGTCCGCTGCGCACCCTCGTGCTGGTGTCGAAGGCGGGCCACTGCCTGAACGACCTGCTCTACCGGCAGCGCGGCGGACAGCTGCCGATCGAGGTCCCCCTCGTCCTGTCGAACCACGCGGACCTGTCCGAGCTCGCCGCGTTCTACTCCGTGCCGTTCGAGCACCGCCCGGTCACCGACGCCGAGTCGAAGGAGCAGATGGAGCGACGCGTGCTGCAGGCGGTGGAGGAGCACGACATCGAGCTCGTCGTCCTCGCCCGCTACATGCAGATCCTGTCACCCGAGCTCTGCGCCGCGCTCGAGGGCCGTGCCGTGAACATCCACCACTCGTTCCTGCCCGGCTTCAAGGGCGCGAACCCGTACCGGCAAGCGCACGCACGCGGGGTCAAGCTCATCGGTGCGACCGCGCACTTCGTGACGAGTGACCTCGACGAGGGCCCGATCATCGAGCAGAACGTCGTCCGCGTCGACCACACCAAGGAACCAGCCGAGCTGGTGTCCATCGGGCAGGACGAGGAGTCCCGCACGCTCACCCAGGCGGTGCGCTGGATCGCGGAGGACCGCGTCCTGCTCGACGGCGCCCGCACCATCATCTTCAAGTAGGCAGCACCATGACCAACGCCCCGCAGTCCCCCGTCGACTGGGAATCGGTTCCCGACCCGGCAGCCGTCCGGCAGCCGCGACGGCGGTTCGAGGCCTGGATGGTCCTGCGGATCGCCGTGATGGTGTTCGGCCTGCTGTCCCTGGCCTTCTGGGGCTACTGGTCGTGGCAGCTCCCGCTCCCCGGCTACCTGTTCGTGGTCGGCGCCCCGCTGTTCGCCGCGGTCGTCTGGTACTTCTTCCGGTCGCCGCGGTCCCCGATCGAGACCGACATCGTCGGCAAGACCATCGTCGAGGTCGCCCTGGTCGTCGCCGCAGGCGCGACCTGGATCTCCATCGGTCACCCGGTCGTCGGGATCGTCTTCATCGTGATCGCCGCTCTGAGCGGCGTGATCGCGTTCCGCAAGGAGACCGCATGAGCGCCACGGGCCTCCAGACCGGCCAGGAGGCCCGGCGCACGCTGGTCCGCGCAGCCCGCGTCGTCGACGCGGCCGGCACCACGGCCGACGGCTGGGTCCTGGTCGTCGGCGACACGATCCACGCGACCGGCTCCGGCCCCGAGGCCCCCGCGGCCGACCGGGTCGTCGACCTGGGCGACGGGGTCCTGACGCCCGGCTTCGTGGACCTGCACGGGCACGGTGGGGCGACCGAGGCGTACGAGGACGACTCGTTCGACCGTTCGCTCGAGATGCACCGTTCGCACGGCACGACCCGCTCCGTCCTGTCGCTCGTCGCGAACCCGGTGCCCGCCCTCGCGGCGTCGCTGGCGCGCGTCCGCGCCGTGATGGCGACCGACCCGCTCGTGCTCGGTGTGCACCTGGAGGGACCGTTCCTGTCCCCGCACAACAAGGGTGCGCACAACGAGTCGTTCCTGATCGATCCGACGCCCGCCGCGGTCGACGCGCTGCTCGGAGCGGGCGAGGGCGTCCTCCGCCAGGTCACGATCGCGCCCGAGCTGCCCGGAGCCCTCGACGCCGTCCGTCGGTTCGTCGCGGCCGGCGTCACGGTCGCCGTCGGCCACACGGTCGGGTCCTACGACCAGGCCCGCGCCGCCTTCGACGCCGGGGCGACGATCCTGACCCACGCGTGCAACGCGATGCCCGGGCTGCACCACCGCGCACCGGGGCCGATCGGCGCTGCCGTGGCGGACGACCGCGTGACGCTCGAGCTCATCCTGGACGGCGTGCACGTGCACCCGGTCGTGGCGGACACGCTCTTCCGGGCGGCACCGGGTCGTGTGGCGCTGATCACCGATGCGATGGGTGCCGCCGGCGCTGCGGACGGCTCGTACCGGCTCGGGTCGCTCGACGTCACGGTGACCGACGGGGTCGCGCACGTCGCGGGGACCGAGACCATCGCGGGGTCGACGCTGACGCAGGACGTGGCGCTCCGCAACGCGGTCTCGCTCGCCGGGCGGACCCTGCCCGAGGCGGTGGCGGCGCTGACGAGCGTGCCGGCCGCGGCGCTCGGGCTCGGCGACCGCCTGGGTCGGCTGGCGCCGGGGTTCGCCGCGGACCTCGTGGCGCTGTCGCCGTCGCTCGAGGTGCAGCGTGTGTGGGGCGGCGGGCGCGAGCTGCGCTGAGGCGCGCAGCGTGTGTTCACCGGTCGATCGGCCGCCCCCGCTCGCCGCTCGCCCAACCCGTGTCCGCCGTGTCCCCGACCCGGAGCGACAGCGTGCCGCCCCGCGTCACGAACGACGCCGGTACCCATGACTGCTCGAGGGTCCGCCCGTTCAACCGGGCTCCCTGCACGTACGGCTCGGTCCCGGTTGATCGGATGACGATCCGCTCGCCGCTTGCGCGCCGGATGTCGACCGTGCTGAACGTCGGGCTGCCGATGAGCATCTCCGCTCGCCCGGGCGTCTGCGGGAACAGGCCGATCGAGGCGAAGACGTACCAGGCGCTCATCGTGCCGAGGTCGTCGTTGCCCGGCAGGCCGCCCGGGCCGGTCGAGTAGGCGTCGTCCACGACCTGCCGCACGGTCTCCTGCGTCTTCCAGGGCTTGCCGAGCGCGTTGTACATCCACGGCGTGTGGATGTCGGGCTCGTTCGTCGGGTCGAACTTTGTCGCGTCGCCGCCCGTGACGGCCCAGTTGCCCGAGGCGTCGTGGAAGAAGTCGTCGAGCCGTGCGACCGCGGCGTCGTCACCGCCGAGCGCGCTCGACAGCCCCTGCACGTCCTGCGGCACGAGCCAGGTGTACTGCGCGCTGGTGCCCTGCGCGAAGCCGGTCCCCGTCGACGGCGACCAGCCCGGCGTCCACGAGCCGTCGGCCTGCCGCGCGGCCTGGTACCCGACGGCGGCGTTGAAGGTGTTCTTCCAGTAGGTCCCCCGCTCGGCGAACATCCGGGCGTCGGAGCGGAGCCCCATCGCCCCCGCCCAGTACCCGAGCGCACTGTCGGAGATCGAGTCCTCGAGGGTCTCGGCCGCTCCACCCCAGCAGGAGCAGTCGTCGTTCGCCGCGTACTGCCGCTCCAGGTACTCGTCGAGTGCGGGGCGCTGCGCCAGGCACTGCCCCGGGCACCCGATGTCGCTCTCGGCGTCCGCGTTCTCGACCGTCGCCTGGCGTTTGAGCGAGGCGTAGGCGGCCCGGACGTCGAAGTTCCGGACCCCCATGGCGTACCAGGTGGCGAGCGTCGCGGCCGAGGGGTCGCCGGTCATCACGTGCGTCGGTGCACCGAGGTGCAGCCACCGGTCCCACACGCCGCCGTTCTGCTCGGCGAACCGGAGCATCGACTGCGCCATGTCCCCGGCGACGTCCGGCCGCAGCAGCGCGAGCAGCTGGATCTGCGCCCGGTACTGGTCCCACCCGGAGTACGTGCCGTAGACGGCCCGGTGTCCGCGGTCCATCCGGTGCACCCGCAGGTCCGGCCCGAGGTAGCGCCCGTCGCGGTCGTTCAGCGTGTTCGGCTGCATGAGTGCGTGGTAGACCGACGTGTACAGCTGGGTGGTCCGGTCCGCCGTGCCGCCGCCGACGCGCAGGCGCGACAGTTCACGGTTCCAGGAGGCCCGTGTGGCGGCCGCCACGCTGGCGACGGTTGATCGCTTGGTCACCTCGCCGTCACGGTTGGCGACCGCTCCGGCCGCGCTCACGTACGAGATGCCGATCTTCGCCTGCACCGTCGCTCCGCGACGCGCGTCGAACCCGACCCACGCGCCGGAGCCGCGACCGGCGCGGTCGGCGCCGGTCAGGTAACCCTCCCCACCGGAGGAGGACGTGCCTCCAGGCTGGACCGTGCCGTCCTTCCAGGTACCGGTGCTCGCGAACGCCGTGTCGAAGGTCGCGGTGAAGTAGAGGCGGTAGTAGCTGCGGCGGTCCGGGTTGGTGGCGCCGCCGCCGTTCGCACGGCGGCTGCAGAAGCCGCCCGTCAGGACGCTGCCGCTGACCGTGCGGGTGCGGGGGTCGACGCTGGTGATCGCGGCCTCGCTGCCGTTGATCGAGTTCGAGGTCCGGAACAGCAGGTTCGCGTCCTTGCCGGCCGGGAACGTGAACGCGCCGACGCCGGCACGCGTGGTGACGGCGAGGTCGGTGCGGACGCCGTTGTCGAGCGTGACGCCGTAGCGGCCGGGGCTCGCGGACTCCTGGTCGTGGGAGTACCCGGCGGCGTAGACGGCGTCCTTCGCGTCGGCCGACGGCGAGGTCGTGACCGGGGTCGTGACCGGCATGATCGGCACGTCCCCGGCAGCACCCGGAGCACACCCGGCCCCGTTGAGGTGCGTCAGGCTGAAGCCGCGCAGCCGGTTCACGTCGTACGAGTAGCCGTTCGCGACCGGGGTCGAGGTCTGATCGCCCGCGGTACCGGTGGGACTCCACTGCACCATGCCGAACGGCGCGGTGGCCCCTGGCCAGGTGTTGCCGTTGTTGCTCGTGCCGATGAAGGGGTCGACGTACCGAGCCGGATCGGTCACGGTCGGTCCGGCCTGCGTCGACGGCGAGGCCACCGCCGGCGCGGCGACGATCCCCGTGCCCAGCAGTGCGGCGATCGTGGCCACCGCGGCGAGCGGGAGCGGACGGACGAGCGGGCGACGGTGCACGCGAGATCGGTTCACGTTCGTGACGCTAGCCCCCTCGGACGGGGGATGCCGCTTTCGTCACCGAGCGCTCTCCCGCTGTTCACGTCGGGTTCGGCGACGGGCTCCGTACGGGCTCGGGGTCAGCCGCCGTACTCCGCACAGTCGTCCGTGCCGCTGAAGCAGGCCGGAACGTGGCGATCCCGCCCGGGGTCGCTGTCCGTCTGGTTCCAGCGCCCCTGCGGGACGGCGAGCACGTACGCGGCGACGAGCACGATCGGTGCCGTGACGAGGGCGGTCACCACGACGCCGGTGCGCCCCGTCCGGACGTCGAACAACACGGCGACGAAGAAGGCGACGGGCCCGAGGACGAGCAGGAACTCGTAGGTGTGGACCGCACCGGGACTCTCGACGTTGTCCCCGAACAGGCGCAGCGTCGAGACGATCGTGGCGAACATCGCGACGGGAACGACGCAGAGCACCAACACCGCGGCGAGCGCGACGCGGCGCTCCCCCCGGGCACCGCGGCCCCTCCGGCGCTCCCGCTCGAGCCGCGCGTACTCCGAACCCACCGGGTCGTCCGTCGCTGCGTCGTCCACCCCCACCATCGGGCGAGTGTCGCACGGAACGGTGCCGACCGGTACGTCGAGGTGCTGCTGGCGGGGCTCCGCCCGGCCTGACCACCACCCTCGCGCCCGGCGGGGCTCGCTGTCAGGATGGGCGCATGAGCGTCATGGTGTCCGTTTTCGATGCGTACCGGTCCCGCACGAGCGAGAAGTACACGGCCTTCCCGCCGGACGTGCTCCCCATGTTCGTCGCCGAGATGGACAGCATGCTCGCCGAGCCGATCCGCGACGCCCTGGTCACCGCGGTGACGAACGGCGACACCGGGTACGTCGGGCACGGGCGGGCACTGCCCGAGGCGTTCGCCGACTTCGCCGAGAGCCGGTGGGCATGGCGGGTCGACCCCGATCTCGTCCGCACCACCACGGACGTGTCGGTCGCGGCGGTCGAGGTGCTGCGCCGGGTCATCGAGCCGGGTGACCAGGTGGTCATCATGCCGCCCGTGTACCCGCCGTTCTGGGAGTACGTGTCCGAGGCCGGCGGCACCGTCACCGAGGTCCCGCTGCTCGCACCAGCCGGTCCCGCCGACCCCTTCGACACCACGGCCGGCTGGCGGATGGACCTGGACGGCCTCGCGCAGGCGTTCGCCGACGGAGCCCGCACGGTGCTGCTCTGCAACCCGCACAACCCCCTCGGCCTGGTGCACGACCGTGCTTCCCTCGTCGCGCTCGCCCAGCTCGCCGCCGAGTGGGACGCCGTCGTGGTGTCGGACGAGATCCACGCGCCGCTCGTGCACGCCGACGCGGTGTTCACCCCGTTCCTGGAGTCCTGCCCCGAGGCCGCATCGCTCGGCGTCGCCCTGACGAGTGCGAGCAAGGCCTGGAACCTCGCCGGCACGAAGTGCGCGATGATGATCGGCGCCTCGGAGCGGGCCCGCGGCTGGTTCGACGGCCTGCCGACCGAGGTCGTCGAGCGCACCGGCATCCTCGGCTACACCGCGAGCGTCGCGGCCTTCAGCGAGGGCGGGCCGTGGCTGGCGTCACTGCTCACCGAGCTCGCCGCGAACCGACGCACCCTGGCCGAGCGCATCGGCGGCGTGCTGCCCGGCGCCGAGTACCGGCAGCCGCAGGCGTCGTACCTGGCGTGGCTCGACCTGCGGGCGCTGCCGTGGGGCGACGACCCCGCGGCGGAGCTCGTCGACCGGGCGAAGGTGGCGCTCGGCTCCGGCCCGGCGTTCGGACGGCAGGGCCGGGGCTTCGCGCGGCTGAACTTCGGGTGCTCGGCGGAGACCCTCGACGAGGCGCTCAGCCGCCTCGCCGCAGCCGCGCGCGCCTGAACACCGGACCTGGCCGGAAGACGCCGGCGTGCGCGTGCGACGCCCTGCAGCCATCGACACGCCCCCGAATTCGGCGGCGTGTCAGTGCTCGGGCGGCGTCTGAGCAAGACGCCGGCGTCTGACCAAGACGGCGGCGTCTGAGCAAGACGCCGGCGGCGGCCTACTCGAACCGCTGCCAGGCCGGCTTGTTCGCGTAGGTGTAGCGGTAGTAGTCGGCGAGTTGCAGCCCGGCGGCGGCTTCCTCATCGACGACGACGGTCGCGTGCTCGTGCAGCTGCAGGGCCGAGCCGGGCACGAAGGAGCTGAGCGGCCCCTCGACCGCAGCGGCGACGGCCGCCGCCTTCGTCGGGCCCTGGGCGACGAGGACGAGCTCGCGGGCCTCGAGGATGGTGCCGAGCCCCTGCGTCATGCAGTGCGTCGGGACCTGCTCGGGCGAGTCGAAGAAGCGCGCGTTGGCGTCACGGGTCGACGGTGCGAGGGTCTTGATGCGGGTGCGCGAGGCGAACGACGAGGTCGGCTCGTTGAACCCGATGTGGCCGTTGGCCCCGATGCCGAGGATCTGCACGTCGATCCCACCGGCGGCACGGATCGCGGCGTCGTACTCCTTGGCCGCGAACTCCAGGTCGGCGGCACGGCCGTCCGGCACCCGCACGCGCGACGCGTCGAAGCCGAGGGGCGCCACGACGTCGCGGGCGATCACGGCCGCGTAGGACTCGGGGTGCTCGAGCGGGATGCCGACGTACTCGTCGAGGGCGAACCCACGGGCCTCGGCGAACGAGATCTCGCCCGCCTGCACCCGGCGCTGCAGGTCGGTGTAGATGCCCTGCGGGCTGGATCCGGTGGCGAGACCGATGACGGCGGACGGCTTCTTGGCGACGACGGACGCGATCTTGGCCGCGGCGACGCGACCGACCTCGTCCGGCGTGGGCAGGATGATGATCTCCACACACCCAGCCTACTGGTCATGACCAGTCTGCGACAGGGGGCGTGTGGGTAGCGTGGGGGCGTGTGGGTAGCGTGGGGGCATGCCGACCCCCGACTTCGTCCTGTCCCTGCGCGAGAAGATCGGCACGGCGCCGCTCTGGCTGTCGGGCGTGAGCGCGATCGTGACGCGCGGCTCCGGCGCCGAGCGCGAACTGCTCGTGGTGCGACGGGCCGACACGGGTGCCTACACCCCGGTCACCGGGATCGTCGACCCGGGCGAGGAACCCGCCGTGGCCGCCGAACGCGAGGTCCTCGAGGAAGCCGACGTCGTCGCCGTCGCCGAACGCCTGGCCTGGGTGCAGGTGCTGCCCGAGATGACCTACCCGAACGGCGACCGGTCGCAGTACCTCGACCTGGTCTTCGCCTGCCGGTACGTCTCCGGGACGCCGAACCCCGCCGACGGCGAGAACACCGAGGCGTTCTGGGCTCGGCTCGACGCCCTGCCCGACATGTCGGAGAACATGCGGGCACGCGTCGAGGCCGGGCTGGCGGACGAGCGCGAGGCGCGCTTCCAGCGCTGACCCCACCGGCCTGGAGGCGCGGTGCCAGGCCGCCACGGGCCTCCCGTCCGCGTCCCCCGACGTTTCGTGCACAGCGACAGTCCACGCATCTGGTCGCGCGTGGACTGTCGCGCAGCGCGAAACGTCGTCGCGACTACACGAGCGGCGCGACCGCCACAGGTGCGCCGAGCAGGCGCACGGCGACGGGGTCGCCGGTGGCCCGGCGGTCGCCGACCTCGTGCTGGACGGTCACGACGGTGTCGTCGTCCAGGCGGACGGTGGTGCGGCGGATCGACCCGAGGAAGCTCGAGGTGACGACGGTGCCGGTGATGCCCTCGGGGGCGAAGGCGATGTCCTCCGGCCGGACGTAGGCGAGCACCGGGCCGTCCGGAGCCGAGGAGTCGAGGGCAGGCACCCGGAACCCGTACACGAAGACGTCGCCCCCGCGCAGGTCGCCCTGCAGCCGGTTCGACTGACCGACGAAGTCCGCGGTGAAGGCCGACGACGGGGTGCGGTAGAGCTCCTCGGGCGTGCCGATCTGCTCGATGTCGCCCGCCTGCATCACGGCGATCCGGTCGGAGACGGCGAGCGCTTCCTCCTGGTCGTGCGTCACGAACACCGTGGTGATGCCGAGGTCGCTCTGGATGCGGCGGATCTCGTCGCGCAGCGAGACCCGGACCTTCGCGTCCAGGGCCGACAGCGGCTCGTCGAGCAGGAGCACCCGCGGGCGGGTGACCAGGGCACGGGCCAGGGCGACGCGCTGCTGCTGCCCACCGGAGAGCTGGTGCGGGTAGCGCTCGGCGAACTCGCCGAGGTGGACCATGTCGAGGGCCTCGACCACGCGGCTCCTGCGTTCGGCGGCGGGGACCCGGCGCATCTCGAGGCCGAAGGCGACGTTCTGCCGGACCGTCATGTGCGGGAACAGCGAGTACTGCTGGAACACCATGCCGATGTCGCGCTTGTTGACCGGGGTGTCGGCGACGTCCTGGCCGTCGATGCGGATGGAGCCGGCGTCGATCGCCTCAAGACCCGCGAGCGCGCGGAGCGCCGTCGTCTTGCCGCAGCCGGACGGGCCGAGCAGCGAGACGAACTCCCCCGGCTCGACACGGAGGGACAGTCCCGCGAGCGCCCGGTGTGCGCCGTAGTGCTTCTCGACGGCGTGGAGTTCGACGACGGCACCGGTGGTGGCGAGGGACGCCGGGGCTGCCGGAGCGGTGACGGTCATGCGGACTCCTGGTTGCGGGGACGACGGGTGGTGCGGGTGCGGCGGGCTCGGCCCGTGCGACGGGTCCCGATGCGGCCGATGAGGACGAGCAGCACGAAGCCGAACACGAGCGCGGCGACCGAGAAGATCGCGGCGACGTACGGGTCGGTCCCCTGCACGAGCACGAGCCCGGTCTGGAACGTGCTGCGGGAGAGGAACGCGGCGAGGGTGTACTCGCCGAGGACGACGGTGATCGTGAGGAAGCACGCGGCGGTGATGCCCCGGCGCAGGTTCGGCAGGAGCACACGCCAGGTGACGGTCCACCACGAGGCACCGAGCGAGCGGGCCGCCTCGGACAGGACGATCAGGTCCATCGCGGTGATGGCGGCAGCGATCGGGCGGAACGCGAACGGCAGCGTGACGATGCCGATCGCGAACGCCAGCGTCCAGGCGCCGGAGCCGAAGACCTGCGAGACCACCTGGTACACGGGGATGAACCCGACGACGAGCACCACGACCGGCACGGTGATCGGCACGATGCAGACGAACTCCAGGATGCGTCGGAGCCTCGGGTAGCGGAGCGCGGTGATGATCTGGGCAGGCAGCAGCACGAGCAGCACGATCCCGACGGTGATCACGGCGATGAGCAGCGACGCCCCGAGCCCGTCGAACACGGGCTGGTAGGTGAACGCGTTGACCGGGTCGCCGATCGCCGCCCAGTGCGCGAAGGTCAGGCCGCCGTCGGTGCCCTGCCGGAACGTGAACTGCAGCAGGGCGACCAGCGGGACGGCGAACAGCAGCCCGATCACGGTGAGCACGGTCACCGCCGCACCACGGGACGGCGCCGTGCCGAAGCGGCGGACGCGGGACGGGCCTCCGAGCCGAACAGGCTGCGCCGGGCGGACCGGGGCCGCCGCGCTCATCGCTGCCACCTGGCGGCTCGGCGCTGCAGCAGCGAGTAGGCGCCCATCACGACCGCCATCACGAGGACCATGCCGAACGCGAGCACCCCGGCGACGTTCTGCAAGCCGACGAGCGTCTCGCTGGTGAGCTGCGTGCGGATCGTGAGCGGCACGATGCCGCCCTGCGAGATGAGGGCCGCAGCGGTGGCGAACGACGAGAAGCCGTTCGCGAAGAGCAGCAGGAGCGACCCCCAGAACGCCGGCGCCAGGACCGGCAACGCGATCCGGCGCCAGTACGTCAGGCGCGAGGCGCCGAGGGTCGCGGCGGCCTCGCCCCACTGGACCTTGACGCCCTCGAGTGCGGGCATGAACGTGAGGACCATGAGCGGCACCTGGAAGTAGACGTAGGGGATCACGAGCCCGGGCACGGTGTACAGGAAGGCGCCGTCCGCGTTGAGGTCGACGTGGAAGACCGTGACCAACCACGTCGTGACGAGTCCCTGCACGCCGATCGTGGCGATGAACGCGAACGCGAGCATGACGCCGCCGAACTGGGCGAGGACGCTCGCCGCCGAGTCGATCATCGACCGGACCAGCCCGTCCGGCCGCAGTGCCGAGAGCGCCCAGCAGACGACCGCGCCGAGCACGGCACCGATGACCGCGGAGGCGGCGGACAGGCCGAACGACCCGCCGAACGCCCGCAGCACGGACGGGTCGGCGAAGGCCGCGAGGTTCGCGAACGTGAACGCTCCGGAGCCGTCGAAGAAGCCACTGCCGATCGCGATCACGGCGGGGACGGCGAGGAACAGCAGGACGTAGGCGGCGAAGGGCGTCAGCCCCAGCCAGGCGAGGCCGACGCGACGCCGGACACGGGGTCCGGCGCCGCGACGGACGGCATCGGCGGGCGCGGGCGCGGACGCCGGGCGCACGGTGCTCGGAGCGCTCGCCGCGGGCGCGTCTGCCGATGCGGTGGTCATGCTGCTCAGGACCCCATCGTCGAGGACCACTTGGCCTTGAGCACCTTCGCGGCGTCGGCGACCTGCGCGTCGGTCAGCTCGACGTAGTCCTTCGGCGCGCCACCGGCGGCGTCGAGGGCGTCCTGGTCGACCTTGCCGGACTTCTCCATCGCCGACAGGGTGGCGGGGAAGGCGCCGGCCTGCAGGTACAGGTTCTGGGCCTCCGGGCTGGCGATGTACTCCTGCCACAGGCGCGCGGCCGCGGGGTGCGGAGCGTCCTTGGTGATGGCCTGCGAGTAGTACGAGCCGAGCGCCTGCCCCTCGGGGACGACGGTCTTCCAGTCCTTGTTGCCCGATCCACCGGCGGCGGGGCCCCAGGCCAGGTTGTTGTAGGACCACTGGATGACGACCGGGGTCTCACCCGAGGCGACCGTGGCCTGCGTCGGCAGCACGTTCTGGAAGTTGCCGGCCTTCTTCAGGTCGCCGAAGTAGTCGACGCCCTTCGTGATGTCGTCGGCCGAGCCGCCGTTCTCGAGCGCCGCCAGGTACACGGCAGAGGCGGCCTGGTTGGCCTGCGTCGGGTCGCCCGCGATCGAGACCTTGCCCTTGTACTCGCTGCCGAGCAGGTCCTGCAGGTCCTTCGGGGCGTCGGAGATCTTCGACGAGTCGTACCCGATCGACATCAGGCCGGTGTAGTCACGCGTCCACGCGCCGTCCTTCTCCTTCAGGTCGGTGGGGATGTCGTCCCAGTTCGCGACCTTGTAGTCGGCGAGCAGGTCGAGGTTCTCCTGCAGCACCGCGTTGCCGAGGTCGAGCACGTCGGGCGCGGTGGACTGGCCCTTCTGCGACTTCACCGCGGCGACCTCGTCGGCACTCGAGCCGTTCGGGTTCGCGGAGTTGATCTTGATGCCGTACTTCTTCGTGAAGCCGTCGATGATCTTGCCGTAGTTGGCCCACGACGGCGGCAGCGCGATGACGTTCAGCTGGCCCTCGGCCTTGGCTGCCTTGACGAGGGCGTCCATGCCGCCGGCGGTCTCGGCACTGGTGGCGGTCTTCCAGTCGGCGTCGCCGTCGGAGCCGGCGGTCGCGGAGCTCGTCGCCGAGCATCCGGCGAGGGTGACGATCGCTGCGGCGGCCAGGGCGATGCCGGCCAGGGTGCGCTTGTGCTGCACGGGTGGGCCTTTCGGGTGGGGGAAGGTGCTGAGGTGACCGGGGGTCCGGGTTCTGGTCGATCGTGGACGCGGCCGGTTTCCGGCCCGTGCTCCCGTGGTGAACGGCGGCGGAACAGCGGGTGCGGCTGTACGATTTGCTCGTTCTGGGCGCATGGTCGCGCCCACATCAGGCCTGGAGGCACGGATGCGGTTCACGACGACGGTCCTGCAAGCACGGAAGACGGCGACCGGACTCCCCGTCCCGGAGTCCGTCATCGAGGCGCTCGGATCGGGCAAGCGCCCCGCGGTGGTCGTCACGATCAACCGGGGCTACACCTACCGCTCCACCGTCGGGGTCATGAACGAGCAGTTCCTGGTGCCGCTGTCAGCCTCGCACCGCGAGGCCGCCGGCATCGCCGCCGGGGACACCGTCGAGGTCGCACTCGAGGTCGACACCCTGCCCCGGACCGTCGACCTGCCGGAGGACCTGGCCGCCGCGCTGCAGGAGGCCGGCGTGCGTGCGGCGTTCGACACCCTCTCGAACTCGCGGCAGCGGGCACTCGCCGACCCCGTCACGCAGGCGAAGGCCCCGGAGACCCGGGCACGGCGGATCGAGAAGGCCGTGGAGTCCCTGCAGGGGTAGTGCCGTGGGGCGAGTGGCGGGCGGCGGGCGGCCTGGTCGTTTCGGGCGTACCAGGTCGTTTCGGGCGTACCCGGTCGGAAGTTCTCGGCAGGTACGCCCGGAAGCACCAGGTATCGCGGGCGTTCTGGGAAAGAACGGGCGGGCTCAGGCCCCCAGCTCGACCAGGACCCGCGGGATCTCGGTCACGAGTTCGCTCGCCAGGTACCCGAGCGGCCCGACCTGCACCGCGAGTCGGTCGCCTGCGGCAGCGTGCACGTAGGACGCCCACGCCACGGCCTGTGCCGGATCGGCGCCGCGGGCGAGCAGGCCGGTGACCGCTCCGGACAGCACGTCCCCACTGCCACTCGTGCCGAGACCGCCGGAGCCGGTGCCCTTGAGCCACGCCCGACCCTGCGGTGTGGCGATGGCGTCACCGAGGGCCACGACCGCGCCGAACCGGTTCGCGATCGCCACGGCGTCGGCCACGTCGTCGTCGCTGCACTCCCGCCCGAGCAGGCGTTCGGCCTCGCCGGAGTTCGGCGTCATCACGAGCCGTCCCCGCAGCGGTTCCAGGCGGTCCCGCACGTCGGCGGCCACCCCGAGGGCGAAGGCGTCGAGCACGACGGTGGTGTGCGGACCAACGACGTCGGCGAGTCCGGCCACGAGGTCACGGGAACCGTCCGGCTCGTCGAGCCCCGGCCCGACCAGCACGGCGTCGGCACTCGATGCGCTGTCGGCGATGCCCTCGATCGCACCGACGGCGATGTGTCCGTCCTGGTCCTCGTCGAGGGGTTCGACCCCGGACTCGGGCACGGCGACCGCGACCTCGTTCGCGACGCTCCGGCCGACCGCCAGGGTGAGACGACCGGCGCCGACCCGGAGTGCGGCGAGCGCGGAGAGCATCGCTGCGCCGGGGGTCCGAGCGGCGCCGCCGACGATGAGCACCTGCCCGCGGCCGTACTTGCCGGCACCGGGTTCGGGCAGTGGCCAGTCCCGCAGGAAGTTCGGGGTGACGGGTTCAGTGGACATGTTCGTCGTCCTTCCGGCCGGTGTGCTGGGTGACCTCGTCGTCGTCCAGGTGTCCGACGGAGGAGAACTCCTCGAGCACCCACGGCGATCCGGCGTCGCGACGGAGTCGGGTGAGGGAGGCGTTCGCGACGGCGTGGGTCCGGGCGAACTCCATGAGCGCCGGCTCGTCGAGGTCGAGGCACACCGCGACGACGAGCATCACGACGGCGTCGTGCGCGGCGATCACCAGGCGCTCGGCACCTTCGACCCGCTCGACGTCGCCGAGGAGCGACCGGAGCCGGAGCATCACGTCCGCCCACGACTCCCCGCCCGCAGGCCGGTGGTAGTACTTGCCGAGCCACTGCCGGCGGCGTTCCTCGTCCGGGTACCGGTTGCGGACGCCCTGCATGGTCAGCAGATCGAGGACGCCCAGTTCGCGGTCGCGCAGCCGCTCGTCCACCCGCTTCTCGGGTTCGGCGAGGCCGGCTGCCTCGAACGCGATCGCGATGGTCTGCTGTGCACGGAGGTACGGCGACACCCACAGCGCGACGGGGACGTCGTCGATCCCGCGGTCGGCGAGCTCCTGCCCGAGGGCGCGAGACTGATCGGTGCCGAGCGGGCTGAGCGGGACGTCGGCGTCCCGGAACTCGACGTCGATGGCGTCGTCTCCCGCTGCTTCGGCCCGGGCCGCTGCGACGTTCGCGACCGATTCGCCGTGACGGACGAGCCAGATCTCCTGCACTGCCATGCCGCCACGCTAGCCAGAGCGTGCTGTGCCGGTTCACCGGTGCCGAACGGTCACCCCGTGCGGCGTCGAGCGCTCCGGACCGGGCGGACCGCGCACGGGAGCCCCGCCGCCCGGAGTCGCAGCGCCAGCGCATCGAGGTCGAAGAGGTCTCGCCACTCGAGCCGGATGATCGTCCGGACACCCGGCACGGTGAGCAATCGACCGTGCCGCCGCTTCTCGTCGAGGAACACCTCGGTCGGGCTCCGGCCGCCCAGGTAGCGCTCCTGGGAGTACTTGGCCCGTCCGTCGATCTCGACGATGACCCCGTGGTCCGGGAACCAGAAGTCGACCGCGGACCGACGGCCGTCCACGACGAACTCCTGCTGCAGCACCGGCTCGGGCAGCCCGAGCTCCCGGAACACGACCCGAGCGAGCGACTCGGCCGGCGACCCGGAGCGACCGTCGGCCAGGTCGAGCACCTGCTGCGCCAGGGCTCGGGCGCGGGCCTTCGGAGGAACCGCTCGTCGGAGGTCGGTGTCGTCGAACCCACGTCGCAGCGCGGCGTCCGCGATGACGACGCCCGCCCGCAGGTCGCCGGACATCGCGATGTCGACGACGGTCCGGGGGACGGAGGTGACGGCGATCGCACCGACTGCGACCCGTTCGCCCCGGCCGACGGGTCTCGTGTGCAGGATCAGCTCGGCGCTCCTGCCCCGGTACATCGACTCCGGAACCGTCGCGTGCACCGGGACGTCCCACCCGCCGAGCGCCGGGAGCCCGTGCAGGGCCGCAGCGGACAGGTGCGACGCCGTCGCCCGAGTGCCGAGCCGACCGAGCCGCGCGAAGACTCGGGTGACGTACCGCTGACGAGGCCCGGCGGCGTCCCACGCGGCGCCGTCGACGAAGGCGTTCGGTCCGACCCGGACCAGGCGGCCGACCCCCTGCGTCCGGGTTCGGCGGCGCAGGGTGGTGGCGTCGAGGCCGGCCTCGTGCATGGCGGAGGCTCGGAGGATGGGCAGCGACTCGTTCATGCACGTGACGATGCCCGCTCAGCCACCCGCTCCTGGGGCCGATCTCGGGAACTGTGGACGGGCCTCCAGGCCTGGGCGGTTGTGGAGGGGAGACGTTCCTTCCCAGAACGCGCGCGATGCCAAGCGGGATCGGGCGTACCTGGCCGGGAATTCCGACCAGGTACGCCCGATTCGACCAGGTACGCCCGATTCGACCAGGTACGCCCGATTCGACCCGGCGCAGTGTCGGCGGCTCCCGGCGGGCTGCCCGTTCTTTCCCAGAACGCGCGCGATGGCTGGTGGATTCGGGCGTACCGGGGC
>NZ_QKSJ01000011.1:0-126556 GCF_003234135.1 Curtobacterium sp. MCPF17_018 | reverse complement strand
CCACGGCGGACGAGGTCTCGTGACCGCGCGGTCACGAACTGTCGGCTGGAGGTGCGCCGAGCGACGAGTCGTGACCGCACGACCACGGCGGACGGGGTGTCGTGACCGCCCGACCACGGCGGACGAGGTCTCGTGACCGCGCGGTCACGAACTGTCGGCTGGAGGTGCACCGAGCGACGAGTCGTGACCGCACGACCACGGCGGACGGGGTGTCGTGACCGCCCTAGGCGCCGACGGTGCTCTCGCGGATGACGAGCGACGGAGTCACGGCCGCCGACGCCGCCGTCCCGCCGTCGATCAGGGCGAGGAGCGCCTGCCCCGCGACGCGTCCGAGCTCCTCGAGCCGCAGGTCCACGGTGGTCAGCGGCGGCCTCGAGGCGAGCGCCATCACGTCCCAGTCGTCGAACCCGGTCACCGCGACGTCTCCGGGCACCGAACGCCCGAGCTCCCGCAGCCGGTCGCACACTCCCCGGGCGATCTGGTCGCTGCCACAGACGATCGCGTCGACGTCGGGCGACTCCCGAGCGAGCACGTCCACCGCCTGCCGCCCCCAGCGCTCCGACCACTCGCCGTACAGCGGGTCGGTGACCAGGTGCGACCCGAGGACCGACGAGGCACCGGCAACCCGTCGTGCCGCGGACCGGTGTCGCGCCGGCCCCGTCACGATCGCGACCCGCTGCCGTCCGAGCGAACGCACGTGCGAGGCGACGAGTGCCGACCCGGCGGCGTCGTCGAGGGTGATCGACACGTCGGCGTCGTCGGTCGAGGGCGTGAAGGCGTAGACGACGGGGATCGACACGTCGATCGGGGGTCGGGCGTCGGCGGAACGGCCGGTCACGATGATGCCGTCGACGCCGCGGGCCGCCAGGGAGCGCAGGTAGTGGGCCTCGCGCACGTGGTCGTCGCGGGTGTCGCACAGCAGGACGGCCATCCGCCCGGCGGACAGGGCGTCCTCGGCGCCGAGCAGCACCGGGATCGAGAACCGGCCGAACGAGTCGGTGGTGATCATGCCGACGGTGTAGGTCCGCCCCGACGACAGCGCACGGGCCCGGGCATCGCCGACGAACCCGAGCTTCTCGGCGGCTTCCTTCACCCGCAGCCGGGTGGCGTCCCGCAGCTGCCCGGTGCCGTTCAGCGCCTTCGACGCGGTGCCGATCGACACCCCGGCGAGCGCCGCCACGTCGGTGATCCGGATCGGCTGACCGGTGCGTTCGAGCGTCACGGCAACCACCTTTCCGACGATCAGGACGTGCCGATGACCTTACACAAAACCGCCGGGACACCCTTGCGCGGCGTGCACCCCGTGTCGTAACGTCCACGGCAGAAACCGTTTTCCGGCTGGCTCGAACCATTCGGACGGCTCCAGTCACATCGCAAGGAGGCGACATGACCACCACGCTCGCGACCGATCGCGGCGCGCACACAGCGACCCCGGTCCTCCCGACCGCCGACGCGCACCTCACGCTCCGGCCGCTGCCGACCGGCGACGCCCGGATCACCGGCGGCTTCTGGGCGCTCCGCCAGGAGCGCAACGGCCGCGACGCCGTCCGCAGCGGCTACCAGCAGCTGGAGACGGCAGGCAACTTCCGCAACCTCCGCATCGCCGCCGGGCTCGAGGAGGGCGAGGCCGTCGGCCCGATCTTCATGGACTCCGACGTGACGAAGTGGCTCGAGGCCGTGGCGTGGGAGTACGGCCGCGCCCCCGCCGAGGACCTGCTCGACCTGCAGCGCGAGGTCACGGCCCTGTACGCCCGGGCACAGGCCGACGACGGGTACCTGGACTCCGTGCAGCAGGTGCGCGGGAAGGGTGAGCGGTACACGGACCTCAAGTGGAGCCACGAGATGTACTGCGCCGGGCACCTGTACCAGGCGGCCGTGGCCCAGCACCGTGCGACGGGCGACACCGGGCTGCTCGACGTCGCGATCAAGAACGCCGACCACCTGGTCCGCACGTTCGGCGACGGCACCGCACCGGACGGCACGCCGAAGACCCGCGACGTCGACGGCCACCCCGTCGTCGAGATGGGCCTGGTCGAGCTGTACCGCGAGACCGGCAACCGTGACTACCTCGACCTGGCGCACTGGTTCGTCGATGCCCGCGGACACGGCATCATCGAGCGCGCCGGCGGCGAGCCGACGTACTTCTCCGACCGGGTGCCGAGCCGGCAGGCCACGACCGTCGAGGGGCACGCCGTCCGCGCCGTGTACCTGGCGGCGGGTGCCGTGGACGTCGCGATCGAGACCGGTGACACCGAGCTCCTCGCCGCGAGCGAGCGCCAGTTCGCGGACATGATGGCGACGAAGGCCTTCATCACCGGAGGCCTCGGCGCACGCTGGGACTGGGAGGCGTTCGGCGACCCGTACGAGCTGCCCACCGACCGCGGCTACGCCGAGACCTGCGCGGCCATCGGCGGGGTGCAGTGGGCCTGGCGCCTGCTGCTCGCGACCGGCAAGCCGGTCTACGCCGACGCGATCGAGCGAATGCTCTACAACGCGTTCCTCGCCGGGGTGAGCTTGGCCGGCACCGAGTACTTCTACGTGAACCCGCTGCAGCAGCGCGACCACGCCCACCAGGACGAGAACCGCTCCCCTGCCCACGGGCGACGCGGCTGGTTCGACTGCGCCTGCTGCCCGCCGAACATCATGCGCACCTTCGCGAGCCTCGACGGCTACCTGGCCACGGCGACCGACGGCGGGCTGCAGGTCCACCAGTACGCCACCGCCGACCTCGGTTCGGTGCGGGTCGAGACCGACTACCCGCACGACGGCCGCGTCCGCGTCACGGTCACCGAGGACGGCCCGCTCTCCCTGGGCCTGCGGATCCCGGCCTGGTCGGACACCACGACCGTCACCGGTCCGGACGGCTCCGCGAGCCCCACGGCAGGGACGCTGCACGTCGTCGACCGCGAGTGGTCGGCGGGCGACACGGTCGAGCTCGTCTTCGACACGACGCCGCACCGCTACGTCGCCGACGCCCGCATCGACGCCGCCCGCGGGCAGGTCGCGATCGAGCGCGGCCCGCTCGTGTACGCGGTCGAGCAGGCGGACCAGCAGGGCTTCACGGTCGACGACCTGACGGTCGACGCGGACGCTCCGATCACCGAGGAGCGCCGCGACGACCTGCTCGACGGCGTCGTCACGCTGCGGATCCCGGGGCACGCCCCGGCCGAGCACGTGCAGCCGGCCTGGCCGTACCAGCGTCTCGACGCGACCCGGTCTGGGCCCACGCGTGCCGGTTCCGACGCGTCGCGGAGCCTGCGGAGCGACGTGGCGGCCGAGCACGTGGGGAGAGGCGCGGATCACGCCGGAGACGCGACCAACGTCGACGACGCGGCCGGTCCGCAGGGCGCCACCACGGGCCTCCAGGACGTCACCGCGACCGCGGTCCCGTACTACGCGTGGGCCAACCGGGGAGCCGCGCCGATGCGCGTCTGGCTCCCGCTGGCGCGGTGACCGGCGTGGACCGCCGTGCGTTCCTCGTCGGCGGCGTCGCCGGCGGGGCCGCCCTCGCCCTGGCCGGGTGCTCCGGCACCCTGCCGAAGGTCGTCGCGAAGCCCGCGAGCTTCGGGAAGAACGCGATCGGCACCGTGCAGGTGTGGTGCCGGTCGGCGACCCAGGCCGGCCTGACGTCGGCCGTCGCCGGGTTCAACAAGGCGAACCCGGAGCTGCAGGTCCAGCTGACGCCCGTGCCGGATGCGCAGTACGTGACCAAGCTGGCGACCGCGATCCGCGGGGGTGAGCCGCCGGACGTCGTGGACATCGACGACATCAACTCGCAGCTGTTCATCTTCCGCGAGGCGTTCGCCGACCTGACCGACGTGGTCGAGGGCCTCGACTACTTCGACGCGATCTCACCGGGGCACCTGCGCCTGCTCGAGTACCGCGACCGGTACTACGGCCTGCCGTACCTGGCCGACAACTCGCAGCTGTTCGTGAACACCGAGCTGTTCGACCGTGCGGGCCTCGACGTCGAGGAGTCGACGAAGGACCTGTCCACGCTGCTCGACGCGGCGAAGGCCATCCGGAAGCTCGACGACGACGTGTACGGCTGGTCGATCTCCGGCAACGCCGCGGGCATCATCGGCTTCGTCACGCAGCCGCACGTCTGGGCGACCGGGGTCGACATGATGACCGGCGAGGTGGGATCCCAGCGGGCGGACATCACCGGCAACGAGGCCCTCGAACGGATGCTCGAGTTCTACCGGCAGCTGTGGAAGGACGGGGTGCTGTCGAAGGCGACGTACTCCGACGCCGGCACCACGTGGGGTGCCGACTTCCGGGCCGGCAAGGTGGGGATCTTCCCGACCTCGTACGGGGCGACCGTGCCCGCGGCCACGAAGGCGATGCGGGCGAAGATGCAGACGGTGCTCATCCCGTCGTGGGACGGCCAGCGGTCGTTCTTCGACGGCGGCGACAACATGTGCATCCCGAACGGGGCGGCGAACCCGTCCGGCGGGTGGGCGTTCATGCAGTACGCGAACGGGCTCCAGCAGCAGCAGGCGCTGCCGGACGGCGGGTACTTCCCGACGCGGTCCGACGCCGCCACCCCGGAGTACCGCAAGCGGTTCCCGCTGGCGTACGGGCCGCTCGACGCCATCGACAAGGGCTACGCACCGCAGACGCTGGCGTACAACCTGCTCAACAACCAGCCGTCGTCGCCGTACTTCGCGATGTTCCGCGAGGCCGTGTTCGGGTCGGGGAGCGCTGCCGCCATGCGGACGGCGCAGTCCGACTACCAGCGGATCCTCGACCAGGTGCAGGCCTGAGCCTGCTCCTGCTCCGCTCGTCTCGCTCGTCTCGCTCGTCTCGCTCGTCTCGCTCGTCTCGCTCTTGTTGATGCACAGAGAGGTGCACGCATGTCGACCATCTCCACCCGGCGCCCCGCCGGCCGGACCGGCGCGGGCCGCCCCACCGTGGGCCGCGGCCCGGGGCGTGGCGGCTCCGTCCGGACCCGCAACTCGCTCACCCACCCGCCGCGCACCGGCGCCGTCCTCGTCGCCCCGGCGATCCTGTTCGTCGCCGTCTTCGTGCTCGTCCCGCTCGTGTTCGCGCTCTACATCTCGTTCACGAACTGGCCCCTGATCGGCCCGTACCGGTTCATCGGGCTGCAGAACTACCTGACGCTGTTCCAGGACCCGACGTTCGTGCACGCGATCGGCTACACGCTGCTGTACACGGCGATCGTGACCCTGCCGATCCTGGCGCTCGGGTACTTCCTCGCCGTGCTCGTCCGCGCACGCCGCCGTGGCAGCACGGTGCTGCGGACGGTGTTCTTCCTGCCGTACGTGGTCGGGCTGACGACGCTCTCGTTCATGCTCGTGCTCGAGGCGCAGCCGAACTCCGGGGCCGTCAACATGGTGCTCCGGTGGCTCGGGATCACCGACGGCAGCACCGCGTGGCTCGTGAACGGTCCGCTGGCGACGCTGCTCATCTGCGTGCTCGTGGTCTGGGCGGTGTCCGGGCTGACCATGGTGCTGCTCATGTCGGCGATGCAGGGCGTCCCCGACGAGGTCTACGAGTCGGCGCAGCTCGAGGGGGCCTCCTGGTGGCAGACCGAACGCCTCATCACGTTCCCGATGATCCGCTCGACCGTCGCGCTGAGCGTCATCATCTCGGTGATCGGCTCGCTGCTCGCCTTCAACCAGTTCTACATCCTGACCCAGGGCGGGCCGGGTACCGAGACCACCACGATCGTGAACGCGATCTACAACCGCGGGTTCGTGAACCTGCAGCTCGGGGCCGCGACCGCCCAGTCGATCGCCCTCGTCGTGGTGATCGCCGCCGTGACGGTGTTCCAGTTCTGGGCACTGCGAGAGAAGGACTGACGCCATGAGCACCACGACCTCCCGTGCGGCCCTCGCGGCGCCGGACCTGTCCACCAGGGCCCTGACCACCACGGGTGACGGCCGACGTCGGCGCCACCAGCAGGGCAGCGTCCAGCACCCCCGCGACACCACCGTCAAGCGCACCCTGTACGCGATCGCCGGCATCGGTTCGGCCCTCGTGTTCGGCGTCCCGCTCGTCTGGTCGATCCTGCGGGCGTTCCAGTCCGAGGCCGTCATCACGCAGGCCCCGGACCCGGCGACGTTCTTCCAGCTCGGGTGGCAGAACTTCACCGCCGTGTTCGCCTCGTCCTCGCACCTGCTCACCGGCGTCGTGAACTCGCTCATCGTGTCGATCGCCACGGCGGTGCTGACCGCGGTGATCGCGACGATGGCCGGCTACGGGTTCGCCCGCTTCCGGTTCCGGGGCGCCGGGCTCGTGTTCGGCCTGGTGCTGCTGACGATGATGGTGCCGTTCCAGGCCATCCTCACGCCGCTGTACCTCGAGATGAACGCGATGGGGCTGACGAACTCGCTGCTCGGGCTCGTGCTGTTCTACACGACCGTGAACCTGCCGTTCGGGGTGTTCGTGATGCGGAACGCGTTCGAGTCGATCCCCACCGAGCTCGAGGACTCGGCCTTCGTCGACGGGGCCTCGCGCTTCCGGGTCGTGGTGTCGGTGCTCCGCCCGCTGCTCCTGCCGGGGGCGGCGACCGCGGCGCTCTACGCGTTCCTGGCGTCGTGGACGGAGTTCCTCGGAGCCCTGACGTTCCTGACGAAGGACTCGCTGTACACGCTGCCGGTCGCGCTGCTCAACCTGCAGACCGGGGCGTACGGGCAGGTGTCGTACGGCAACCTCGTCGCCGGGTCGGTGGTGGCGATGATCCCGTGCATCGCGCTGTACGTCGGGTTGCAACGGTTCTACGTCGCCGGGCTGTCGTCCGGGGCGTTGAAGGGCTGACGGTCGGGTCAGCTCGCCGGCGGCGCCCCTCGCACCGTGCGAGGGGCGCCGCCGAGCGCGCCGCCGAGCGCGCCGCCGAGCGCGCCGCCGAGCGCGCCGCCGAGCGCGCCGCCGAGCGCGCGGCGGAGCCGGCGCGGTGCGGACCTCGCACGGTACGAGGGGTCGCTACGTGCTGCGCCGCACCACCAGCTCGGGCGCGAGCAGCGTCTCGTCGCGGGGATCCCCCTCGACCAGGGCCCGCACGGTGTCGAGCACCCGCTCCCCCATCGCCCGGAAGTCCTGCCGCACGGTGGTCAGCGGCGGCGTGAAGTGCGCGGCCTCGGGGACGTCGTCGAAGCCCACGACCGCGATGTCGTCGGGCACCCGCAGCCCCTCGTCGGCGAAGGCGTGCAGCACGCCGAGCGCCATCTGGTCGTTGCCCGCGAAGACGGCGTCGACCGTCCCCACGTCGATGTGCCGTGCGGCCGCGAAGCCGCTCGCCGGGGTCCAGTCGCCCTCGAGCACGACCGGTTCGAGCCCGGCGTCCTGCATGATCCGCACGTAGGTGGCGCGGCGCACCTCGGACTCCTGCGACACGTGCGGCCCGGCGATGTGCACGATCCGGCGGTGTCCGCGGTCGAACAGGTGCTGCATGACGAGCGAGGTGCCGGCCGCCTGGTCGATGGCGACGGCGGCGACACTCGGCGCGACCGGGGTCCGGACCGCGTCGCGCTGCACGGCGTTCGACACCACGACGGGCACCGTGACCGGCACGGTGAGCGACGCGAGGGCGTCGAGCACCCGGTTGTCCGCGGCGACCAGCACGATCGCGGCGACGTCCTGCGCGAGCAGCGTGGTGAGCGCCCCGGACAGGTCGGACGGCCGCGGCTCTTCCGGCAGGGTCGACAGCAGCACGTGGTAGCCGGCGGAGCGCGCGGCCCGTTCGAAGCCGATCGAGGTGCTCGACGGGCCGTACAGCGCGTCGCCGGCGGTGATGATGCCGAGCGCCTTGCTCCGCCCACCGGCGAGCGCCCGGGCGGCGGCGCGGGGCCGGTACCCGAGCTCGGTGACGGCGTCGGTGACCTGCGTCCGGTACTGCTCGCGGACGGTCGGGTCGCCGTTGATCACGCGGGAGACGGTCTGGTGGGACACGCCGGCGCGTTCGGCGACGTCGAAGATCGTCGGGGCCTTCCGGCGTTTGCCGCCCCTGCCCTCGGGGGCGGTCGTGGTGCTCACGTGGCCAACCGTACCGCTCGGTCCGGCCGCCGCGGCAAGATCACGAAACGGCGGTGTTGAGTTGACACCCCGTCACGGAACCCACAAGATGTGAGCGCTCACACGAGCGCATCCCGCGGGGCACAGCAGCCCCGGCACCCGACCGCGTCGAGGACGACGCGAAGGAACAGAGGTACTTCGATGATGAAGCGCAGGATCATCGCGGGCGTCGCAGCCGTCGGCATCGCGATCTCGCTGGCCGCTTGCTCGGCCGGCGGCCGTGCGTCCACCGATGGTGGCGGCAGCGGTGACAACAAGGGCGCCCTCGTCGGCGTCGCCATGCCCACCAAGGTCTCCGAGCGGTGGATCAAGGACGGCAACGCCGTCAAGAGCGACCTCGAGAAGGCCGGCTACAAGGTCGACCTCGAGTACGGCGACAACAAGGTCCAGCAGCAGGCCCAGCAGGTCAGCAACATGATCACCAAGGGCGCGAAGGTCCTGATCATCGCGTCGATCGACGGTGGCGCGCTCTCCGACCAGCTCGACGCCGCCGCCAAGGCCGGCATCAAGGTGATCTCGTACGACCGTCTGCTCACGGGCAACGAGAACGTCGACTACTACGTGTCCTTCGACAACGAGAAGGTCGGCGTCGACCAGGCGAACAGCCTGCTCACCGGCCTGGGTGTGCTCGACGCGGACGGCGAGAAGACCGGCGAGAAGGGCCCCTTCAACATCGAGGTCTTCGCCGGCTCGCTCGACGACAACAACGCGGGCTTCTTCTTCAACGGCGCCATGAAGACGCTCAAGCCGTACCTCGAGGACGGCACGCTGAAGATCCAGTCCGGCCAGGACGAGCTGTCCCAGGCCGCGACGCAGCAGTGGGACCCGGCGACGGCCAAGGCCCGCATGCAGAACCTGGTCGCCAAGTCCTACTCGGGCGGCACCACGCTCGACGGCGTGCTCTCGCCGTACGACGGCATCTCGATCGGCATCATCTCGGCGCTCCAGGGCGCCGGGTACGGCACGAGCGACCGTCCGCTCCCGACCGTCACGGGCCAGGACGCCGAGGCCGCCTCGGTCAAGTCGATCATCGCCGGCCAGCAGTACTCGACGATCTACAAGGACACGCGCAAGCTCGCCAAGCAGTCGGTCACCATGGCCGAGGACCTGCTCACCGGCAAGAAGCCCGAGGTCAACGACACGAAGAGCTACGACAACAAGGTCAAGGTCGTCCCGACCTTCCTGTTCCAGCCGACGGTCGTCACGAAGGACAACTACAAGGAAGTCCTCGTGGACTCGGGGTACTACACCGAAGCCGACCTGAAGTAGTCAGGCCCATCTCACGGACCGGAGGCGCGGTGCCAGCTGCGCACCGCGCCTCCAGTCCGTCTCCACCAGCGCGCCCACGCGCGCACGACGGAAAGGCGTCCACATGGCGGACACCATCCTCGAGATGCGGGACATCACCAAGACGTTCCCCGGCGTCAAAGCCCTGCAGGGCGTCTCGATCGAGGTCGAGCGCGGCCAGGTCCACGCGATCTGCGGCGAGAACGGCGCGGGCAAGTCGACGCTCATGAAGGTGCTGTCGGGTGTCTACCCGGCCGGCTCCTTCGACGGCGAGATCCTGCTCGACGGCGAACCCGTGCGGTTCGCGAACATCAACGACTCCGAGGCTGCGGGCGTCGTGATCATCCACCAGGAGCTGGCGCTCAGCCCCTTCCTGTCGATCGCCGAGAACATCTTCCTCGGCAACGAGCAGTCCAAGGGCGGCTTCATCGACTGGAACAAGACGAACCTGACGGCCGCCGAACTGCTCAAGCGGGTCGGGCTGAAGGACAACCCCGTCACCAAGGTCGTCGACCTCGGTGTCGGCAAGCAGCAGCTCGTCGAGATCGCGAAGGCGCTCTCGAAGGAGGTGAAGCTCCTCATCCTCGACGAGCCCACCGCCGCGCTGAACGACGACGACTCCGCGCACCTGCTCGAGCTCATCCGCTCGCTGCAGGCCGAGGGCATGACGGCGATCATCATCAGCCACAAGCTCAACGAGATCAAGGCGATCGCGGACAAGGTCACGATCATCCGCGACGGCAAGACCATCGAGACGCTCGACATGCGGGCCGACGACGTGTCCGAGGACCGGATCATCCGCGGGATGGTCGGCCGTGACCTGTCGAACCGGTACCCCGAGCGCGAGAACCCCGTCATCGGCGAGGAACTGCTGCGGATCGAGGACTGGACCGTCCACCACCAGCTCGACTCGTCGCGCGAGATCATCCACCAGGCCAACCTCAACGTCCGCGCCGGCGAGGTCGTCGGCATCGCCGGGCTCATGGGCGCCGGCCGCACGGAACTCGCGATGAGCGTCTTCGGCCAGTCCTACGGCACCGGCATCAGCGGCACCGTCTACAAGCGCGGCACCCCGATCAAGACGCACACCGTCTCGCAGGCGATCGACAACGGCATCGCCTACGTCACCGAGGACCGCAAGCGCTACGGCCTGAACCTGATCGACGACATCAAGCGGAACATCTCCGGGTCGGCGCTCGGCAAGCTCGCGAACTGGGGCTTCGTGAACTCCTCCGAGGAGACCACGGTGGCGAGCCAGTTCCTCAAGAGCCTCAACATCAAGGCGCCGAACGTCGACGTCGTGACGGGGAAGCTCTCCGGCGGGAACCAGCAGAAGGTCGTCCTGTCGAAGTGGATGTACGCCGACCCCGACGTGCTCATCCTCGACGAGCCGACCCGCGGCATCGACGTCGGCGCGAAGTACGAGATCTACACGATCATCAACCAGCTCGCCGGCCAGGGGAAGGCGGTCATCGTGATCTCCTCCGAGCTCCCCGAACTGCTCGGCATCTGCGACCGCATCTACACCCTCTCCGAGGGCACCATCACGGCCGACGTCCCGCGCGCCGAGGCGACGCCCGAGGTCCTCATGCAGTACATGACCCAGGAACGGGAGACCCCTGTCAATGAACGCGCTTAAGTCCGCCGTCGGCTACCTCACCGGGCAGCTCCGACAGATCGGCCTGTTCATCGCGCTGATCGTCATCGTCATCTTCTTCCAGGTGACCACGAACGGCATCACGCTGGCCCCGATCAACGTCTCGAACCTGATCGTCCAGAACAGCTACATCCTCATCCTGGCCATCGGCATGGTCATGGTCATCATCGCCGGCCACATCGACCTGTCGGTCGGCTCGGTGGTCGCCTTCACCGGTGCCATGGCCGGCGTGATGATCACGCAGTGGAACATCCCGTGGCCGATCGCGGTCGTGCTCTGCCTGGTGGTCGGTGCGCTCGTCGGCGCCTGGCAGGGCTTCTGGATCGCGTACTTCGGGATCCCGGCGTTCATCGTGACGCTGGCGGGCATGCTCGCGTTCCGCGGTGCGGCGCAGATCGTCCTGCAGAACCAGCAGATCTCGCCGTTCCCAGCCGGCTTCCGCTCGCTCGGCTCCGGCTTCCTGCCGTCCTTCGGCACCACCGGGTACGAGCCGCTCACGATGATCCTCGGCTTCGCCGCCGCGGCCGTCATGGTGATCGCCGCGTTCCGCGGTCGCATCACGCGTCGCAAGTACCAGCTCGAGAGCGAGCCGTTCGCCTGGTTCATCGTGAAGACGGCGTTCGGCGCCGTGCTCGTGATCTACGTGGCACTCCTGCTCGCCAGCTACAACGGCACCCCGATCGTGCTCGTCGTGCTCGGTGCCCTCGTGGTGATCTACTCGGTCGTCATGCGGAGCGCGGTGTTCGGCCGCCACATCTACGCGATCGGTGGCAACGCCCTGGCCGCGCAGCTGTCGGGTGTGAAGACGAAGCGCGTCACGTTCCTGCTCTTCGTCAACATGGGTGTCATCTCGGCCCTGGCGGGCGTGGTCTTCACCGGCCAGCTCAACCTGGCGGCGCCGGGCGCTGGCAACGGCTTCGAGCTCGACGCCATCGCCGCCGTCTTCATCGGTGGTGCTGCCGTCACCGGCGGCATCGGCACCGTGCCGGGTGCCATCGTCGGTGGTCTGATCATCGGCCTGCTGAACAACGGCATGTCGATCCTCGGTGTCGGCACCGAGTTCCAGTCCCTGATCAAGGGTCTGGTGCTGCTCGCCGCCGTCGCGTTCGACGTGTTCAACAAGCGCCGGGCGGCATCCGCGCGCAAGTAGCGGTCGTGCGTTCGCGCGTTCGCGCGTTCGCTTCGTGAGCAGGAACGGTCGGGTCCTCGATGGGGACCCGACCGTTTCTGCTCACGATCGCGACAGGACGGCCCAACCCCCGGCCGGGAGGCGCAGGGTCCCGTCCCCGAGATCGGCACCGCCCGCCTCGACCTGCGTCGCGTCGGCCACGGGCACCTCGACGGGATCGTCCGACAGGTTCAGGGCGGTCACCACGGCGGCGTCCGCCGTCGCGGTCCGCAGCACCACGGCGGTGTTGGTCAGGTGCACGACGTCGGTGTGCGCGCGGTGCAGCCACGGGTTCCGGCGACGCAGGGCGATGAGCGCCTCGTACGCGTGGGTCAGGTCCGTCGGCTCCGGCACCTCGGCCGGGAACTCCGGGCGGACCGCGTCGTCGCCGCCCTCGCGTTCCTCCTTCACCCCGGCCCAGCCGTACTCGTCGCCCGCGTAGACCACCGGGGTCCCCGCCACCGTGAACAGCACCGCGGCGGCGTGCCCGGCGAACCGGTCCCCCACCGCGCTCGCGATCCGGGAGACGTCGTGGTTGCCGACGAACGTCGTCGGGGCGAAGGTGGGCAGCAGGGCGTCGTGCCGCTCGATCGCGTGCGCGAGCTCGTGGCCGTTGCGGTCCGCGATGCCGTGCCAGATCCCCTGCCACAGCTCGTACTGGGTCAGCGAGTCCATCGTCGAGTCGCGCGCGATCGCCGCCGCGTCACCGTGGATCACCTCGCCGCTGAACCAGGCGTCCGGGAACCGCTCCCGCACCCGCGGCAGCACCCGTGCCCAGAACGCCGGCGGCACCGCGTACGCCGCGTCGAGTCGCCAGCCGTCCACCCCGCGGTCCAGCCAGTGCGTCATGACCTGCACCACGAGGTCCTCGGTGGCGCGGCTGTCGTGGTCGAGCGCGACGAGGATGTCGTGGCCTTCGAACAGCCCGACGGGCACGGGCTCCCCCGGCTGCCACCCGGACCAGTCGATGGCGAACAGGTCGGCGGTCGGCGCCTCCGGGCCGTGGTCGGACAACGCGCGGAAGGCCGGGTGCTCCCGGCCGACGTGGTTGAACACCCCGTCCAGCAGCACCCGCACGCCCCGCTCGTGCGCCGCCGTCACCAGGGCGTCGAAGTCGGCGTCGTCGCCCAGGCGCGGGTCGATGCGGAAGTGGTCGACCGTGTCGTACCCGTGGGTCGAGCTCGCGAACACCGGTCCGAGCAACAGACCGTTCAGACCGAGGTCGACGACGTGGTCGAGCCACTCGGTCAGGCGGTCGAGACGGTGTCCGAGCGGACGCTCCCCCACCGGTGACGTCGGACGGACCTCGGCGCCGACGAAGCCGAGCGGGTAGACGTGCCACCACATCACGTGCTGGACCCAGGCCGGTTCGGACGGACGGGCAGGGACGGTGTCGGGGTTCACCGCTCCGATGCTGCCAGGCGCACCTGGACCGTGTGCGTGGTCGCTGTGTACCGACGTGCTCGGCGGGACGATGATGGGGACATGGGACGGGCGATCAGGACGGAAGCCGATGCGTCGGCGTCGGAGTCGGCACACGCCGACCGCACCTGTGCCTCGTGCGGGCGACGGATGCCGTCGTCGGCGGCGCCGGAGGCGAAGTGGTGTTCGAGCGCCTGCCGCCGACACGGTCTCGACGACACCGACCGGGCTCTGGAGCAGCGCATCGACGAACTGCTCGCGGCGCGGGCACGGACCTCGAGCATCTGCCCGTCCGAAGTCGCACGTTCGCTGAACCCGGACGACTGGCGACCGCTGATGGAGCCGGCACGTCGAGCCGCCCGGCGCATGGTCGCGCGCGGCGAGGTCGAGATCACCCAGGGCGGGTCCGTCGTCGACCCGTCGACCGCCAAGGGTCCGATCCGCATCCGCCGTCCGCGGTGATCAGGGGCGCGGCGTGCCCGTTTCAGGTGCGCTCGTGGACCGTACGGATGAGCCGTTCGAGTGCGGTCACCAGCGCCCGTGTCTTCTCCTGCGTCACACGCGACGTCGAGTACTGGAAGTTCGTCTTCTCATCGGTCAGGCGCTTGAAGTGCAGGCCGGGTCGCGTGTCCGGTGCGCAGGCCGCGTCGAGCAGGCGTCGAGCGGCGGCGTGGTCGTCGCCGAGGTGGTGGTAGCCGAGGATCGCACCGCAGATCGCGTCCGACGCCGCGATCCCGCCGAGCACAGCGTTCGCGCCGGCGGCCTTCCAATCCGCGTGACTCGTCGACTCGACGTAGAGGAGCGCGACCTCGAGGTAGGACTCCGCTTCGTCTCGGCGCATCGCGACTGCGGCCCTGTCGACGGCGCGCACGCGGGCACCCATCAGATGTACGTCCTGATCTCCTCGCCGAAGACTGTTCGGGCTTCTTCTCGCCACGACCCGACGAGCGGGTCTCCCTCGGCCACGAACCGACGGAGATCAGCGCGGGTCACGTCGAAGACCTGGCACTCGTTGCCGGTCCACCGCCGGACGAGGTCACCGAGGCGGACGACGACGTCGATGTCGACGGTCTGCTCGAAGACGACGAGGAGGTCCAGGTCGGACGTCGGCGTCGCGGTGCCCCGGGCCACTGAACCGAAGATCGAGACCGAGAGGACCCCGGCCCGCGCCGACTCGACGTACGCGCCGATGCGACGTTCGAGTTCGTCGCCGGCTTCGAGTCCGAGTTCCACCGCCGGCCAGAGCAGGTGTTCCCGGTTGACCCGGTAGGCCGAGTGCTGCAGACCGCGCTCGACCTGCACGAGCCCTGCTGCCTCGAGCTTGTCGAGCGCTCGTTTGATGCCGGTGTGCTGCGGAGCGCCCGCGACCCGTGCAACCTGTCGTCCGGTCATGCCGGAATCGGTCCGGGCGAGGACGCGGAGCGCGTCGGCCTGTGTGGCTCCCAGCAGCGTGGCGAGTGGTTGCACGAGTTGCATGTCGAGTCCTCCGCAAGGAGTGTACCGCTCAACGGTACAAGTGGTGCGTTATTGTGCACACTGGACTGGGACCGGGACGCAGTGAGGGAACACGTGTCGTCCACTGTGGGTTGCATCGAGGGATGACTGCAACCGGATCGACCGAACAGACTCCTGCCCGCCGCGAAGCCCTGGTCGTCGGAGCCAGTGGCATCACCGGTTCCGCCCTGGTACGCCACCTGCTCGACCTCGGCTGGGACGTGACGGCACTCTCCCGCCGGCCGCTCGCCGAACAGGGCGTCCGCACCGTCGCGGCCGACCTGCGTGCTCCCGACAGCCTGGCGGCCGCACTCGCCGACGAGCACCCGACCCACGTCTTCTTCACCGCCTGGCAGCGGCAGGACACCGAGGCGGAGAACATCCGCGTGAACGGCGGCATGGTCCGCGACCTGCTCGCGGCGCTGTCGCACGCTCCGCTCGAGCACGTCGCCCTCGTCACCGGCCTGAAGCACTACCTCGGCCCGTTCGAGGCGTACGCCGCCGGCGAGATGCCCGACACCCCCTTCCACGAGGAGGAGCCGCGCCTCGACACCCCGAACTTCTACTACGCGCAAGAGGACGAACTCTTCGCCGCCGCCGAGCGCCAGGGGTTCACCTGGTCCGTGCACCGCTCGCACACCGTGATCGGGCACGCGGTCGGCAACGCCATGAACATGGGCCTCACGCTCGCCGTGCAGGCCACGCTGGCGAAGGAACTCGACCTGGACTTCGTGTTCCCGGGCAGTGAGGCGCAGTGGAACGGCCTGACCGACATGACCGACGCCGGGATCCTCGCCGAGCACATGGTGTGGGCCTCGACGTCGCCCGAGGGTGCGGACGAGCCGTTCAACATCGTCAACGGCGACGTCTTCCGGTGGCGCTGGATGTGGCCGCGCCTGGCCGCGCACCTCGGTGTCGATCCCACGCGCGTGGTGGGCTACGAGGACGCTCCGCGACCGCTCCAGGAGCAGATGGCGCCGTACGAGTCCGAGTGGGCCGGTATCGCCGAGCGCCACGGTCTCGCCGAGGCCGACATCACCCGGCTCGCCTCGTGGTGGCACACCGACGCCGACCTCGGTCGAGCGATGGAGGTCGTCACCGACATGGGGAAGAGCCGCGACGCCGGGTTCACGGCGTTCCGCCGGACCGAGCAGGCCTTCGCGGACCTGTTCGACCGGTACCGGACGGACCGGCTCATCCCCTGATCGGGGAGGTCGCCGATCAGAAGGCGTACCGGATCCGGCACGACGGCAGGTGCTCGGCCACGAGTTCGCGGAAGCGCTCGACGAGCTGCCCCTTCATGCCGGACCGGTAGCGCACGTTCACGGCACCGTTCTGGGACACCTTCTGCTCCTGCAGGTCCGGACGCCACAGCAGGTCCTCGGCCCTGGGGTGCCACCCGAGGTTGACCTCGTGCAGGGGCTGGTTGTGGGTCAGGAAGATCACCTCGGCCGCGAGCTGCGCCTTGGCGGCCGGGGACAGCACGTCGTCGACCTGCCGGAGCAGCTCGGCCCAGTCCGACTCCCACGTCGGCGTGAGGATGACCGGCGAGAAGTTCAGGTGGACCTCGTACCCGGCGTCGACGAAGTCGTTCACCGCGGCGATCCGCTCGGCGATCGGGCTCGTGCGGATGTCGGTGACCTTCGCGGTCTCGTGCGGCATCAGTGAGAAGCGGATCCGGGTCCGGCCCATCGGGTCCCAGTCGAGCAGGTCACGGTTGACGTACTTGGTCGCGAACGACGCCTTGGCCGTTGGGGTCATCCGGAACAGGTCGCAGAGGTCACGGACGTTGTCGCTGATCATCGCGTCGACCGAGCAGTCGCTGTTCTCGCCGATGTCGTAGACCCAGGCTTCCGGGTCGCACTGGTTCGGTTCGGTCTTCGGTCCCTGCTTGGCGATGTTCCGCGCCACGTGCTTCGTGATCTGGTCGATGTTCGCGAACACGGTCACCGGGTTGCTGTAGCCCTTGCGCCGCGGCACGTAGCAGTACGCGCACGCCATCGCGCAGCCGTTCGCGGTGGACGGTGCGATGAAGTCGGCCGAGCGACCGTTCGGCCGCGTCACCAGCGACTTCTTCACGCCGAGCACGAGCGCCTCGGTCTTGATCCGCACCCAGCGCTGGACGTTCCGTTCGTCGCCGTGCACCTCGGGGATGTTCCAGTGCGACTCGACCGGGACGATCTCGGCGTCCGGCCAACGCCCGACGATCTCCTGCCCGCGCTGCAGTTCGAGGGCGGCCGGCTCGGCGTAGATGCGTCGGACGTCGAGCATCGGGCGGACGCGTTCGTGGCTCATCGGCTCCTGTCTACCCGGCACCACCGACGGTGCAGACTCGGACCATGACCGCCGAACCCGACGACCACTTCTTCGTCGTGGACGGCCGACGCTGGCGCCGCACCGACCCCGCCCTGCCCGAGGAACTCGCCGCCGCACTCCGCTCCCACCTGGGGCGCGGGCGGAACGCGGTGAAGACCGCGAAGCGCGCGGGCAACGACGAGGCCCTGGCGGCGGCACGGCACCGGAACGGCTTGGCGAAGCACGGGCTGGGCGAACGCGGCCCCGAGTGGTGGTCCCGCCCCGAGGCCGACCGGATCGCCGACGCCGAGCGCGCCCTCGCCGACCTGGACGCCCTGCCGTGACCACGATCCGTCCGCCTCGCCTGGACCACGTCCTGACCGTCGTCGTCTCCGGCCCGGTGATCATCGGGACCGGAGTCACACTCGCGAGCGTGGCCTTCGTACCCGGAGCATCGGCGAGGGTGTTCGTCTTCATCCTCGGTGCCGCCTTCATCGCCGGTGGGATCTGGGCCACGGCCAGGACCCGACACGTCGCCGTGCACCTGTCCGACGACACGCTCCGGTACTCGGGCTTCTTCGTGTCGTGGACTGCTCCACGCGCAGAGATCACGATGGTGCTCGACGACGCGTTCGTCGAGTGGCGCGACGATCACGGGGCCGAACACCGACGGCAGATCTGGCTGCTGACCAGGGCACGGGAGGACGACGGCACGAAGTTCGCTCCGCTCTGGCGGTGGCGACACGAGGCACTGCTCGAGGTTCGAGCGTGGGTAGCGACTCGCGAGGTCCGAAACCTCCCATAACGCCCGCGATGGAAAGCAGAATCGGGCGTACCTGGTCGAAACTTCCGACCGGGTACGCCCGATTCGACCAGGTACGCCCGGTTCGACCAGGGCGCGCGACTAAGCCTCGGTGTGGCCCAGGTCGGGCTCGACGAGCAGGCACGCTGTGCGGGAAGCGGCGGCGTGCAGTTCGAGCACGACGAGCTCGTTGTGACCGTGGCGGAGCACCGGCCCCGGGATCGCCAGGGTCTGCTGCGGGCCTCGCGACCAGTACCGACCGAGGCAGAACCCGTTGACCCAAGCGACACCCTTCCGGAACCCGTCGAGCGACAGGTACCGGTCGTCCACGGTGTCGAGTTCGAACGAGCCAGCCGCGAACGTCGGTCCGGCGAGCACGTCGCCACCGGTCGGGGCGACCTCGGACAGCGCGGTCACGGCGGCAGGTGCGATGGGGTCGAGGGCGAGCGGCGATGCCGTCCACCGGGCCACCCGTGCGCCGTCGATCGAGACGCCGCCGATCAGGCCCTTCGGCTCGCCGATGCGGACGCCGTAGTCGACGCGGCCCTGGTCCTCGACGAGGAGTTCGAGCGTGCCGGTCACCGGCGGCAGGGCGATTGCGCGGTCGTGGTGCTCACGCTCCAGGACCCCGACGACGACACCGTCGGCCGACACGATCGCTCGGTCGCGCACCTCGGTGCCGACGGTCAGCACCCCTCCGGCGGGCAGGTCGACCTCGGCGCGGTACGCGACGAAGCCGCTCGCGGCCCCGAGGGAGTCGAAGGTCGGCGGCTCGTCGTGCGCGGACCACGCCGTGAGGGCGGGCAGCAGGGAGCGGAGCGACGCCACGCGGTCCAGGCGGACGGCGAGGTCCGTGGCGGGGGTGACCCGGGCCTCCAGACCGACTCCGTCCGCCGCATCGGACGCGAGTCGACCCGATCCACCCGGCTCCATCGTCGCGGGCAGCGGCGGGACGGGCGCGTACCGCGCGATCACCGAGCGGAACGCGTGGAACTTCTCGGTCGGCCGGCCGGCCTCGTCGAGCGGGGCGTCGTAGTCGTACGACGTCGCGATCGGGCGGTAGACGCCCTTGTCGTTCGCGCCGTTCGTGAAGCCGAAGTTCGTGCCGCCGTGGAACATGTAGATGTTCACCGAGCCGCCGGCGGCGAGCAGGACGTCGAGGTCCTCGGCACTGGCGGACGCCGGCGTGGTGTGGTGGTGCTCGCCCCAGCTGTCGAACCAGCCATCCCAGAACTCCGAGCACATCAGGGGCCCGGTGGGCTGGGCCTGCCGCAGGCGCTCGAGCCGGGCGGCGGAGCGTGAGCCGAACGAACCGGTCTTGTGCAGCGAGGGCAGGGAGCCGTCCTCGAGCATGGTGCCCATCGGCTGGTCGACGCTCGTGAAGGCGACGGTCAGCCCGATGTCGCGGTGCATCTGCTCGAGTGCGCGCAGGTACTCGGGGTCGGAGCCGTAGGCGCCGTACTCGTTCTCGACCTGCACCAGGACGATGGGCCCGCCCTGGTCGATCTGCCGCGGGACCAGCACGGGGGCCAGGTGCTGCAGGTACGTCTCGACCGCTGCGAGGAACCCGGGCTCGTTGCGCCGGACGCCCACGGTGCCGTCCGCGAACAACCAGTACGGCAGTCCGCCGTTCGTCCACTCGGCGCAGATGTAGGGGCCGGGGCGGACGATGGCGTGCATGCCCTCGGCGGCCACGAGGTCGAGGAAGCGACCGAGGTCCAGGCCACCCGACAGGTCGAACACCCCGGGCGACGGCGCGTGTGCGTTCCAGGCGACGTAGGTCTCGATGGTGTTGAGGCCCATCAGCTTCGCCTTGCGGATCCGGTCGGCCCACAGGTCGGGGTGCACGCGGAAGTAGTGGATCGCGCCGGACAGGACCCGGTGCGGCTCGCCGTCGAGCAGGAAGTCGGTGTCGCCGATGGCGAAGCGCATGGTGTGACTCTTTCGTTGCCGGGCGTGCCGGGCGTGGAGCGGGGCCGTGCGGACGTGTCCGCACGGCCCCGCGGGGATACCTCGAACTACTTCGACGAGACCGTGAAGCCCTGGTCCTTGCCGTACTTGGCGAGGGCCTTCTGCCAGGCCTCGAGGCCGGCGTCGAGCGAGGTGCCGTTCTCGTACGCCTGACCGACGGTGTCGGCGTAGACGCTGTTCGCGTACACCTGGTACGGCAGGTAGGTGAAGTCGTTGTCCGAGGACTTCGACGCGTCGACGAGCACCTTGTTGATCTGCTGGCCGCCGAAGTACTCCGGCTTCTCGTCGAGGAACGCCGACGACTCGAGGTCCGCGGTGGTCGACGGGAAGCCGCCGGACTCCATGAAGACCTTCGTGGACTCCTTCGACGAGTTCAGCCATTTGAGGAAGCCCGCGGCGAGGGCCGGGTTCTTCGACTGCTTCATGACGACCTGGGCGCTGCCGCCGTTGTTCGCGGTCTGGGCGGTGCCGCCGTCGTAGGTCGGCATCGGGGCGACGCGCCAGTCACCCGAGGCCTGGGCGACGCCGGACTCCAGGTTGCCGGGCATCCAGGCGCCGGTGATCAGCGTGGCGATCTCACCGTTGCCGAGCTGCTTGTACCAGTCATCGGTCCAGCCCACCGTCTTCGACAGCAGGCCCTGCTCGACGAGCTCGTTCCAGGTGCTCGTCCACTTCTTGGTGCCCTCGTCCTGCAGGTTGATGGTCACCTTGTCACCGTCGGTGGCGAAGGGGGTGCCGCCGGCCTGGGCGATCATGCTGGTGGTGAAGCCGGCGTCGCCGGAGTCCGCCGCGATGTAGGCCTTCGGGTCGGCCTCGTGCAGCTTCTTGGCAGCGGCGACGTACTCGTCCCACGTCTTCGGCACGGCGATGTCGTGCTTGTCGAAGACCTTCTCGTTGTAGAACAGCGCCATGGGGCCGGAGTCCTGCGGCAGGCCGTAGACCTTGCCGTCGATCGACACCGAACTCCAGGTGCTCTTCGCGAAGTCCTTCTCGAGCGAGTCGAAGCCGTAGCTCGACAGGTCGAGCAGCGACTCGGACAGCGCGAACTGCGGCAGGGCGTAGTACTCGACCTGGGCGACGTCGGGGGCGCCCGAGCCGGCCTTGATCGTGTTCTGCAGCTTCGTGTACTGGTCGGCGCCGGTGCCCGCGTTGACGAGCTTGACCTTCACCTTGGGGTACTGCTTCTCGAACGCCGCGACCTGGGCCTTGGCCGACGGGGTCCACGACCAGTAGGTCAGCGTGCCGCCGTCCTTCAGGGCCTTGTCGATGTCGTCGGCCGAACCGCCGGAGCCGGAGCCGCCGGAGGCGCACGCGGCGAGGGCGATCGCGGCGGTGACGCCGATGGCGAGGGCGCTGAGCCCGCGCCGGAGACGCTTGTTCATGGGAGTGCCTTTCACTTCTTCGTGGAGGGGGTGGTGCTGCTGTGTGCCGGACCGGCCGGCGCGTGGCGGGGTCGCCACGAGCCTGGTGTCCGAGGGGTCAGGCCTTGACCGACCCGGCCGCGAGGCCGGACTGCCAGAAGCGCTGGAGGAAGAGGAACGCGACCACGATCGGGATGATCGTGAGGAGCGATCCCGTGACGACGAGGTTGTAGATCGGCTGCGCGCCGGACCCGGTGGCCTGCGCGTTCCACTGGTTCAGGCCGACCGTCAGCGGGTACCACTTCGGGTCGCTCAGCATGATGAGCGGCAGGAAGTAGTTGTTCCAGGTGGCGACGACCGCGAACAGCAGGACGGTGACGACACCGGGCGCGAGCAGGCGGAGCGCGATGGTGAAGAAGATCCGGAACTCACCGGCGCCGTCCATGCGGGCGGCCTCGAGCAGTTCTGCCGGGATCGCGTTGACCGCGTACGTCCAGATCAGGTACATGCCGAACGGGCTGATCAGCGAGGGCAGGATGATCGCCCACGGGGTGTTGGTCAGGCCGACCTGCGAGAAGAGCAGGAAGGTCGGGACCGCCAGGGCCGTGCCGGGGACCGCGATGGCGCCGAGGACGACGGCGAAGACCGCGCGGCGACCGGGGAACTGGAACTTCGCCATGCCGTAGCCCGCGACGGTGGCGAGCAGGGTGGCCCCGCCGGCACCGACGACGACGTAGAGCAGCGTGTTGCCGAACCACTGCAGGAAGATGCCGTCGTTGTACGTCAGCGTGTCGACGATGTTCTGCCAGAGGTTGAAGTCCCCGCCGAACCACAGACCGAACGTGGAGAGCAGCGACGCCTGCGTCTTCGTGCTGTTCACGAGCAGGTAGAACAGCGGCGCGAACGAGTACACGACGAAGACGACCATGACCGCGGTGAGCAGGCCGGAACGCTTCGGCTTGCGTCCGTCGACGTGCTGCTCCGCCTTCCTGGAGGCCCGGATCGAGCGGGTGCGCGGCGCACGTTGCGTCGTGGTCGCCTCGGTCACCGTGGCCGCTGCGGGCCCGGCGGGGTGCTGGATGGTGCTCATCGGTTCTCCTCGCGGGTGCCGCGGACCTGGACGACGTAGGCGATCACCGCGGTGATCACGCCCATCACGATCGCGACCGTGGCGGAGTAGTTGAACTGCTGTCCGCTGAAGGACAGCGAGTAGGCGTACATGTTCGGGGTGAAGGCGCTGCCGATGACGTTCGGGGCGAGCGTCTTGAGCAGGTTCGGCTCGTTGAAGAGCTGGAAGCTGCCGATGATCGAGAAGATCGTGGCGATGACCATCGGGCCGCGGAGCGCCGGGAGCTTGATCGAGAAGACCGTGCGCATCGGGCCGGCACCGTCGAGCTCGGCCGCCTCGTACAGCTCACCGGGGACGGTGCGGAGTGCGGCGTAGAAGATCAGCATGTTGTAGCCGAGGAACTCCCACGTGACCACGTTGCCGATCGACGTCAGGACCCAGCTCGGGCTGAACGGCTGCAGCAGGTCGATGCCGAGCGCGTCGTTCGCGGCGCCCGTCAGACCGAACTGGTTGCCGTAGATGAAGCCCCAGATCAGAGCCGCGACGACCCCGGGGACGGCGTAGGGCAGGAACACCGCGATGCGGAAGAAGCTCGTCCCCCACAGTCGGGCGCTGTCCAGGGCCAGGGCGGCGACGAGCGCGAGGCCGAGCATGATCGGCACCTGGACGACCAGGAAGATCGCGACCCGACCGAACCCGGACCAGAACTTGGCGTCCTGGAAGAGCTGCACGTAGTTGGCGAACCAGACGAACTGGTTGCCGCCGATGAGCTGGTCGCGGAACAGGCTGAGCCAGAGCGCGTAGCCGATCGGCACGATGAGCATCAGGACCAGGACGACGACGAACGGGCCGACGAACAGCCATCCGGTGAACCGTCCCCGCGGCTTTGGGCGGCGGCCGGCGGGGCGCTCGGCGGTGGGGCGCGGTGCTGCCTCACCGGGGCGCGCTGCGAGCGTGCTCATGTGACTCCTTCGTCTGCTGCGTTCGGGTGGTCGATGTCGGCGGCTCGGCCCGGGCCGGATCAGGGTGTCCGGGCGGTCACCGATGTTGACGTCAACATCGAACGACGCGACGATAGCATGGCAACGTCAACATGCGCTAGCGTCCGGGGAGGCCGACCGCTCGGCCACCTCGATCCGGAAGGAGCGCCAGCGTGACGATGGAGTCCCCCGCCGGCACCCGCCGCGCACCCTCGATGGCCGCCGTGGCCGACGCCGCCGGGGTGTCGATGCAGACGGTCTCGCGCGTCGCCCGGGGCTTCGACAACGTCAGCCCGGAGACCCGCGACCGCGTCCAGCGCGCGATGGAGTCCCTCGGCTACCGGCCCAACCGTGCCGCCCGCGCCCTGCGCTCCGGCCGCTTCCGCACCATCGGCGTGATCATGTTCACGCTCGCTTCCTTCGGCAACATGCGCACGCTCGAGGCGATCGCCGACGCCGCCGGCGTCGCCGACTTCACGATCACCCTGCTGCCCATGGCCTCGCGTACCGAGGCCGGTGTCCGGTCGGCCTTCTCGCGCCTGCACGAACAGGCCGTCGACGGCGTCGTGATCATCATCGAGTCGCACATCATCGACACCGCCGAGGTCGTGCTGCCCGACGGCGTGCCCATGGTCATCATCGATTCCACGGGCAGCACCGACCACCCCGCGATCGACACCGACCAGGCCGACGGCGCCCGGCAGGCCACGCAGCACCTGCTCGACCTGGGGCACGAGACCGTCTGGCACGTCGCCGGCCCGGAGTCGTCGTACTCGGCAGCCCGTCGCCTCGCCGCATGGCAGGACACCCTCGAACGCGCCGGACGCCAGGTGCCCCCGGTGTTCCGCGGCGGCTGGACGACCGAGCACGGGTACGAGGCCGGGCTCGAGATCGCCGCACGGCCGGAGATCACCGCGGTGTTCGCCGCGAACGACCAGACCGCCCTCGGGGTCCTGCGCGCCGCACACGAGTCCGGTCGCCCGGTGCCGTCGTCGCTCAGCGTGGTGGGGTTCGACGACTCCCCCGAGTCCGACTCGTTCTGGCCGCCGCTGACCACCGTGCACCAGTCCTTCGACGAGGTCGGCCGCCGAGCGGTGGCGAACCTGCTCGCCCAGATCGACGGCGAACGGGTCAGCGTGGCGGCCGACCTGGTGCCGGTGCGGCTCGTCGAGCGCGCGAGCACGGCGGCGCCGCCGGCGCGCTGACGGCCGCGCCGAGACTCGGCCACGCGGACGGACTGTGCCGTGCGCGTGCCGCATCCCGTCCGCCCAGACGAGATTCGGCCCGTGGCCGCGACCGCACGCCGGCCGGGAGGCCCGGTGCCAGGCCACCACGGGCCTCCCGGCCGCCGCGCGGGCCACGTTTCGGGCCCAGCGACAGTCCACGCGCCCGTCACCCCGTGAGGTGTCGCCCACCCCGTGAACTCGCGCCCGCCGCACCCGCGCAACGAGCAGAGGACGTCGGGCGCGAGCGCCCGACGTCCTCTGTGCTCACTCGACGCCCGCCGTGGCGTGCGCCGAGGCGTCTTGTCAGCCGATCGAGACGGCGGTCCAGGAGACCGGCGGGAGCTCGATCGTGACCGTGTCGCCCTCGCGGCGGACCGACTCGTTCGTGCGGAGTCCCACGCGCGAGGTGTTCTCCAGGTCGTTCACGGCGTGCAGGTCGTCGTCCCAGACGCCCTCGGCGTGGACGTCGCCCGTCGCACCGATGCCGGCGAGGTCGATCGTCACCGTGGTCGGCTCGGACGGGTGGCGGTTGACCAGGAAGACCGCGGCCTTGCCGTCCTCGGAGACGGTGGCGGCGGAGTCCACGACCGGGACCTCACCGTGCTTGCCGCCGTCGACCGTGTCACCGGAGGCCTTGACCTGCAGCGAGGTGCCCTGCGCCAGGCGCGAGGTGACCGAGAACGGGAAGAACGTCGTCTGGCGCCAGGCCGGGCCACCGGGCTCGGTCATGATCGGGCCGATCACGTTGACGAGCTGGGCGAGCGAGGCCGAAGCGACACGGTCGGCGTGGCGGAGCAGCGAGATGAGCAGGCCACCCACGACGACGGCGTCGGCGACGGTGTAGACGTCCTCGAGCAGACGCGGGGCGACCGGCCACTCGTCGAGCGTGAAGGTCTTGGCCTTCGCTTCCCACTTCTTGATCGACCAGACGTTCCACTCGTCGAACGAGATGTCGATGCGCTTGTCGGACTTCTTCTGCGCCTGGACGTGGTCGGCGGCCGTGGTGACCGTCTTGATGAAGTGGTCCATGTTGACGCCCGAGGCGAGGAACGACGGCAGGTCGTCGTCCTCCTCGTAGTAGGCGTGCGCGGAGATGTAGTCCACGTCGTCGTAGGTGTGCTCGAGGACGGTGCGCTCCCACTCGCCGAACGTCGGCATCGATGCGCCGGAGGAACCGCAGGCGACGAGCTCGAGGTCGGGCTGGATCTGGCGCATGGCCTTGGCGGTCATGGCGGCGAGCTTGCCGTAGTCGTCGGCGTTCTTGTGGCCGAGCTGCCACGGGCCGTCCATCTCGTTGCCGAGGCACCACATCTTGATGGCGAAGGGTTCCTGGCGACCGTTCGAACGACGGTACTCGGACAGTGCGGTGCCGGCGTCGATGTTGGCGTACTCCAGGAGCTCGATGGCCTCTTGCGTGCCGCGGGTCCCGAGGTTCACGGCGAGCATGAGCTCCGAACCGACCTGGTCGAGCCAGTGCTGGAACTCGTGCAGGCCGACCTCGTTCGTCTCGGTCGAGTGCCAGGCGAGGTCGAGGCGGCGGGGGCGCTGCTCGACGGGGCCGACGCCGTCCTCCCACTTGTAGCCGGAGACGAAGTTGCCACCGGGGTAGCGGATCGCGGAGACGCCGAGTTCCTTGACGAGTTCGACGACGTCCCCGCGGAAGCCGTGCTCGTCGGCGGTCTCGTGGGTGGGCTCGTGGATGCCGTCGTAGACGTGGCGGCCGAGGTGCTCGACGAACCCGCCGAACAGGCGACGTCGCACCGGCCCCACGGTGAACGCGGCGTCGAGGACGAGGTGTGTGCGGGGCATGGATCTCCTTCGATCGTGGCAGTGCGGTTCGTGCGGTGAGCAGGGTGGCGTGCTGGGCGGAGGACACTTCGGGAACCGAAGCGGGCCGTCACGAAAGTGAGCGCTCACCTGCCGGAAACGCTACCGGGTTCCGCGCCGTCGCGAAAGGGGTGGCGGATGCCGGGAGCGAGCGCTAATGTGAGCGCTCACGGAGCACCGGAAGGTCGTTCCGTGTCCGGAGCAGCAGTGCTCCGGGTCCGGAGCAGCGATGCTCCGGCGGGAGCACCGACCCTGTTCCCGAGCCCGGCCCATCCCGATGGAGTGATGCCATGCCGATCCCACCCGCAACACCCGCGTCGCGCCTGTCGCGCCGGGGCTTCCTCGCCGCCGGTGCAGCGGCCGCGACGGTCCTGCCGCTCGCCGCCTGTTCCAGCCCCCTCGCCGCCGGTCTCGCCGGCAGCGCCCTCAACCCCGAGACGCTCGTCTTCTGGAACCTGTTCGGCGGCGGCGACGGCGTCCGCATGCAGTCCATGGAGGACGGCTACGCGAAGCAGCACGGCGGTTCGAGCGCGCTGCAGGGCACCACGTTCGCGTGGGGCAACCCGTACTACTCGAAGCTGACACTGGCGACCGTCGGGAACAAGCCGCCGGACGTCGCGGTCGCGCACCTGACCCGCGCGAAGCCGCTCTGGGACGGTGACCTGCTCGACCCGATCACGTCCGACGACCTGGCGAGCGTCGGCCTGAGCGCCGCCGACTTCAACCAGAAGGCCTGGGCGGCGCAGAAGACGGACGGCAACAACATCGCGGTCCCGCTCGACACCCACCCCTTCGTCCTGTTCTACAACGTCGACGTCTGCAAGAAGGCCGGCCTGATCGACGGTGACGGCAACCTCGTCGACCTCAACGGCATGGACAACTTCGAGAAGGCCCTCGCCGCGGTGGCCAAGGTCACCGGCGGCACGGCGCTCAACGTCGCAAACGTGGTGCCGGAGACGGCCACCCCGTGGCGCTTCTTCTGGACGATGTACAACCAGCTGAAGGACGCCACCCCGTTCATCAGCGACGGCGGCTCGAAGCTCACCGTCAACGAGGACGCCTACAACGAGGTCACGAGCCGCACCCAGAAGTGGGTGAAGGAGGGCTGGCTGAACAAGGCCCTCGACTACGCCACCGCGCAGTCGCTCATGTTCGACGGCAAGGCCGGCTTCTTCATGCAGGGCGAGTGGGAGATCAGCACCGCGCAGTCGATCAAGGGCCTGAACTTCGGCATGGCGCCGATCCCGCAGCTCTACGACAAGCCGGCGACCCAGGCGGACTCGCACACGTTCGTCCTGCCCAAGAAGGCCCGCACGCCGGAGCAGCGCAAGCAGCACATGCTCTTCATCAAGCAGATGCTCGAGCAGAGCCTGACCTGGGCCGAGGGTGGGCACGTGCCGGCCTACATCCCGACGTTCGACAGCTCCGCGTACAAGAAGCTCACGCCGCAGTCGAACTACGCGGCCGCAGCCGAGACCGCCGTGTTCGACGACGCCGCCTGGTACGGCGGATCCGGCTCGACGTTCGAGGGCACGGTGGGCGCTCAGCTCGCCCTCGTGCAGCAGGGCAGCTCGTCCCCCGCGCAGGCACTGCGCGCCATCAAGTCGCAGCTCGCGACCTACCTCAACACCCCGAGCCCCCTGTGACCCGGCACGCGACCGCCCGGCAGGACCACTCCGGGCAGACGACCACCGCGATCGCCGTGAACACCGCGCGAAAGGCACGATGACGTGACCACAGCACCTGTCCTCGACCGGCCGACCGACGCGGCCACCGCGCCGCGTCTCCGCCGGAACCGCTCCTACGGCTCCAGCGTGAACCGCGGCCAGGGCCGCAGCGGCTGGCTGTTCCTCGCCCCGTTCGGCCTGTTCTACGTGGCCTTCCTGCTCGGCCCGACGATCTGGATGATCGTCACGAGCTTCTTCAACACCTCGACCGTCCGCACCGGGCTCGGCAGCTTCGCCGGGTTCGCGAACTACGCCGAGATGCTCGGGCGCAGCGACTTCTGGTCGTCGCTCTGGCACACGCTGCAGTTCACGCTGTACACGACCCCGCCGCTCGTCATCCTGGCGTTCGTGTTCGCCGTGCTGACGAACCGGATGAACCGCGGGCAGTGGTTCTTCCGCCTGGCGTTCTTCCTGCCGTTCATCCTGCCGTCGGCGACGATCTCGCTGATCTGGGTGTTCATCTTCACGCCGAGCACCGGTCTGTGGGCGAGCCTGCAGTCGGCGATCGGCATGACGCCCGGCTCCGGCATGCTGTCGAGCCCGAACACGGCCATGATCGGTGTCGCGATCGCCACCGTGTGGTGGACCCTCGGCTTCAACTTCGTGCTCTACCTGGCCGGCCTGCAGGAGATCCCGCGCGAACTGTACGAGGCCGCCGCCGTCGACGGTGCGTCGAACTGGCAGCAGATCAAGTCGATCACGCTCCCCCTGCTCGGCCGCACCACGACGCTGGTCGTCCTGCTTCAGATCATCGCGAGCCTGAAGATCTTCGACCAGGTCTACCTGATGACGAACGGCGGGCCGGGCATCTCGACCCAGGTCTCGCTGCAGCTCATCACCGGCGTCGGCTTCACCGACAACCGACTCGGTGCCGCATCGGCCGCGTCGGTCCTCCTGTTCATCGTGATCGTGGCGATCGCGGTCATCCGGCAGCTCGTCGAGCGCGCTGCCGCCAAGCGAGAGATCGGGGCCTGACATGACCGCCACCGAGAGCATCACCACCACCGGCCGCAAACTCCGCACCGGCGTCTCCTCGGCCGCTCCCACGAGCGCCGCGAAGATCGGCGTCAGCGGTCGTGGCTTCACGATCGCGTCGGGGATCGTCCTGACGATCTTCGCGATCATCTGGCTCATCCCGAGCGTGTTCGCCCTGAAGACGTCGCTGTCGGAAAACGGCGTCGCCGCCCTCGGCGCGAACGCGATCCTGTCGAACTGGAACCCGACGCTGCACTCCTACTCGTCGCTGTTCCAGGCGGGCGACATCTGGAACTGGTACCTCGCCAGCGCCATCACGAGCGTCGTCACGGCGGCACTCACCGTGCTGTTCGCGTCGATGGCGGCGTTCGCGCTGTCGCGACTGGTGTTCCGCGGCCGCAACATCGCGTTCCTGCTCATCATCCTCGGGATCATGATCCCGACGCAGGTGCTGATCATCCCGATCTTCCAGGAGCTCAACGCGGTCGGCCTGCTCAACACCTACTGGTCGGTGATCTTCCCGCAGGTGCCAGCCGTGATCGCGGTGTTCATCTTCAAGCAGTTCTTCGACGGCATCCCGAAGGAGCTGGAAGAGGCGGCGCGCATCGACGGCGCCGGCATCTGGAAGGTCTACTGGTCGGTCATCCTGCCGCTGTCGCGTCCGGTGATCGCGGCCGTGACGATCCTGACCTTCGTCGGGGTGTGGAACAACCTGCTGCTGCCGCTGTTCGTGCTGTCCAACCCTGACCTCATGACGATCCCGGTCGGGCTCGCCACGGTCCAGGGCAGCTTCGGTCAGCGCTACGCCGACATCCAGGCCGGTGCGATCCTCGCGGCGCTGCCGCTGATCATCCTCTACCTGATCTTCCAGCGGCAGATCGTGGAGGGCGTGACGGGCTCGGGCCTCAAGGGCTGACGCCACCCCACCACGGACGGGAGGCCCGGTGCCAGCTGGCACCGGGCCTCCCGTCCGTCCGTTGGTCGCGTCGCGTGCGCGGCGCACCTGGTGCTTTCGGGCGTACCTGGGCGGAAGTTCTGGAGCGGTACGCCCGGAAGCACCAGGCATCGCGCGGGTCAGGGGGGGGAAGGATCGGGCGTACCTGGCGGAGTCGGGCGTACCTGGCGGAATCGGGCATACCTGGGCGGAAGTTTTGTGGCGGTACGCCCGAAAGCACCAGGCATCGCGCCCGCCAGGGGAAGGACCGGGCGTACCTAGCGGAACCGGGCGGACCTGGCGGAACCGGGCATACCTGGGCAGAACGGGCGTACCTGGGCAGAAGTTCTGTAGCGGTACGCCCGGAAGCACCAGGCACCACGCGCGCTAGGGGAAGGACCGGGCGTACCTGGCCGAAGCGGGCATACCTGGGCAAAACGGGCGTACCGGGGCGGAAGTTCCGGGGGCGGTACGCGCGAAAGCACCAGGCACCGCGCGGGTCAGGCGGGGACGGAGACCTTCGTATCGTGCTTCCAGAACCCGGAGAACGTGATGCGCGACTTGGGCAGGCCCGCACGGTGCAGGTGGCGGCGGCCCTCCGTTGCGAGTCGCGACTCCCCCACGACGAACGCGTAACCCTGGTCGTCGGACGGCACGTGCCGCTGCAGCTCGGCGAGGGCGCCACTGCCCGGGACGGTGCCCGGCTGCCGGACGATCCAGGTCACCTGCACGCCGGCGGGGGCGTCGAGGTCGCGGATGTCGGCGGCGGTCGGGACCTCTTGGATGATGCGGCCGACGGTGTCACGCGGCAACGAGGCGGCGATGCCGACGACGCCGGGTAGGCCGGTCTCCTCGGCGGCGACGACGACCTCGCTGGTGCCGGCGGGGACATCGAAGATGCAGCCCTGGTCGAGCATCGCGAGCTCCTCGCCGGGACGTGCGGCGCATGCCCAGATCGCGGCGCGGCCCTCGAGCTCGCCGCGGTGGTCCAGGTGCACGACGAAGTCGATGTCGAGCTCGGCGGTGCCGTCGGCGAGCAGGCGGTACGCGGCGACGGTGTAGTTCGCGCAGTGGGGGCGGATGTCCTCGGGGATGCCGAGGAACGTCGGCCACCACTTCTTGCCGTCCAGGTCGGGCATCCGGAAGGCGTCCTGGTCGGGGCGTCGGACGAACAGGCGGAACCAGTGGTCGAAGCCGAGGTAACCGAACTCGTGCAGGTCGTCCCCGGTGACGGTGACGCGCTGCATCGAGGGGGTCACCCGCTGGGTCCGGAGGACACGGGCGCGGAAGAGCCGGGGGTTCGTCGGCAGGAGCCGCGGGGTCTTCGCCATGAGGCAAGGCTAACCTAAGATGACTTCCGTGCCAGCCCCCAATCCCGTTCTGGCTTCCGGTCCGGAGGCCCCCGAACCCGTCGCGTCCAGCGCCCGAGACGGCGATGCGTCGCGCGCCGTCGGCGTCCACCGGACCGCGATGCGGCGGCGCACCGCGGTGATCGTCGGACTCGTCGTCGCCCTGGTGCTCGTCGCCGTGGCCAGCATGCTGCTCGGCAGCAACCGCATCGGTGTCGCCGAGGTGTGGGCGGGGCTCACACGCTCCGGGTCGAGCACCGACGAGGCGATCGTCTGGGGCTCCCGCATCCCGCGCACGCTGATCGGTGCTGCGGTCGGTGCGGCTCTCGGCATCGCCGGGCTGCTCATGCAGGGACACACCCGCAACCCGCTCGCCGACCCAGGCCTGTTCGGCGTCTCGTCGGGAGCGGGGCTCGCGGTGGTGCTCGGCGTCTACGTGTTCGGGGTGACGAGCACGAGCGCGACCGTCTGGTTCGCCCTGGTCGGGGCCCTGGTCGCCAGCGTCGTCGTCTTCTCGGTGACCATCGCCGGCAGCGGCACGGCCAGTCCGGTTCCGCTCGCCCTCGCCGGGGCCGCGGTCTCGGCGCTGCTCGCCGCCCTGACCTCCTTCGTCGTGCTGACCGACCAGGCCTCGCTCGACGCGTACCGGCTCTGGGTCGTCGGGTCGCTCGCCGCACGCCAGCTCGACATCCTCGGGGCGGTATGGCCGTTCCTGGCCGCCGGGCTCGTGCTCGCGGTGCTGAACGTCCGCGCCCTCGACGCCCTCGGGCTCGGGTCCGAGCTGGCGAAGGGGCTCGGCGAGAACGTGCTCGTCGCCCGGCTCGTCGGCCTGGGCGGGATCACGCTGCTCGCCGCCGGGGCGACCGCTGCTGCCGGCCCGATCGGCTTCGTCGGCCTGACCGTGCCGCACGTCGCCCGCGCGCTCGTCGGCACCGGACACCGCTGGACCCTGCCGGTCTCCGGCCTGGTCGGCGCCGCCCTCGTGCTGCTCGCCGACGTCATCGGTCGCCTGATCGGCGGGTTCTCCGAGGTCGAGGTCGGCATCGTGCTCGCCGTCATCGGTGGCCCCGTGTTCGTCGCCGTGGCCCGTCGCCGATCGCTGGTGTCGCTGTGAGCGGGGCAGCGGTGCGCAGCACCGGGAGCACGCCCGGCAGCACGCCCGGCAGCACGCCCGAGACCATCACGCCGGGCACGCCCGCCCCCGCCGCCCACACCCCCGGCCGCGCCGGCATCCGCATCGGCCCCGTCGGCCTCGCCTGGCGCCCGCGGGTGTTCTGGTACACCGTCGGATCGCTCGCCACCGTCCTGGTGCTCATCGTGATCGGGACGGCGGTCGGCTCGACGTGGATCGCTCCCGGGGTCGTCATCCGGTCCCTGCTCGGCCTGGAGTCCGGGCCGGACGCCTTCATCATCACCACCCTGCGCCTGCCCCGCGTGCTCACCGGCGCACTCGTCGGCCTGACGCTCGGGGTCGCCGGCGCGCTCACCCAGACCTTCACCCGCAACCCACTCGGCACCCCGGACATCATCGGTGTCACCGCGGGCGCGAGCGTCGGTGCGGTCGCGGCCATCGTCCTCGGCGGCGGGACGTACTCGGTGTCGTCCCTGGTGCTCGGGGGCGGGATCCCGGTGGCCGCGACGATCGGCGCCCTGGTCGCTGCGGTCCTGGTGTACGGCCTGGGCTGGCGCGGCGGCGTGCAGAGCTACCGGCTCGTGCTGGTCGGCATCGGCGTGAGCGCGACGCTCGACGCCGTGACCAGCTACCTGCTCGTCCGCGCGAAGATCACCGTCGCCACCGCGGCGTCGCAGTGGCTCGTCGGCAGCCTGTCGAGCACCTCGTGGGAGAGCGTCTGGCCGCTGCTCGTGGTGGCCGCCGTCGCGGTGCCGATCGCACTGGCGACGAGTGCGGCGCTCGGCATCGGGCAGCTCGGCGACGAGGTCGCGACGGGCGTCGGACTCGGCGTCCAGCGGCACCGGCTGCTCGTCATCGCGCTCGCGGTCGTGCTGACCGCCGCCGCCGTGGCCGCCGCGGGGCCGGTCGGCTTCGTCGCGTTCGTCGTGCCGCAGGTCGGGCTCCGGCTCGCCGGCACGAACCGGCCGCCGCTGCTGCTCGCCGGTGCCCTCGGCGCCGTGCTCGTGCTCGCCGCCGACCTGCTGTCCCGTTCCGCGTTCCCGTGGCAGGTGCCGGTCGGCATCATCACCACCGTGATCGGGGCGCCGTACCTGATCTGGCTCCTCGTCCGTCACCGCAAGGAGATGTCCCGATGACAGCACCGCACCAGAACCAGCACGAGCACCAGCACCAGCACGAGCACCAGCACCAGCACCAGCACCAGCACCAGCACGACACCCCCGTCCTCGAAGCCACGGGCCTGTCCGTCGGCTACGACCGCCACCCCGTGCTGCGGGACCTGGACCTGCGCATCGAACGCGGCACCGTCACGACGTTCCTCGGTGCGAACGGCTGCGGCAAGTCGACGCTGCTCAAGGCGTTCGGCCGCGTGCTCAAGCCGCAGGCCGGCGAGGTCCTGCTCGACGGCACCCCGATCCGCAGGGAGCCGAACCGCCAGGTGGCCCGCAAGCTCGCGATCCTGCCGCAGTCCCCCGTCGCCCCCGCGGGCACCAGCGTGCTCGACCTGGTGATGCGCGGCCGGAACCCGCACCAGTCGTGGGCGAAGCCGTGGACCGCCGAGGACGCGGCCGTCGCCGAAGCGGCCATCGCCGCCACCGGTCTGACCGAGGTCGCACACCGTGACGTCACGAGCCTGTCCGGCGGGCAGCGTCAGCGCGCCTGGATCGCCATGGTCGTCGCGCAGCAGGCCCAGACACTCCTGCTCGACGAGCCGACGACCTACCTGGACCTCGCGCACCAGCTCGAGGTGCTGCGGCTCGTCCGGCGGCTGAACCGCGAGCAGGGTTCGACGATCGTGATGGTGCTGCACGACCTGTCGCTCGCGGCGCGGTACTCGGACCGGCTCGTGGTGCTGCACGACGGCGGGGTCGTCGCCGACGGCACACCCCACGACGTCCTCACCCCGGCACTGCTCGAGCACGCGTTCGGCCTGCACGCCCGGGTGTTCCCCGACCCGGTGACCGGTGCACCGATGATCGTGCCCGAGGCGGACGAGCACGACCCCGTCCCGAGTGCCCCGACCGAGCACACGGTCCCGAGTGCCCCGACCGAGCACACGGTCTCGACGAAAACCGAAGACGTGCTGGCGAGTGCCGCGAACTTAGGTTAGCCTCTCCTAACGTGAAGACCTCCCGACGTGGCCACCTGCGCGCCGCCCTCCTGACCTCCGTGACCGTCTCGGCACTCCTCCTGACCGGCTGCTCGAGCACCGGCAACTCGAACGACTCCGACTCCGACGGCGGCACCGCCGCGTCGAAGGCGTGGTCCTACGAGGACGCCACGGGCGCCACCGTGAAGGTCGACCACACGCCGAAGCGTGTCGTCGTGCTGAACGACATCGCCCTGTCGTTCATCGAGTACGGCCTGAAGCCCGTCGGCACCTTCGGGCAGCTGACGATGGCGAAGGACGCCCGCTTCGAGGGCCTGGACACCGACGGCATCACGCAGCTCGGCACCGCCTACGGCGACATCGACCTCGAGCAGCTCGCCGCGCTCAAGCCCGACCTCGTCGTCACCTCGGTCTACCCGACCGACGCCAAGGGCACGCTCGACACGAAGCAGCCCGGCTACGGCTTCAAGGACACGGCGCAGGAGAAGCAGATCGAGGCCATCGCGCCCGTCGTCCAGGTGAAGTGGGGCGGCAAGGGCGAGGACGTCATCGAGACGATCGCGGAACTGTCCGAGTCCCTCGGCGCGAAGGAGTCGACGGTCGACGCCGCCGAGGAGCGCTTCGACACCGCGGCCGACGAGCTCGAGAAGGTCTCGAAGGAGAAGGACCTGTCGGTCGTCTCGATGTACGCCGACGGTGACGGCGCCTACGTCACCCGCCCGACCGACGAGCCGTCGCTGCAGATGTACGCGTCGTACGGGGTCGACTTCGTCAACCCGAAGCCCGAGGGCTTCTACTGGGGCATCTACTCGTGGGAGAACGCCGGCCAGATCACCGGTGACGTGCTGCTGCTGTCGCAGCAGGGCTACCAGGTCGCCGATCTGGAGAAGCAGCCGACCTTCGCCGACAACGCCGCACTCGAGGCGGGCCAGGTCCACAGCTGGACGTTCCCGGCCCTCGACTACGCGTCGCAGGCCGACTACATGACCAAGCTCGCGGGGTGGCTCGAGGACAGCAAGAAGCTGTCCTAGGACCCACACCCACGGCGGCCTGGAGGCGCGGTGCCAGCTGGCACCGCGCCTCCAGGCCGTTCGTGGTTCCGTTCCGGTGGCGGGATCACCCGGACCGGAGGATCATCGGCCCATGGAGTACTCGACGGCGATGCTCACCGAGGAGACGTGGCCCGACTTCGCCGCGCTCGTGACCCGCAGCAACGGCGTGTGGGGCGGGTGCTGGTGCATCGGTTTCCACCCGGACGGCCCACGCGGGACGCCCGACCCGACGGTGTCCCACCAGGAGGCGAAGCACCGACACGTGCGGAACGGCACGAACCACCAGGTGCTCGTCTACGCCGACGGCACGGCGGTCGGCTGGTGCCAGTTCGGGCGGCCGGTCGAGCTGCCGACGATCCTGAACCCCGGTGCCTACGCCCGCGAGGCCGGCACCTCGCCGGACTGGCGGATCGGCTGCGTGTTCGTCGAGTCCCGACACCGCGGCCAGGGGGTCGCACGCGCCGCGGTCACGACCGCGCTCGACCAGATCCGACGGGCGGGCGGCGGGACGGTCGAGGCCTACCCGGAGCAGACGGTCGAGCGGAAGCCGCAGCGCGGGGCCTACCTGCACACCGGACCGGAAGAACTGTTCACGCAGTTCGGGTTCGTGCGCGACCGCCGCATCGCGAAGTGGCGGTGGGTGATGCGCACGACCGTGTGACCGGCGTGCCCGCTCGACGCCGCACTGCCAGCCCGGCGCGCGTACCGTGGGCGCTGTGACACGCACCGCTCCGGTACGACCGCATCGCCTCGCCCTCATCGGCGCCGCCGTGGCCCTGGTGATCGGGGTCGGACTGCTCTTCACCCCCTGGGACGGGCCGGTCATCGTGCTCGCCTGGGCGCTCATCGTCGCCGCGGTCGTCCTCGGCGCCGTCACGCTGTTCCTGGTGCGGGCACCCCGCAGCTAGACCGCGAGCCCCGGCTGGCGCGACGGCGCAGCGCAAGCGTTCCGTCAGCTGCGCCGCCGCGCGCCCGCGGACCGTGGTGGGTTCGCGCGCAGGTGCTCCGCCGCTCCCCCGAGGATCCGCGCGAGGTCGTCGACGTCCGCGTCCGACATCGACGCGAACAGCAGGGTGTGCAGCGCCTCGATGTGACCGGGGAAGACGGCTGCGAGGACGTCACGACCGCCCCGGGTGATCGTCACGACCGTGCTGCGTTCGTCGTCGGGCGAGGGCCCGCGGGTGACCAGCCCACGCTGCTCGAGCAGTTGCGCCTGGTACGTCAAACCGCTGCGGCTGTAGACGACCCCGTCGGCGAGGTCGGTCATGCGCTGCTGCCCGCCCGGTGCGTCACCGAGCCGGGCGAGCAGCTGGAACTGCACGTAGCTCAGGCCGCCCACGTCGCGCAGCTGCCGCTCGACCGCGTGGCGCAGCAAGCTGCTCACCTCGGTGAAGGCGAAGTACGCCCCGAGCTGCGTCGGGGTCAGGGAGTTCGGCGCATCCGTCACGGAACCCATCCTACCTGTTGCTTCGAGTTCGAAGCAGTGCTAGCGTCATCGTCAGTTGCTTCGAACTCGAAGCACAACGAGCAACACCGACGAAGGGCACGATCATGCAGGCAGTACGGTTCCACGAGGTCGGCGGTCCCGAGGTGCTCCGCACCGAGGACGTCGAGCAGCCCACCCCGGGTGCCGGGCAGGTGCGACTCCGCGTCGCCGCCTCGGCGTTCAACGCGGCGGACAACGGGATGCGGGGCGGGTTCCTGCCGATCCCGGTCCAGCTGCCGCACGTCCCCGGCTACGACGTGTCCGGCACCGTCGATGCGCTCGGCGACGGTGTCGAGGGGATCGCGATCGGGGACGCCGTCATCGCGTTCCTGCCGATGGAACTCGACGGCGGGGCGGCCGAGTACGTCATCGCCCCGGCGGACGCGGTGGTCGCCGCACCGACGAGCATCCCGCTGGCCGACGCGGCGGCACTGCCCTCGGTGGCACTCACCGCGTGGCAGGCCCTGTTCGACGACGGTCGGCTCGAGGCGGGCCAGCGGGTCCTCGTGATGGGCGCCGGCGGTGTCGTCGGGAAGTACGCGATCCAGCTCGCCGTCCGCGCCGGGGTCCACGTCATCGCGACGGCGAGCCCGCGCAGCATCGAGGCCGTCCGGGCGGCCGGCGCCCACGAGGTGATCGACCACACCACCACCGACGTCCGCGCCGCCGTGACGGAGCCGGTCGACGTGCTGCTCAACCTCGCCCCGATCGACCCGCAGGACTTCGCGGCACTGGTCGACGTCGTGCGCGACGGCGGCGCGGTCGTCAGCACCACGGCGTTCATGGCCACACCGGGCGACGAGTCCCGCGGGGTCCGGGCGGCGACGGTGTTCGTCCTGCGCAACCGAGAACGCCTGGCGGAGCTGGTGTCCCTGGTCGACGCCGGGGCGCTCACGGTCGAGGTCACCCGGCGCATCCCGCTGACGGAACTGCCGTCGCTGCACGCCGAGGCGGCCGCGGGACGGATCAGCGGCAAGGTCGTGGTCCTGGCCGGGTGACCGCCGCACGACCCCGCCGCACCAGCACCACCCGCAGCACCGCCGGATACGCTCGGCGCATGACGGACCAGGGGTGGCACGAGGACGTGCTCGGAGCACCGTACGAACGGCTCGAACTGCCGCTCGGCACCGACTCCGAGGGCCCCGTCGTCGCCACCCTGGTCCGCCGCCGGCACACCCCGACGGACCTGCTGCTGCACGGTCGCGGGCCCCTGCACGGGGTCGACGTGCTCTACGTGCACGGCTGGTCGGACTACTTCTTCCAGGTCGAGCTCGCCGAACGCCTCGAGCGGCTCGGTGCCCGGTTCCACGCGCTGGACCTGCGGAAGTACGGTCGGAGCCTGCGCCCCCACCAGACCCCGGGCATGGTCGACGACCTGGCGGTGTACGACGAGGACATCGCCGCAGCGCTCGACGCGATCTCGGCCGAGCACCCCGGCTCGGACCGCCGCCGGCTCGTCCCGATGGGCCACTCCACAGGCGGCCTGACCCTGTCTCTCTGGACCGCTCGGCACCCGGAGCTCGTGCACGGCCTCGTGCTGAACAGCCCCTGGCTCGAGTTCCAGGCCACCGCGGTCGGCCGGGCCATCGTCGCACCGGTCATCAAGCTCGGTGCCCGTCGGAACCCCCTCGCTCCCATGCCCGCCGTCGACCCCGGCTTCTACACCCGCACCGTCTCGGCCGAGGGCGAGGGGTCGTGGACCTACGAGCAGAAGTGGCGGCCGGAGCGCGGGTTCCCCCTGCACCCCGGTTGGCTCGCCGCGGTCTTCGACGGCCAGGCACAGGTCGAGAAGGGCCTCGGCATCGGGGTCCCGACCCTGGTGATGCTGAGCGACAAGAGCATGCTCCAGCCGCGGTGGGACCCCGGGATGGCGCGGGCCGACGTCGCCCTGAACGTCGACACGGTGGCGCACCGCTCGCTCTCCCTCGGCGAAGAGGTGACGGTCCGCCGGCTCGAAGGCGCCCTGCACGACGTCGTGCTGTCCGCGCCGGAGGTGCGGGAACGGGCGTACGACGCCATCGGGCGCTGGGCGACCACGCTCCGCTAGTCCCGCGACGCTGGCGACTCAGTCGGTCAAACCGGCGACCGCGGCACGGGTCGCCGCGGCGACGAGCGCGTCCGACGGCTCCGCGTCGGGATCGGCCCGGCTCGTCATCACCACGAGCACGATGGGTGCCCGCCCCGGCGGCGTCACGATCGCGATGTCGTTCCGCACCCCGTAGGACGCCGTGCCGGTCTTGTCGGCGACCCGCCACGACGGGTCCACCCCGGCACGGATCGTCGCGTCGCCGGTCATGTTGCCGAGCATCGCCTCGCGGAGCACCCGCCGGTCGGCGGCGTCGAGGGCGTCCCCGAGCAGCACGGTCCGGAGGTCCGCCGCGAACCGTTCCGGCGTCGTCGTGTCCCGCCGGTCGCCCGGGGTCGCCTCGTTCAGGTCGGGTTCGGCCCGGTCGACATGCGTCGTCCGGTCCCCGACGCCGCGGAGCCACCGCTCGACGGCGTCCGGCCCGCCGAGCCGCTCCACCAGCAGGTTCGCCGCGGTGTTGTCGCTGGAGCGGAGCGCAGCGTCGATGAGCTCGCGCACCGTCATCCCGGTGTCGACGTGCTCGCTCGTCACGGGCGCGTACTCGAGCAGGTCGCCGCGGTCGTAGTGCACGACGGCCGCCAGGTCGGCGTCGGACGAGGCGTCGAGGACCGCCGCCGCGATGAACACCTTGATCGTCGACGCGAACGCGAACCGCTCCCCCGCGCGGTGCGCGATCGTCCGACCGTTCCCGGTGTCGACGGCGACGACCCCGAGCCGTGCGTCGTACCGCTGCTCCAGCGCCGCGAAGACCCGGGCGGTGGCCGGGTCGGTCGACGGCGCCACGGACTCGGAAGCCGACCCAGAACCAGAAGCCGTTGCAGAAGCCGACGCCGACGACGTCGGCCCGGTCGTCGCCCCACCCGGGCCGCCGGAGCACCCCACCAGCCCGCCCAGCACCAGGGCCGTCAGGGCCGCGGTCGTCGTCTTCGTCCCACCTCGCACGCCCCGAGCCTGCCCGATGACCGTGCAACTACCCTGAGCGGCATGCCAGCTCCCGCCGTCCGACTCACCCGCCTGGACCCCGCCGGCGCCGACCGCCAGGAGTTGCTCGCGTTCCTGACCTCCGAGGAGTTCCCGTTCCACGTCCGACGCCGCATCAGCGCGGCCGACGCGGCGAGCGCCGTCGACTCCGGTGCCTACCGCGACGACGAGCACGACACCTCCTGGCTCGACCACGACGACCACGGCCGCATCGGTCTGGTCCGCCTCGAGGACCTGGCCGACCCCGTCCCCCTGTTCGACCTGCGCCTGGCCGGTCGGTTCCGGGGTCGGGGCCTCGGGGTCCCCGCCCTGCGTGCGGTGACCGACCACGTGTTCCGGACGATGCCTGCGATCACCCGCTTCGAGGGGCAGACCCGCGAGGACAACACCGCCATGCGACGGGTCTTCGTCCGCGCCGGGTGGGTGCAGGAGGCCCACTACCGCGAGGCGTGGCCCGTCGACGGCGGCCCGGCCGTCGGGTCGGTCGGCTACGGCGTGCTGCGCCGCGACTGGGAGACGGGCGAGACCACCCCGGTGCCGTGGGACGACGTCGCGCAGTGAGCGGCTGACGGTTCTGGTTCACGATCCTCGGGGTTCGCGAACCGGAACCGTCAGCGCGCGGACGCGAACCGCCGTCCCGCCCGTCACGTGGGCAGCAGGCGGACGGGAGGCCCGTGGCGGCGCCGCCACGGGCCTCCCGTCCGCCTTTCGGTCGCGTCTCAGGACCGCGACAGGCGCGTAACGGTGGCGTGCGCGCCGTCCGCGATGAGCCCGTCCAGGGCGTCCCGGTACGCGGCGACGAACCGTTCGTCGTCGACCAGGTCGCCGAAGACCTGGCGGTTCGCGATGAAGGCGAGACGGTCCTCGCGCTGGGTCAAGGCGATGCGGTGCAGGGGCTCGGCGAGCCGGTCGACGATCTCGATGGGCTCACCGGACTCGTCGGTGCCCTCGTCGTACCGGGCCCACGACGCGACGATGCCGGCGGACAGCGTGACGGGCCGACCGGCGGCTAGGTTCTCGCGCACGACGGGGAGCAGCCACTTCGGGATCCGGTCGCTCGACTCGGCGCAGAGCCGGGCGAGGGTGTCGCGCACCTCGGGGTTCTGGAAGCGCTCGATCAGGGTCGACTTGTAGTCCTCGAGGTCGATGCCGGGGACCGGGTGCAGCGTCGGCGTGCTCTCTTCGTCCATGTAGCGGCGCAGGAAGGTCGCGATCGCCGGGTCCTGCGTGGCCTCGTGCGCGTAGCGGTACCCGGACAGGTACCCGAAGTAGCAGAGCCCCTGGTGGCTGGCGTTGAGCAGCCGGAGCTTCATGAGTTCGTACGGCTCGACGTCGTCGACGAGCTGGACGTCGGCGTCCTCGTAGGGCGGGCGGCCGGCGGGGTGGTCGTCCTCGAGCACCCACTGGAAGAACGGTTCGGCGACGACGGGCCAGGCGTCGTCGATGCCGAGCTCGTCGCGGACCCAGGCGCGGTCCTCGTCGGCGGTGACCGGGGTGATGCGGTCGACCATCGAGTTCGGGAACGCCACGTGCTCGTCCATCCAGTCCGCGAAGGCCGGGTCCTGCAGCCGCGCGTAGGCGGTGAACATCGACCGCGCGACGTGCCCGTTGCCCTGGATGTTGTCGCAGGACATCACGGTGAACGGGTCGAGGCCGCGGTCCCGTCGGCGACGCAGCGCCTCGACCACCAGGCCGAACACCGTGCGGGGCGGGCCGTCGCCGCGCAGGTCGGCCGCGACGCCGGGCTCGTCGGCGACGAACTCGCCGGTGACGTGGTCGAAGTTGTAGCCACCCTCGGTGATGGTCAGGCTGACGATCCTGGTGTCCGGGTGCGCCATCTTCTCGACGACGGCGTCCGGGTCGTCGACGGCGAGCAGGTACTCGACGATGCTGCCGATGACACGGGACTCGCGGGTGCCGTCCGGGTGCTTGAGGACGAGCGTGTACAGGCCGCCCTGCTCGGCCATCGCGGTCGCCATCCGACGGTCCTGCTCGAGCACGCCGACGCCGCAGATGCCGTACTCGCGGGCTTCGCCACGCTGCAGGAGCCGGTCGATCACCATCGCCTGGTGCGCGCGGTGGAACCCGCCGACGCCGAAGTGAACGATGCCGGCGGTGATGCCGTCGCGGTCGTAGGTGGGCACGGCGACACCGCTCGCGGCGATCTCGTCGAGGGTCTCCGGGAACAGGCGGACGGGCATCGGGTACTCCTTCGTACGGCGGCGGGTCCGCGGGCGGTGACGCAGCGGTTCGTTCGTCCAGTCTGGCACCCGACACCTCCGACAGAACAACGGTGCAGCACGGGCGTTCCGCACCGGGGGACGAACCTGGGGATGCACTCAACCTCGTTGCACCGAGTGCATCGATGCACCTAGTGTTCGATCTCGTGACCATCGCGACCGACCGCCGTGCTGCCCTCAAGGCGAAGCACCGCGCCGCGATCCTGCAGGCCGCTCGCGACCTGATCGACGAGCGCGGCGGCCGCGACTTCAGCGTGGACGACCTCGCCGCTCGGGCCGACATCGCCCGGCGCACCGTCTTCAACCACTTCGCCTCGCTCGACGAGGTCCTGCTGGCCGTGTGCGAACAGGAGCTGTCCGTCATCATCGACCGGTTCCTCGCCGACATGGCCCGGACCCCGGTGGGCGACGGCAGCCGGGCGTCGATGTTCGACGAGCTCGAGTCCGCAGCCCGCGGCGCCGACCTGGCTCCGGCGATCGCCAGCATGTACCGGATCCTCGGCGACCCCGGCAAGGACGACCCGAAGGCCGCGGTCCTGACCCAGACGGCGTTCTCGCGTGTGACCGAACGACTCCGGCACGAGGTCGCCCGGCGCTACCCGGCCGCCGACCCCCTCGACGCCGCGCTGCTCGTCGAGTCGCTCATGAGCGGCATCGTCGTCATCGCGGAGCACTGGCTGGCGACGTCCGGCCCCGAGCTCGACCAACCGGCGCTCGACGCGTGGGACGACTTGCTCGCACGACTCGTGCACAGTGTCCGCAGCGGCTACATGGCCGACGACTGACGCCGCCCCGCCTCCTCATCCCCCAGGGGTCCACCGGCGCACCCCGCACCACCAGCACCTGACACGAAAGGACCGCAGGCAACCGCATGGCCGGTCTCCTCTACCGTCTCGGACGGTTCTCCGCACGACGCCACTGGCTCGTGATCATCACCTGGGTCGCGATCATGGCCGTCGCGGGCGTCACGTACACGCTCTTCGCCGGCACGATCTCGTCGTCGATCACGATCCCGAACACCAAGACCAGTCAGGTGCAGGACCAGCTCGCCGACAAGTTCCCGTCGGCGAACGGCGGCAACGGCACGATCGTCTTCGAGACGAAGGACGGCAAGGCGTTCTCGTCGTCGCAGCAGTCCGAGATCGACGACTTCCTGACCGGCCTCGAGGAGCTCGACGGCGTCAAGGGCACGACGAGCGGCTTCGACACCCAGCAGCAGCTCGACGACCAGCGGCAGAAGATCGTCGACGGGCGTGACCAGATCGAGTCCGGTCGCGCGGAGATCGAGACCGGCCAGCAGCAGCTCGACGCGCAGAAGACGCAGCTCGAGTCCGGCAAGCAGCAGATCGCGGATGCCCAGGCGAAGCTCGACGCGCAGAAGGCCCAGGCGCAGGCAGCCGGCGGCGCAGCGGTCCCCGCTGCCCAGGCCCAGGCTGCGGCCGCCCAGCTCCAGCAGGCGCAGGCGCAGATCGACGCCCAGCAGGCCCAGATCGACGCCGGTGAGCAGCAGCTCGCCGACGCCCAGAAGACGATCGACACGAACAAGCAGAAGCTCGACGACAACGAGCAGGAGCTCGAACAGGGCTCGGACCTGCTCGACCTGTCGAAGGACATCCGCTTCGTGTCGGACAACGGCAGCGCAGCGATCGGCACCGTGCAGTTCACGAAGTCGACCTACGAGGTCCCCGCGGACACGAAGACCGCCATCGCGGACGACGCCGAGTCGGCCGACATCGAGGGCGTCAACGTGTACGTCTCGAACGACATCGCACAGGGTGTGCCGTCGATCCTCGGCCCGGGTGAGATCGGCGGTGTCATCATCGCCGCGATCGTGCTGCTCCTGATGCTCCGCACGGTCATCGGCGCCGCGGTCCCGCTCGTCAGCGCCGTCCTCGGCGTCGGCGTCGCCTCGCTCACCGCCCTGTCGTTCTCGAGCGTCGTCGAGTTCATCTCGGTCACGCCGGTGCTGGGGGTGATGCTGGGCCTGGCGGTCGGCATCGACTACTCGCTGTTCATCCTGAACCGGCACCGCACCCAGCTGAAGCAGGGCATGCAGGTGCACGAGTCGATCGGGCTCGCGAACGGCACCTCGGGCAACGCCGTGGTGTTCGCCGGTGCGACGGTCATCGTCGCGCTGCTCGCGCTGAACATCACCGGCATCCCGTTCCTCGGCCTGATGGGCACGGTCGGTGCTGTCGCGGTGCTCTTCGCGATCCTCATCGCGACCTCGTTCACCCCGGCCCTGCTGTCGCTCATCGGCATGCGGATCCTGCGGAAGAAGGAGCGCGCGAAGATCGGCAACACCGACTCCACGCGGATCCCGAACAAGCCGATGTCGAGCTGGCGCGCGGTCATCACGCTCGTCCTCGGTGTCGCGGTGCTCGGCACCATCGCCCTGCCCGCGACGCAGATGCGCCTCGGCCTGCCGAGCGGTTCGTCCGAGGCCGTCGAGTCGAGCCAGTACAAGGCCTACAAGACGCTCGAGAAGGAGTTCGGCGCCGGTCAGAACGGCCCGCTGCTCGTCGTGGCGACCCTGCCGGAGTCGATCAGCAAGAGCGACGTCACCGCGACCGAGGTCACCATCGGCCAGGCGATCGCGAAGAACGACGACGTCAAGGCCGTACTGCCCATCGGCGCCTCGAAGGACCGCGACATCATCGCGTTCCAGGTGAAGCCCGCCGGCGGCCCGGACAGCATCTCCACCGAGAACGTCGTGAAGGACCTGCGCGAGCAGACCGTCTCCACCGACGACGGCAAGGTCACCCTCGGCGTCGCCGGCAACGCGTCGGCGAACATCGACGTGTCCGAGAAGCTCTCGAACGTGCTGCCGCTCTACCTCGTGGTGGTCGTCGGGCTGTCGCTGATCATCCTGATCATCGTGTTCCGGTCGTTCCTCGTGCCGATCACCGCCACCGCCGGGTTCATCCTGTCCGTCCTGGCCTCGTTCGGTGGTCTGACCGCGATCTACCAGTTCGGCTGGCTCGGCTCGGTCTTCGGGGTGCACGACCCGGCACCGATCCTGAGCTTCCTGCCCATCATCGAGATCGGGATCCTGTTCGGTCTGGCGATGGACTACCAGCTGTTCCTGGTGTCCGGCATGCGTGAGGCCTACGCCCACGGTGCGAGCGCGAAGGTGGCCGTCCAGCGCGGTCTGCACGCGGGTCGCGCGGTGGTCACGGCGGCGGCGATCATCATGATCTCCGTGTTCGCGGGCTTCATCTTCTCGGACTCGTCCACCATCAAGCCGATCGGCTTCGGGCTGGCGTTCGGTGTGCTGATCGACGCCTTCGTCGTCCGCATGCTGCTCATCCCGTCGGCGATGCACCTGCTCGGCAAGAGCGCCTGGTGGTTCCCGAAGTGGCTCGACCGCATCGTGCCCGACGTCGACGTGGAGGGCGCGAAGCTCGAGCGCACCCACCCGGTCGCCGGCCACGAGGACACGCACACCGGCACCCACGCGCTCCCCGTGGAGCCGGACGCGACCACGCACGACTCGGGGCACCCGCCCGCGCACCGCGCGTAGTCGACGCACCAGCGCCACCACCCTGGAGGCCCGGTGCCGGTCCACGAGACCGGCACCGGGCCTCCAGGCCATTGCGCCCACCGCCCCGGGGCGGTGCCCCTCCCGCATACGCGCGCGTGTTCCGACGTTCCACGCGTCGATCGACGGGTGGAATGTCGGAAGAAGCACACGCATCGAGACGTCGTACCCACTCGGCGCACACCACTTCGTGCACGAACGAAGTACCCTGGGGCGCATGACCCAGACCGCACCGGACCCGCTCGCGCTCGACCGGCAGCTCTGCTTCGCACTCGCGGCGACGAGTCGCAGCGTCATCGGGCTGTACCGCGACCTGCTCGACCCGATGGGCCTGACGCACCCGCAGTACCTCGTCATGCTCGCCCTGTGGGAGCGGGACCCGCGGTCGGTACGCGAGATCGCCGGCGAACTGCGACTCGATTCCGCGACGCTGAGTCCGCTGCTCAAGCGGCTCGAGGCCTCCGGCTACGTCCGCCGCACCCGCAGCACCGCCGACGAACGCCAGCTCGAGGTCTCCCTGACGACTGCCGGGCACGCCCTGCGCGACCGGGCCCAGGCGGTCCCGCTCGCCGTCGCCGACCGGCTCGGGTGGCCACTCGCCCGGCTCGAGTCCCTGAAGGACGAGCTGACCGAGCTACTGGAGCGCGTCGACCAGGTGTGATCCGTGGCCATCGGTGCCATAATGGTTTGTGCACGAACGAAAGGATGCACCGTGGGACGCTTCGGCCAGTGGTACGAACGGTGGAACACGACGCTCATCGACAAGATGGGCCCCTCGCAGATCGGCGCCGGTCGCCCCGAGGGCATCGACGACCGGACGATCGACCGGGGGTGCCCCCTGTGCGGCAAGCCCCTCTCCCAGCACCAGGTGATCCGGCCCGAGGGCCAGGTCCGCTCGTCGACGCTGGTGTGCCCGCGCGACTGACCGCACTGCCTGAAGAAGTGCTCCGAGGTGGAATTGCATCGGACAACTCGTCGTTCGCCCTGAGGTGAAGCTCTTCGAACCCGCCTCCATCGGCGCCCTGTCCCTGTCGAACCGCGTCGTCATGGCCCCGCTCACGCGCACCCGCGCCGGCGAGCACGGCGTCCCGAACGACCTGCTCGTCGAGCACTACCGACAGCGCGCCGGCCTCGGCATGATCATCACCGAGGGCACCTGGCCCGTGCAGGAGGGCCGCTCCTACCCGGGGCAGCCCGGCATCGAGACCGACGACCAGATCGCCGGCTGGCGCCGCGTGACCGACGCCGTGCACGCCGCCGGCGGCACGATCGTCATGCAGCTCATGCACGGCGGCCGCGTCTCGCACACCGACATCTCGCAGACCCCGCGCATCGTCGCCCCGTCCGCCATCGCCGCCCCCGGGCAGACGCACCTGGCCGACGGCTCGAAGGCCGACATGCCCGTCCCGCACGAACTGACCACCGCCGAGGTGCAGGAGGCGGTGCAGGGCTTCGTGCAGGCCGCCCGCAACGCGATCGCCGCCGGGCTCGACGGTGTCGAGGTCCACGGCGCCAACGGCTACCTGGTGCACGAGTTCATGTCGCCGGTGTCGAACACCCGCACCGACCAGTACGGCGGCTCCCCCGAGAACCGCGCGCGCTTCGCGATCGAGGTCACCACCGCCATCGCCGAGGCCATCGGCGCCGACCGCACCGGCATCCGCCTGTCGCCCGAGCACGGGATCCAGGGCGTCATCGAGGACGACGCCGACGACGTCCGCGCCACCTACACCGCCGTCGCCGAGGGCCTCGCGCCGCTGGGGCTCGCCTTCGTGGACGTCCTGCACGCCGAGCCGACCGGCGACCTGGTGCAGCACGTCCGCCGCACCGCGGCCGCGCCGTTCATCGTGAACTCGGGCTTCTCGTCGCTCACCACCCGCGACGAGGCCATCGCGATCGTCGAGGGGGACCACGCCGACGCCGTCGCCGTGGGCCGCGCCGCGATCGCCAACCCGGACCTCGCGCACCGCTGGGAGCACGACGCCGAGCTCAACGAGCCCCGTCCGGAGCTCTTCTACGGCGCGACCGCCGAGGGCTACACCGACTACCCGTCGCTGGCCGAGGCGCGCGCGACCGTCGCGTAGTCGACGCACCGACAGATCGGACGGGAGGCCCGTGGCGACACCGCCACGGGCCTCCCGTCGGTCGTGCGGGACCGAGCGCTTCACCGGACGCGCCCAGCTCGTGGCGCAGCGCAGGGCGCTGTGGCACCGCTCTTCACGTCCTTCGGCATCGCCGGCGCCTCGGAGGTCGTCGCGGCCACGGAACCGTACTCCCCCGCCACTTCGTGAGCAGGAACGGAGTCGCACGGACGTGACGCGACGCACGGGCCCGGACCCGCAGCCGTGCAACGACGAAGGGCCCCGGTGGAATCCACCGGGGCCCTTCGTCGTTCTGCTTGCCTGTGCGCTCGAAGGGACTCGAACCCCCAACCTTCTGATCCGTAGTCAGATGCTCTATCCATTGAGCTACGAGCGCGTGGCCTTGCGGCCGTGGAAGACTCTACAACAGGTGCGGCCCGGGCGCCAATCGAGGCGCTCCGGCCCCCGTGCTCGGCGTGTCGCGAGCGGTCTCCGACGGCCGCACCGTCACAGCGCCGCGGGCTCCTCGTCGAACACCTCGGCCAGGAACACCCGGAGCGCCTGCCACGATCGGCGGTCGGCACGCTCCTGGTACTGCGCGCCGTGGTCCGGGGCGTCGGTGCCGGGCACCGCGAACGCGTGCATCGCGCCGGAGTACGTCACGACCTGCCAGTCGACGTCCGGCGCAGCCCGCATCTCGTCCTGCCACGCGTGCACGGCATCGTCCGGCACGACGGGGTCGGCGCCCCCGGTGAGGACGAGCAGCTTCGCCCGGATGTCCGCGGCGTCCGAGGGGTCGTGTGCGATGAGGCCGCCGTGGAACGCCACGGCACCGACCAGGTCGGCCCCGGTCCGTGCGAGTTCGAGTGCGGTCGAGCCGCCGAAGCAGTACCCCATCACGACGACGCGGGCGGGGTCGACGTCCGGGTCGGCGAGCAGTCGCTCGAGCCCGGCGGTGGCGCGGGCCCGCAGCAGCGGCAGGTCCCGGTAGAAACCGCCGGCGACCTGGGCCGCGGTGTCGTCACCTGGGCGGATGCCCGCACCGTAGATGTCCGCGCCGAAGGCGACGTAGCCGAGTCGGGCGAGCATCGTCACCCGGGCCTCGACGTGCTCGTTCACGCCGTGCCAGTCGTGCACGACGAGGACGGCCGGACGACGGCCCGCGATCGCGGCGTCCTTCGCGAGCACACCGAGCAGTTCGGTGCCCTCGTGGTCGTAGGAGACGTCGTCGACACGGATGTCGGCGCCGGCGGGTTCGGGAACGGTCTGCAGGACGTCGTCGGTGGTGTTCACGTCGCCCGACGCTACGCCGCCGCTCGGGCTCAGGCCTCGATGTTGTCCCAGCCGTCGGGGCCGACGGACCCGGCGGCGTACTCGTCGAGGGGTGCCTTGCCGGCCTTCCACGCGTCGAGGAACGGCCCGACGACCTTCCAGCCCTGCACGGCGCTGTCGCCGCGGACCGACAGCGTGGCGTCGCCCTCGAGCACGCCGGCCAGCACCTCGCCGTAGGCACTCAGGCGCCCGGGGTTGAAGGTCACCTCGAGGCTCGTGTGGTCGATCGTGTACGGGTCGCCGGCACCGTTGACGTTGAGCTCGAGCTGCATCTCGTCCGGGGCGATCCAGATGCGCAGCCGGTCGGGCAGCTCGGTGCCGGTGAGCCCCTCGGGCACGTGCGGGGAGTCCTTGAACGTGATGACGATCTCGCGGCGCTGCGCGGCGAGCGCCTTGCCGGACCGCAGGGTGAACGGGACGCCGGCCCAGCGCCAGTTCGCGATCTCCAGGGTGAGCTGGGCGAGGGTCTCGGTTCCGAGCGACGGGTCCACGCCGTCCTCGTCGACGTACGACGGCAGCTGGCGGTCCCCGACGGTGCCGGCGGTGTACCGGGCGCGCTTGCCCGCGGTGACGACGTCGCCGCCCCACGGCCGGACGGCCCGCAGCACGAGCTCCTTCTGGGTGCGGAGGTCGTCGGCCTTGATCGAGGCGGGGGCCTCCATCGCGACGACGGCCATCACCTGCAGCAGGTGGCTCTGGATCATGTCGGTGAGCGCCCCGGCCTTGTCGTAGTAGCGCGCCCGGCCCTCGAGCCCGAGGGTCTCGTCGTAGACGATGTCGACGCGCTCGACGTGCTGCGACGACAGCAGCGGTTCGATGATGCGGTTGGCGAAGCGCAGCCCGAGCAGGTTGAGCACGGTGGAGCGGCCGAGGAAGTGGTCGACGCGGTGGATGCGCTCCTCGGGGATGAACGAGTGCAGCAGGTCGTTGAGGTGCGAGGCGCTGTCGGCGTCGGTGCCGAACGGCTTCTCGAGCGCCAGGCGGGTGCCGGCGGGCAGGTCGAGGTGGGCGAGCTGCTCGCAGCTCTTCTCGGTGACCGCCGGCGGCAGTGCGAAGTAGATCGCCGGGTCGTGGTCGCACGCGGCGAGCAGTGCCCGCAGGTCGTCCGGGTCCGTGACGTCGGCCTTCCGGTAGGTCGAGGCGTCGACCACGGCCTGCAGTCGGGCCGGCAGCGACGTCTCGCCCGAGGCGCCCTCGTCCTCCTCGTTCTTCGACGCCTGCGCGTTCTCGAAGGACTCGCGCACCTGCGCCTTCCAGTCGGCGTCGGACAGGTCCTCGACACCGGCCCCGACGAGCTGGACGTCCCAGTCGTCCTTCACCTGGAGCAGGGTGGCGAGGCCGGGCAGCAGCAGGCGCTTGGACAGGTCGCCGCTGGCGCCGAGGATGAGCAGGCTGGTCTGGAGGCTCGACATGCACCAGACCGTACTCACCGTCCCCCGGGGACGGCCGGGCCGCTACGGTGGTGTCAGTCCGGCGCGAGGGAGCACCATGAGCAGTGGGTACGAAGGGCGACGCCTCCGTGTCGCCGTGGTCGGGACAGGCATGATCGCCGGGGTCCACGCCCGGGCGGCCCGGGCCTCCGGTGCCGAGGTGCTCGGTGTCCTCGGCCGGAACGCCGCCCGGTCGGAGCAGGTGGCCGCGCAGCTCGACCTGCCCCGCGGCTACGCCTCGCTCGACGAGGTCATCGCCGATGCCCCCGACGTCGTGCACGTCTGCACCCCGAACGACCAGCACCACCCGCAGGCGCTCGCGGTGATCGCGGCCGGCATCAACGTGGTGTGCGAGAAGCCCCTGGCGATCGACCCCGCCCGGGCCGCCGAGCTCGTCGCCGCCGCTGCCGAGGCCGGTGTCGTGGCCACGGTGCCGTTCGTGTACCGGTACCATCCGATGGTCCGCGAGATCCGGGCGCGCATCGCCGACGGGGAGCTCGGCCGGCTGCTCGCGGTGCACGGCCACTACCTGCAGGACTGGATGCTCGACGAGGACGCCTCGAGCTGGCGGGTCGACCCGACCTCGAGCGGGCTGTCCCGCGCGTTCGCCGACATCGGGTCGCACTGGTGCGACCTGGTCGAGTTCGTGACGGGCGAACGCTTCGCCTCGGTGTCCGCGGCGACCGACATCGTCTACCCGACCCGGCCGGCGGCGTCCGGTCCGTCGTTCTCCGGATCCCCGGACCCGGACCCGGTGGCCGACGCGGCCGAGCGCGCCGAGGTCACCACCGAGGACACCGCCGTCGCCACCTTCCGCACGGCCACGGGCCGCATCGGCAACGTCGTGATCTCGCAGGTCGCCTCCGGCCGCAAGAACCGCCTGTGGTTCGAGGTCGACGGCACCCGCGGCAGCGCGGCCTTCGACCAGGAGCAGCCCGAGTCCGCCTGGTTCGGCAACGAGCGCGGCGCACAGATCGTCGTCCGCGACCCGTCGCAGGGGTACCCCGACCAGCGCCGGTTGGCGGTCGTGCCGGCCGGGCACCCGCAGGGGTACCTCGACGCCTTCGCGGCCTTCGTCGCCGACACCTACACCGCGGTCCGCACCGGGGTGGCTCCCGACGGGCTGCCGACCTTCGCGGACGGCGCCCGCTCTGCCGACATCATCGAGGCCGTGATCGGCAGCGCGGCCGAGACGACGTGGCGGGAGATCCGGTGAAGCTCGGCATGCTGACCGCCTGCCTGCCCGGCTGGTCGCTCGACCGGATCGCCGGGTTCGCCCAGCAGCAGGGCTACGAGCGGCTCGAGGTCGCCGTCTGGCCGGGCACCGGCGGCCGTGACTTCGAGGCGGCGCACCTGCCGGTCGCCACGTTCACCGACGAGGACGCCCTGGCCACCCGCGACCTGCTCGACCGCACCGGCCTCGAGATCTCCGCGCTCGCGTACTACGAGAACAACCTGCACCAGGACCCGGAGCGCCGTGCCGCGGTGCGGACCCACCTCAAGCACGCGATCGACACCGCGCAGGCGCTCGGCATCCCCTACGTCGGCACGTTCATCGGCCGTGACACCACCAAGTCCGTCCGCGAGAACATGCGCGAGGGCGACCGGGTCCTGCCCGAGATCGTCGACTACGCCGGCGAGCGCGGCGTGCGGCTGATCATCGAGAACTGCGTGATGGAGGGCTGGCACCCCGACGGCTACCCCGGCAACATCGCGTACTCCCCCGAGCTCTGGGGTTGGGTGACCGGTCTGGGCTTCGGCCTGAACTGGGACCCGTCGCACCTGACGTGGATCGGGATCGACCCGGTCGAGACGATCCTGCCGTTCGCCGAGCACATCGTGCACGCCCAGGCGAAGGACCTCGAGCTGTTCCCCGAGCGGCGCAACGCCTACGGGTTCTTCGGCAAGGTCGACAAGGGCGACGACCCGTGGGACATGGGGTGGTGGCGGTTCCGGGTGCCCGGCCGCGGTGTGGTGGACTGGCCGCACGTCGTCGACCGCCTCTACGAAGCGGGCTTCGACGGCACGCTGAGCGTCGAGCACGAGGACCCGCTCTGGGGCGGCACCGACGACAGGGTGCTCGAGGGACTGCGCATCGCGCACCGCACCCTCCGTCCGCTGATCGCGCAGGAGCCGTAGCGACCACGGGCACTGGCCGGGAGGCCCGGACCACGTGACCGACGTCGGTCACGCGATCCGGGCCTCCCGACCAGAGCCTGTGAACGGACCCGTGCGCGCCCGCGCACGCTGGTGCCATGAGCACGACCGTGAGCGACTTCGTCATCGACCGCATCAAGGCGTGGGGGGTCTCCCGCGTGTTCGGCTACCCCGGCGACGGGATCGGCGCCTTCGACGGCGCGCTCGGCAAGGCGGCGTCGAAGGGTGACGGCCTGGAGTACGTCCGGCCCACGCACGAGGAGATCGCGGCGCTGATGGCGACCGCGCACGCGAAGTTCACCGGCGAGGTCGGGGTGTGCGTCGCGACGTCGAGTCCCGGCGCCTTCCACCTGCTGAACGGCCTGTACGACGCGCAGATGGACAACCAGCCGGTGGTGGCGATCGTCGGTCAGCAGGGGCTCGCCGCGATGGGCTCGTTCACGCAGCAGGAGTCGAACCTGGAGCGCGTCTTCGCCGACGTCGCCTGCTACGTGCAGACGGTGGCCACTCCCGAAGCCGTCGGCGTGGTGCTCGACACCGCTTTCCGCACGGCGTCGCTCCGCAAGCAGCCGGCCGTCGTCGTGCTGCCCCACGACGTGCAGGCGATGACGTACGACGCACCGCCGCTGGAGCACTGGGCCTCGCGATCGAGCGACGTCCCCGCGTCCACCCGGATCACGCCGCCCGCCGACGAGGTGCGGAAGATGGCGGAGATCATCAACGCCGGGTCGAAGGTGACGTTCCTGGTCGGCGCCGGTGCGCGCGGTGCGACGGCCCAGGTGCTCGCCGCGGCCGAGAAGGCGGGCGCGGGGATCATCACGGCGCTCCGCGGCAAGGACGTGATCCCGTCCGACGTGCCGTACCACTCGCAGCAGCTCGGGTTGCTCGGGTCGCTGCCGTCGCTGCACCAGATCCGCGACTGCGACACCCTCGTGCTCCTCGGCACCAACTACCCGTACGGCGAGTACATGCCGAAGTCCGGGCAGGCCCGGGGCATCCAGGTCGACATCAAGCCGGAGCAGCTCGGTCTGCGGTACCCGACCGAGCTGAACCTGTGGGGCGACGTCGGCTCGACGCTCGACGCCGTGCTCCCCCTGCTCGAGCAGAAGACCGACAGGTCCTTCCAGCAGACGGTCGCCCACGAGATGCGCGAGTGGGAGTCGGAGATGCGTGCGCAGTCCGAGGTCGCCTACGACGACGGGGTGAACCCGCGCCGGGTGATCCAGGCCGTGAACGACCGGCTGCCCGACGGCGTCACGGTCACCGCGGACGCCGGCACCACCGCCGACTGGTACGGCCACCACATCCGGCTGCGCGAGGGGATGCGCGGCGACATGTCCGGCCGGCTCGCGACGATGCTCGCGGCGATGCCGTACGCGGTGACGGCGAAGTTCGCGTTCCCGGACCGTCCGGCGGTGTGCACGATCGGCGACGGTGCCTTCCAGATGCTCGGCATGAACGAGCTGATCACCGTGAAGAAGTACCTGGCGGCCTGGCCGAACCAGCAGCTCGTCATCGTGGTCATGCACAACGACGACCTCGGCCAGGTGTCGTGGGAGATGCGCACCGAGGACGGGAACCCGATGTGGCGCGGCTCGCAGGACGTCGAGTCGATCGACTACGCCGGGTACGCGACGCTGCTCGGGTTCCAGGGCATCGCGGTGCACGAGGACTCCGAGGTCGAGGCGGCGGTCGAGCGGGCGTTCGCCCACCAGGGGGTGACCCTCATCGACGCCTACGTCAGCCGGAGCGTCCCGCCGCTGCCCCCGCACATCACGAAGGAGTACGCGATCAACACGGCGAAGAGCCTGCTGAAGGGCGACCCGGTCGAGTTCGACGTCGTGAAGGACTCCGCCAAGGCGATGGCGACCGAGGTCACCGAGCGGGTGAAGGGCGCCCTCGGCCGCGACTGAACCGGGTCGGGCGGTGCGAGGGGGGACGGCCGTGTGAACGTCGTGTGACGACTTGCGATGGGGTCTGGCGAGTCGCCTGTGCGCCTTCGTAGGTTCGACGGCGATGAACACTTCCCACACCACCGGAACCGCCGGTGCGACGACCCGACGACGCCTCGGCGCCGGCGCGGCCCTCGCCACCGCCGGGGTCCTGGTCGCACTGTCCGTCCCGTCCGCAGCCGTCGCCGCCGAGGGTGACACGACGATCGACATCATCGACGTCAACGACTTCCACGGTCGCATCGAGTCCGAGGGCACCGCCGCCGACAAGGCCGCCGGCGCCGCGAAGCTCGCCGGCGTCGTGCAGTCGTACCGCGAGGCCAACCCCAACACGATCTTCGCCAGCGTCGGCGACAACGTGGGCGCCTCGACCTTCACCTCGCTCATCCAGCAGGACTCCCCCACGATCGACGCCCTGAACGCCATGGACCTCGACGTGAGCGCGATCGGCAACCACGAGCTCGACAAGGGTCAGAGCGACCTGACCGGCCGAATCGAGGACCGTGCCGACTGGCCGTACGTCTCGGCGAACATCGTCAAGGCCGGCACCACCGACCCCGCGTTCACGCCGTACTCCATCGTGGAGAAGGGCGGCGTCAAGGTCGGCTTCATCGGCGCGACCACCGAGGACCTCATCCCCGGACTCGTCAGCCCCGGCGGGGTCGAGGGCCTCGCGATGGCGCCGATCCTCAGCCAGGTCAACCGGTACGCCGAGCAGCTCACCGACGGCGAGGACGACAACGGCGAGGCCGACGTGCTCGTCCTGCTCGTGCACGAGGGCGCCACCACGAGCGCGCTCGCCGACGCCACCGGCACCGGTTCGTTCGGCAAGATCACCTCCGGCGTCTCGTCGAAGGTCTCGGCAATCGTCTCGGCGCACACCCACGCGACGTACGACCACTCCATCGCCGGCCCCGGCGGCACGAAGCGTCCGGTGATCCAGGCCGGCTCTTACGGCGTCGCCTTCGGGCACCTGCGGCTCACGGTGGACGCTGACAAGCAGCTCACCGGGATCACGTCCGAGGTCAAGTCGGTCAACGCCGAGACCCGGGTGCCCGCCGACGCCACCTCGGTCAACGCCGTGAGCGGCATCGTGACCGCCGCGAAGGCCGTCGCCGACGTCAAGGGCAGCGAGAAGCTCGGCGAGATCACGGGTGACCTGCGTCGCGCCGTGCAGTCCGACCGCAAGGCCGAGAACCGCGGTGGCGAGTCCGTGCTCGGCAACTACATCGCCGAGGTCCAGCGCAGCGCCACCGCCCGCAACGGCTCGAAGATCGCCTTCATGAACCCGGGCGGCCTCCGCACCGACATGGTCTACGCGTCCAGCGGCGCCGGCGACCCGGACGGCACCGTCACCTACAAGGAAGCCGCGCTCGTCCAGCCGTTCGCCAACACCCTGGTGACGAAGGACATGACCGGCCAGCAGATCAAGAACGCCCTCGAGCAGCAGTGGCAGCCGGACGGACTCGAGCGTCCGTTCCTGAAGCTCGGCGTCTCGGACGGCTTCGCGTACACCTACGACCCGTCGAAGGGCCGCGGCGAGCGCATCACCGGCATGACCCTCGACGGCGAGGCGATCGCGCTGACCGACACCCTCAAGGTGACCGTCAACTCGTTCCTGTCGACCGGTGGCGACAACTTCGCCGCCTTCGCGACCGGCACGAACGTCGCCGACTCTGGCCAGGTCGACCTGCAGGCCCAGGTGGACTACTTCCTCGCCCACCCGAAGGTCGAACCCCTGAAGGACCAGCGCGCCGTCGGCGTCACGGTCACGCCGACCCCGGCTGGTGGGTTCCAGCCCGGTGACGCGATCCAGCTCGACCTGTCGTCGCTCGTGTTCAGCAGCGAGGACCCCGCGAAGGCGGGCACGGTGTCGGTCAGCGCGGACGGCAAGGAGCTGGCATCGGCCGCGATCGACCCGACGATCACCGACAAGAACGACGAGCAGGGTCGCGCGACCCTGACCGTCACGGTCCCCGAGATCGAGGCCCCGGCTGCACGCGCCGCCGCCCGCACCGCCGGCTCCGTCTCGCTCGCCGCGGTGGCCGAGCCCGTCGCCACGACGGACGCACCGCTCGTGGTCACCCTGCCGGGCCAGACCATCACCCTCGCCGTGACCATCCCGGTGGCCGCAGCGGTCGACCCGACCGACCCGACCGACCCCACCGACCCGACGGACCCGACGGACCCGGTCGACCCGACCCCGGGCACGGGCGGCGGGGTCACCCCCGGCCCCGGCGCGGGTGCCGGTGACGACGCCGGCATCGGTGGCGTCGGCGGGACCGTCGACGACCCGCGCGCCGGTGGCGACCTCGCCTACACGGGTGCGGACCTGACCGCTCCGGCGATCGCGGCGGGCCTGCTCCTGCTCGCCGGGATCACGGCACTCGTGGTCCTCCGCCGCAACCGCGCACGACGTGGCGCGACGGTCCTGACGGACTGACCGCGAGCCTGCGGGCACACGATGCGAACGGGCCGTCTCACCCTGGTGAGGCGGCCCGTTCGCGTCGGTCAGGAGGCCCGGGACACGCCCGGCGCGAACGTCGCGCACCCCGGCGGTCACGGTTGCTGTCCCATCCCGGTCGATCGCTGCGGATCCGCGGATCCGCGGGGTACTCTCGGGAGTGTCGCACCGCGACGCGTCGTGCCGGGTCGCTTTCAGCAAGTCGACGGTGGTTCCGTTCGGCGAGACTCCGCGACGCGGGCGTCCTCCGCCTCCAGGGAAACGGCGGAGGGCGCCCACTCCCCGTCTCAGTGGAACAGCTGCTCGCCGATGTACGAGCCCTTGCGGGGTGCCGGCGGGACGGCGAACACCGCGGACCCGATGTGCGAGACGTACTCGTTCAGCCGGTCCGAGGCGCCGAGCTTCCGCTGCAGCCGCGTGAAGTGGTCCGGGTCGTTCACGTAGGCGATGAAGAGCAGCCCGGCGTCGAGCTGGCCGTACTCGTTGAGCCCGTCGGTGTAGTTGTACGGCCGCCGCAGGATCTTCACGCCGCCGTTCGCCTCGTGGGCGGCGAGGGCGATGTGCGACGTCGCGTCGATCTTCGTCGCACCGTCGTCGTCCTTCGCGTGGAAGTCCGGGGTGGTGTGCTCCTGTCCGCCGGAGAGCGGTGCGCCCTGGATCTTCGTCCGCCCGAACACCCGCTGCTGGTCGCTGACGACGTCGGCGTCCCAGGTCTCGATGTTCATCCGGATCTTCCGCACCACCTGGTAGCTGCCCCCGGCCATCCACCCGGCGTCGCGGTCGAGCCAGACGAACCGGTCGTGGTCGGCGTCGGTCGTGATGTTCCGGGTGCCGTCCTTGAACCCCATCAGGTTGCGGGGCGTGCTCTGGTGCGGCCCCGCCGACGCGCGGCCGAAGCCGAGCACGGTCCAGCGGACGGTCGCGGTGCCGCGGGCCATCCGTGCCAGGTCGCGCACCGCGTGGTACGCCACCTGGGGGTCGTCGGCGCAGGCCTGCAGGGACAGGTCGCCGCCGCTCAGCCCCTCCTGCAGGTTGTCGCTCGGCAGCGTCGGGATGTCGGCGAGCGACGCCGGGCGCCGGTCGGCCAGCCCGAAGCGCTCGTCGAAGACGCCGGGGCCCAGGCCCACCGTCACGGTCAGGGACGCCGGCCCGAGGTCGAGCGCCTCGCCCGTGTCGGCACCGACCCCGTTGCCGTGCGCCGGTTCGACGCTGCCGACGGTCTTGCCGGCCTGCAGCTGAGCGATCGCGGCCGACCACCGGGCGAGGAGCACCTGCAACTCGGTCGTGACGGTCGTCGACAGGTCGAACGTCATGTAGACGCAGTAGCGCTGCGGGGTGGTGCGGATCCCGCCCTGTGGCTGCCCTGCCGCGGTGGCGTAGAACGGCTGGCTCTGCGACAGGTCGATCGACTCGTCGCCGTTCGTCGCCGCCGTGAACGGGTTCACGCCGGTCGCCGCGGTGGCGCCGCCGACGCCCGCTGCCGCGCCGACCCCGGCACCGGCCACCGCCAGGCCGGCGCCGAACAGTCCGCGGCGGGAGACGTTCGCCCGGGGTGCCTCGTCCGGCTCGGTCACGCGGTCGCGACCTTCTCGGCCAGGCGGGACAGCGGGTCCTGGAGCGCCTGGATCTGCTGCGAGATCGTGTTCGCGTCGGACTGCTTGGTGGCGGCGTCCCAGCTCGCGAAGCCGCCCAGGTCGTCGGCGTCGCGGTAGCCGTCCATCAGCGTGTTCGTGGCGTCGAACTGCTTCGCGATCTGCTTCGTCAGGGTCGGGTCGAGCTTGGTCAGCCCCGGCTTGAGGTACGCGAAGGCCTGACGGGCACCCTCGACGTTGGCGGCGAGGTCGACGAGGTCGATGTGGCTGTACGCCTCTTCCTCGCCGGTGATCTTGTTCGACTGCACCTCTTCGAGCAGGCCGGCGGCACCGTTCGCCAGGTCCTCCGGCTTGTAGTCCAGGGTCGGCACGAGCTTCGCGAGCAGCTGCACGTCCTCGGTCAGGTCCGCGGCGGTCTGCTTGGTCGAAGCGGTGATCTTCCCGGCCTGGAACAGGTCCTTCTCGACGGCGTGGAACCCGCTCCAGCCGACGGCCGGGTCGAGGTTCGAGGCGCGCATGTCGATCAGGTAGTCGAGGTTGCCGGCGTTGTCGGTGGCCTTGAACCCCTTCTTGACGAAGCCGTCGACGTCGCTCTCGACGTGCTCGTAGAACGGGCGGGCGTTCGCGTAGTCGGTCTTCGCCGCGTCGAGGTCGCCGGCGTCGATGTCATTCTGCAGCTGCTGGACCGCGGCGACCATGTCGGTGACCTGGCCGTCGACGTAGGTCGCGTAGCCCTTCGCCCCGTCGCGGAGCAGGGTCGAGGCGCTGCTGTTCGCGGTCGACGCGGCCTTGCCGGTGACGGTGAAGTCCGTCAGCTCGGTCTCGGCTCCGGGGCAGTACACCTGGTACTCCCCGCCGGTCAGCGTCGCGGTGAAGCGGACGGCGTCGAGGCCGGGCGCCAGGTTCTCCTTCTCGCCGAGGATCCGCTGGTCCTGCAGCAGCTCGACCTCGGTGATCGCGGTCGACGACTCGTTCTTCACCGTGAAGGTGACGGGGCCCGCCGGGACCTTCGTCGAGGACACCGCACAGGCGTCCTCCCCGTCGTTGGTGAGCGTGATGGTGACGCGGGAGACCTTCGCGTCGTCGCCGGAGCCGGAGCCGCCTGCGTCGGCGGACCCACCGGCGCACCCGGTGAGTGCGAGGGCGGTGACGGCGCCGAGGGCGCCCAGGGTGATCAGGGGTCGGACGGGCTTACCGAAGGACATGGTCGGTGCTCCTTGCAGGGTCCGCGGCCGGAGGGCCACGAGCGGGGACGGGTTCGGGGGTGGGGATGGTGGGGAGGCGCCGGCGACGCCGGTCACGGAGGGCCAGCAGCGCCTGGACGGCGGCCGCGGTGCCGAGGGCGATCGGCAGCCAGGCCTTCCAGAGCAGCAGGTCGGCTGATCGCGAGTCCGCTGCGGCCACCGAGGCGGCCGACCGCTCGACGCGGGCGTCGGGGACGGACCAGACGGTGCGGTCCAGGGTCGTGGTGCGCGCGGACGGGAGGCCCCCACCGCTCAGCGTCAGCACCTCGCGTTGGTCGCGGGTCGCGTCCAGGACCCCACCGCGGACCGTCCACAGGGTCACCGTGTCGCGCACGGCCCAGCGGGCCGCGAACGGACCGGGGTTCGTCGACGGGGAGACCCCGACGGGCAGGCGGCCGAACAGGGTGACGAGGTCGTCCAGGGTCAGCGTCGACGGACGGTCGGCACCGCTCCCCTGATCGCCGGCCCCGTCCTGCACACCGGTGCCGGCCTGCACGACGCGCCACCGGTCGGCGGTCACGCCCGCGCGGGTGACGCGGCGGTGGGCCGATGTCGGCAGGGCGATCGGGGCCTCCTGGCCGGTTCCGGTGCCGGCCACCCGCAGGACGCCGGACGCACCGTCGACGTTGGCGGAGACGGAGCTGGCGTCGCCGCTGACCGCGGTCGTGCGGGGCAGGTCCACCCCGCCCGTCGGCACGGCGATCGCGAGCGCCGCTGCGGCCACGGCGAGTGCACCGGCGACGACGGCGCGTACCCGGGGCACGCGCTCCGGCGACGGACGCCAGGCGCGCGGCCAGAGGGTCAGGGCCAGCACCGGGACGACGTAGAGGAACCAGCCGAGCACCTCGATGACCCGCGGGTCCGGCGGGATGCCGAGCACGCCGGTGACCAGGGCGCCCTGCACCGAACCGTTCGGGGCGAGCCACGACAGGTCGACGGTGCGCTGCTGGCCGATGACGATCCAGCCGGCCTCGTGCGCGCGGCGGAGGACGGTCAGCACCAGGCCGCCGGCGACGAAGACCAGGAAGACCCCGGTGCCGGTGAAGAACCGCGACAGGTCGAGGCGGACGCCACCGGTGTAGATGCCGAAGCCGACGACGACCGCGGCCGCGATGCCGATCACGGCCCCGAGGGCGGCGAGGCCGGTGTCCGACGACGCCTGGAACGTGGCGAGGAGGAACACCGAGGTCTCGAAGCCCTCCTTCAGGACGGCGAGGAACGCCATGCCGGCGAGTGCCCAGGCGGTGCCCCGGCCGAGTGCCGCGGTCGCACTGGCCTCGAGGTCGGCAGTCAGGGTGCGTGCGTGCGTGCGCATCCAGACGATCATGCCCGTGACGAAGACGACGGCGACGATGCCGATGACCGCCTCCATGCCCTCCTGCTGGGCCTGCGGCAGCGCCTGCTCGACGGCCTGCAACCCGAAGCCGACGGCGATGCTGAGCAGCACCGCGAGCCCGACGCCCGACCACATCGGGGCGAGCGGGACGCGGTTGCGACGCAGGAACGCGGCGATGATGCCGACGATGAGCGTGGCTTCGAGGCCTTCACGGAGACCGATGACGAGAGTGGCGAGCATGACGAAGGTGAGGCTAACCTAACCGCCGAACGGCCCGCCAGCCGTGCGACGTGATGTTTGATGGTTCTCATGAACCTGCTGTCCGTCGACGGCCTGGCGTCGGTCACGAACGTGCTCGACCTCGCCGGGGTGTTCGCGTCCGCCCTGCTCGGCGGCTCCATCGCCCGCGCGATGGACTTCGACCTGTTCGGGTTCCTGGTCGTCGGGTTCGTTTCCGGACTCGGCGGCGGGATCCTCCGCGACACCCTGCTGCAGAACGGACCACCCGTCGCGCTCGTCGACCCGCTGTACGTGCCGGTCGCCGTCGCCGGGGCGCTGATCGCGTTCCTCGTGTCGTTCTCCGAGGTGACGTGGGACCGGCTGTTCACCGTGCTCGACGCCGCCGTGATCGGGTTCTGGGCCGTGGTCGGCGTGCAGCGGACCTACGACGCCGGGCTCGACTGGCCCGCGGCGATCATCATGGGGACCATCACCGCGGTCGGCGGCGGGGCCATGCGCGACCTGTTGCTGCGGCGGGTGCCGGCGGTGTTCGGCGGGAACGCGCTGTACGCCACCGTGGCCGTCGCCGCGTCGGCCGTGATGGTGATCGCCTCGGCGCTCGGGTCGCCGTCGCTCGGCATCCTGCTCGCGATCACCCTGTCGCTCGGGCTCCGCTGGGGAGCGGTCCGCCGGGGCTGGGGCCTGCCCAACGGCCGTGACTGGCAGCCGAAGTCGACCCTCGGTTCGCTGCTCCGGCGGGGTCGGAGCCTGCGGCCGGACGCGCTCCGGTTGCTCCGCCGGCCGGGCCGTCGAACCGGTGCCGGCAGTGTCCGAGAAGAGCACGAGGACTGAGGGGCTGTCTTCCGCGCCTCCGCGACGGTACGATCAGTACCGCCGGGTATCGTCCTGGCAGTTCTGCCGGGGATGATCCCGGTGAACGCTGTCCGCACAGCACCGACGCGACCCGAACGCGCCGGTTCCGAGCAGACGTGGGGATGGGGGCTTCGCTGATGCCGCGCGGGATCAGACGCGCGGCGCGGCAGGTCTCCACCACGATGCTCCCCCCGACGACCACCACCACAGGTCGGAGCAGCAACCGATGAGCGACGACGCTTCCCCCACCCAGCGCATCCCGCGTGCCGAGGTCCGGGAACGCCTGCTCGCCGCCGGAGCCGCGGTCTTCGCCGAACAGGGTGTCTACGGCGCCCGGCTCGACGACGTCGCCGCGCGCGCGGGGTTCAGCAAGGGTGCGGTCTACTCGAACTTCTCGTCCAAGGAGGACCTGCTCGCGCAGGTCATGCAGCGGTCCACGAACCTGGTGCTCGGCTCACTGCAGCAGCTCGTGCACGCCGACATCGCCGCCGTCGACGTCGGCGACGTCCTACGCGCTGCGTTCGGACAGCACGACCAGAGCGAGCAGTTCGCGCTGCTCTCGGCGTTCCGCGGGTACGCCGTGCGCCACCCGGAGTTCCTGCCCGAGTTCATTCGGCAGCGCCGGGTCCTGCAGGACGGGGTGCTCGAGCTGGTGCGGCTGTGGCTCGGTGCACACCCCGAGGTCGACGTCGGCATGACCCCGGAGGAGTTCGCGACCGTGCTCATCGGGGCGAACGTCGGCCTGGTGTTCGACGCGCCGGCGCTGCCCGGCGTCGACCCGGGCGAGCTCATCGCCGCCCTGGTCGAAGCGGTCGTCCGCCGGCGCTGACGCGGGGTGCGGTGGGCGGACCCTCGCACGGTGCTGACGCACACGCGCCCGCGTCAGGCCGTGCGACGATCCCGACGGCGGGGCTTCGGCCCGTCGTGGGACCAGGCTGACGACGGCAGCAGGCTCGGCGGCAGCAGGCGCGACCGCACGACTCGCAGAGCGGGCACGGACGCGTCGAGAGCGCCACGAGCTTCGCGGACGTGACGCTCCAGCGCCGCGCTGTCGACCGACGCGATCCCGTCGGCGGCGAAGCGCTCGCGGTCGACCGCGTCGACCGTGGCCTCCAGGTGCGGCACGACCGACGCCGGCAGCCCGTGACGCAGGCGTCCGAGCACCGCTCGGGCGGTCCGGGCCACGGCGGCGGCATCACCCGGCGGCGCGATGCCCGGGGCGTACCCGTGGTCGGCGACGTCGTCGAGCAACTCCCGCCACGCCTGCACGGCGGGTGAGCGCCCGGCGGCGATCGCCGACAGCCTCGACCGGCGACGAACTGCCCGCACGAGGCCCGGAGCGACGAGGACCGCGAGCACGAGCAACAGGCCCACGAGCAGCCCGACCGGGCCGCCTGTGCCACCCGTTCCGGACGCACCCGCGGCACCCGGCGCCGGGGACGCCGACGGGGTCGGTGACGCTGAATCCTGCGCCGGGGTGGTCTGCTCGGGCGCCGGCAGCGGGGTCTCCGGCGTCACCGCGGTCGGCGAGGCCGAGGGCTCCTCGGACGGCGCGGCCTCGTCGGAGTCGGGCGTCGGCTCGAAGGCGACCCACCCGGCGCCCCGGATGTACAGCTCGGGCCAGGAGTGCAGCTGCCGGTTCGACACCGCGTACTCGCCGTCGGGCTGTGGCGAACCGGCCCGGTACCCGACCGCGATGCGCGAGGGGATGCCGAGCGTGCGGGCCATCACGGCCATCGCGGACGAGAAGTGCACGCAGTACCCGTCGCGGACCCGCAGGAACGTCGAGACGACGTCCATGCTGTCGCCGTCGTACCCCTGCTCCACCGGTGCCGTCTCGGAGTACGTGAACAGGTCGCTGCGGAACCACTGCTCGAGCGCCCGCGCCCGCCCGTAGTCGTCGGTCGCGGCGGCGGCGACGCGGGTGGCGGCGGCCGAGATGTTGGCGGGCAGGTCGTCGGGCAGGGCGAGGTCGGTGCGCAACTGCTGGCGGCTGGGTTCCCGGAAGCCACGGCCGTCAGAGCGGGCGAGCACCCCCGAGGCGGCGACCGCGTCGAGGTAGTCGTTCGCGAAGGTCGAGGCCCCGTAGACCTCGTACATCGCGCCCCGGGCGGTCGCGGCCCCCGTCGACCGGACGGTGCTCGAGTTCCCCATCCACCGCCACTGCGACAGGTCGAGGTTGGTGGACTGCGACTCGATCGACACCGCACCCGACGGCACCGGCAGGTAGGTGCTGGACAGCCCGGTGATCCGGACCGTCACGTCGCCACGGCTCGCCAGGCGCGGGTTGACGCCCTCGGCCCACTGCTGCTCGTCGGCGGTGTCGGCCTCGGCCGCGTTCGTCACGGTCGGCACCCAGTCCCCCGTGCCGAACTCGTCCAGGTCGGCGAGCTTGAGGTACTCGGGCTGCCCGTCCGACGAGCGGTAGCGGAACACCTCGAGCTCGCTCGGGCGGCGCAGGTCGTTGCCGAGTTCGAGCAGGGTGCCGGGCCGTCCGGGCTGGATCGGCGACTGGATCGCACCGGTCACGCCGGACAACCAGCTGGCGTTGAGCGGCACGATCGTCGGCAGCCCGATGGCCACGACGAGCCCGATCGCCCCGACGACGGCGGCCGGCAGTGCGCGCTGCACCGGGCGGACGGACAGCCAGAGCAGGGCGAGGAACGCCACCGCCGTGGTGATGACGAGCGGGGTGCCGGCGGGCTGCCCGGTGATGACACCGGGCACGATCAGGATGACGAGGGCCGGGGCCGCGGCGAGCGACGGGATCCGCGCGATGGCGGCGAGGAACAGCGAGACCGCCGCCACCCAGCCGATCGACGCGGTCACCACGAGCCGGATCGCGTCGGTCTGCGGCAGCGGTGCGGGGTTCAGGCGGATCGCGGCGAGCGTCTGTCCGAGGGCCCCGTCGGCGTCGAGCCACCCGAGCGGTTGGATGTCGTTGACCAGTGCGGCGGCGCACGAGCAGGCGATGACCGTGCCGACCAGGACGACGAAGCGGATCCCGGGTGTCTGGCGGCGCACCGCGAGCATCACGGCGACGAGCACGGCGACGACGACGACGCCCGATGCCCACCAGGCGATGCCCTGCACGAGCGGCCGGATGGCGAGTGCGGCGAGGAGCACCGGCACCGGCGCGAGGGCCACGACCCAGGCGCTCGGGAAGTCACGCAGGTCGTCGTCGCGCTCGAGGATCTCGCGCACGTCGGCACGGCCACGCGCCGGTGCGCTCACCCCGGTCACCGTGCGGCTCCGGACGGCGTCGCGCCGACGACCGGCACCACGAGGGTCCGCCAGCCGCCACGGTCGAGGATGCCCCGGACGGCCGGGTCCGGCGGCACGATCGTCGCCAGGATGCCGCGGCTCGACCCACTGGTCGCGCCGACGAGCCCGGCGGCTTCCGCCGCGGTGCAGGTGCCGGTCACGACGGCGGTCATGCCGTGCACGTCGCGGCCACGGACCTCGGGCAGGACGTCGGTCACCTGTCGGGCATCGGTACGCAGCCGGACGTCGGCGAGCCCGACGAGCACGTCGGTGAGCCCGCCGACGTCGCCCGCGTGCCGGGTCGCGCCTTCGGGACCGTCGAACACGAGCACGACACGCGAGGTCCGGGCGGCGAGCGCGCGGGCGACACTGGCGGCCACCACGACGGCGTGCTCGAAGGCCTGGTCGCCGCCCAGGTCGGAGAGCTCGGCGAGGTCTTCCCGACCGAGCCGCTGGTAGGACTCGCGCCGCACGTCCAGTGCGATCACGGCCTCGGGCGGCTGGGCCTGGGTGGTCTGGCGGACGTGGAGTTCACCGCGCCGTGCGCTCTGGGCCCAGTGCACCCGGCGGATCGGGTCACCCGGGCGGTACGGGCGGAGTTCGCTGTCGTCGGCGGAACCACCCTGTCCGACCCGGCCCTCGTCGGCCGAGACCGCACCCGCGAGCGCCCCGGCGTCGATCGCCCCGAGGGGTGCCGAGGCCGGGACCACGACGACCTCTTCGGCCGGGACGACGGGACGGTCGATCCGGAGCAGGCCGAACGGGTCCTCCACCCGGATCGTCACGGGCCCGACCAGGGTGCGGCCGCGGTGCATCGCGAGCGCCTCGACGTCGAGCACCGCCGGCGGCAGGTTCGGCCCGACCTCGGCGTAGGTCTCCGCCTCGGCCAGGCTGGCGAAGGCGTCCTCGAGCTGTTCGCGTACGAGCAGCGTCGCCCGCGGGCCGATCCGCAGGCTGGTGCTGCCGAGGGTGATGCGTTCCCGGTAGACCTCGCCCACCTGGACGATCGCCCGAGCGGTGCTGCGGCTGCCGCGGAGCGGGGTGGCGACGACGAACGCCATCACGATGCCCAGCACGACCAGCACGAGCAGCAGCAGGCCGGCCGTGACGGCGACGCTCGTGGTGCCGACCAGGCCGCCGCCGACCAGGCCGATGCCGACGGCGATGACCGTCCAGCCCCGGATCGTCGGGCGCGGGAACGGGGTGCGGCGTGCGAGTGACAGCCCGCGGCGGCCGAACCGGGCCGCCGTGGACCGCGCGGCACCGACGCGTCGCAGCAGCGACGGCGGTGCCGATGGACTGGCCATCAGGAGCGGACGGGGGTGGCCGTGAACGGGATGGCGGTGTCGGAGACGATGCGGACGACGATCTCGCGCACGGTGTCCTCGCCGGTGCCGCCGAGCCCACGGGCGACCGGCACGAGCCGGTGCGCGAGCACGATCGGGGCGAGCGTCGCGACGTCGTCGGGGGTGACGAACGGGCGGCCGAGCAGGGCGGCGTGCGCACGGGCGGCCTGCGCCAGGTGCAGCGTCGCGCGGGGGCTCGCACCGAGCACGAGGTCGGGGTGGGTGCGCGTCGACCGGACGATCGCGATGATGTACGCCTCGACGTCGGGGGCGATGTGCACCCCGGCGACGGTCTCGATGATCGCCCGCAGTGTGCTGACGTCGACGATCGGCCGCAGGCGCGACAGCGGGTCGCTGCCGCCGCGGTTGGCGAGCATCTGCCGTTCGGCGTCGACGCTCGGGTAGCCCATCGCGATGCGCGCCATGAAGCGGTCCCGCTGCGCCTCGGGCAGCGGGTACGTGCCCTCCATGTCGATCGGGTTCTGCGTCGCGACGATCATGAAGGGACGGTCGAGCGGGCGCGTCACACCGTCGACGGTCACCTGCGACTCCGCCATCGCCTCGAGCAGGGCCGACTGGGTCTTCGGGCTGGTTCGGTTGATCTCGTCGCCGATGACCACGTTCGCGAACACCGGGCCGGGCGAGAACCGGAAGGTGCCGGACGACTGGTCGAAGATGTTCACGCCCGTGACGTCGGACGGCAGCATGTCCGAGGTGAACTGGATGCGGTTCACCGACCCGCCGACCGAGGCACCGAGCGCCTTGGCGAGCACGGTCTTGCCGACGCCGGGGACGTCCTCGACGAGCAGGTGCCCCTCGGCGAGCATCACCGTCAGGGCCGTGCGGATGGCTTCCGCCTTGCCGTCGATCACCGTGGCCACGGAGGCCACGATGTCGTCGCCCACCGCCCGCACGTGTTCGAGCGGGAAGGCGGGGTCGGTCGGGTCCGGCACGCAGGGCTCCATCGTCGGGGACAGGTGTCGTGCATGCTACATCGGGCCGGTGACAGCACCCGGTACGGGTGCACGGACTGGTCGTTCCGCGCACCGGCGGCCGATCCGCGGGTGGTGGGGCCGGGAGGCACGGCCCACCACACGCCGATCCGTCACCTCGTGCGCGGAACGACCCACGGGCCTCCAGGCAGTGTCCGGGTCAGCTGACGGACGGTCAGGACCGGGGCGCCAGCGCCGCGTCCGCGGCGCGGAGCACGCGCGCAGCGACCGCGACCCCTTCTTCGCGCCCGAGCTCGGTGTCCTCGTGCTCGATGTTCACCCACATGTCCGGGTCGATCGCACGCAGGGCCTCGAGGAACGTCGTCCAGTACGCCTCGTCGTGCCCCTTGCCGAGCGCGACGAAGTCCCACGCCGACGGCTTCGGCCACTCGTTCGCCCACTCGTCGCCGCCGAGGTTCGTGCGTGACTCGTCCGGCGACAACCGGCGGAACGAGTTGTCGAGCACCCCGTTGATCACAGCGTGCGGGTTGATCCGGACGTCCTTGGCGGCGGCGTGGAACACGAGCGGCCCGAGGTCGCGGGCGACCGCCACCGGGTCCATCTGCTGCCAGAACAGGTGCGAGGCGTCCAGCTCGACCCCCACGTTGGTCAGTCCGCCGCGCTCGACGAGCTCCCGGATCGACGCCGGGTTGAACACGAGGTTCTGCGGGTGCAGCTCGAGCGCGACCTTGACGCCGTGCTCCCGGGCCAGGGCGTCGATCTCCTGCCAGAAGGGCACCGCGACGCTCCACTGGTGCTCGAGGACGTCGAGCGCGGCCGAGTTCCAGGCGTTCACGATCCAGTTCGGTCGCGTCCCGCCCGGCTCCCCCGCCGGCAGTCCGGACATCGTGACCACGCGGTCCTGCCCGAGGCGGGCCGCGAGGCGGATGCTGCGCCGGACGTCCTCGGCGTGCGCGGGACCGATCGCCGGGTCGGGGTGCAGCGGGTTGCCGTTGCAGTTGAGCCCGGCGATCGAGACGCCGGTCCCCGCGAACTGCGCGAGGAACGCGTCACGCGCCCCGTCGTCCTGCAGGATCGCGTCGATGCCGGGCACGTGCACCGGGGGCAGGAACCCGCCGGTGTTCAGCTCGATGCCGGTGAGGCCGTTGGCCGCGATGACCCGGATCGCGTCGGCGAGGGGCCGGTCGTGCAGGATCGCGTCGTAGAGACCGAGTTTCATGCCGTCACTGCTTCCTTGATCGTCTCGGTGGTGCCCCCGGCCGCGGCGGACCGTGCCACCGCGTCGAGGACCTCCATGTTGTGCACGCCGTCGTCGAACGTGGCGTTCGCGGGCAGGGCGTCGGACACGGTGCCGGACAGCCCGGCGACCTCGTCGAGGAACGCCCGCGCCTGGTACTCGAACATCTGGTTCTGCCCCCAGCCGACGCCCGGGGCGTCCATCGCCATCCCGCCCGCGACGTAGGGGTGGTCCGGGCCGAGCACGACCTGGCGGTACCCGCCCAGGCGCGAGCCGTCGGACCGCAGGGCGAGGCCGATCTCGGAGGCGCGCTCCTGGTCCCATCGGGCGGCGCCGCGCTCGCAGAACACCTCGACGACGAGCCCGTTCGGGTGCCCGGCCGCGAGGCGGGAGGCCTCGAGCGACCCGACGACCGTGCCGTCACCGAAGCGTGCACTGAACGTGGCGTAGTCGTCGTTGCCGACGGCCGCGGTCTCACCGGTGAGCGGGACGGCCTGCCCCCGCAGGGCGTGTCCGGCGGCGACGGGGCGCTCGGTGATCGACGTGGTGAACGTGCCACCGCTGACGCTCCGGACCGGGCCGGCCAGGAACTCCGCAACGTAGGTCAGGTGCGAGCCGACGTCGGCGAGCGCGCCCGACCCCGGCTCCCCCGCGAAGCGCCACGAGAACGGGACGTCGGGCGAGGCGCCGTAGTCGGTCCAGTACCGGCCGGAGACGTGCAGGACCCGGCCGAGCGTGCCGTCCTCGACGAGCTCCTTGATGGCAGCGAGGCCGGGAGCCCGGCGGTAGGTGAGCCCGATGCGGCCGAGCACCCCGCGCTGTGCGGCCTCGGCAGCGGCGGTCGCCATCGCGCGTGCGTCGTCGAGCGAGTCGGACAGCGGCTTCTCGCACAGCACGTGCTTGCCGGCGGCGAGCAGCCCCTCGACGATCTCGCGGTGCAGCGTGTTCGCGACGACGACGCTCACCACGTCGATGTCGTCGGCCGCCGCGATGGCCCGCCAGTCGGTGTCGTGCCGCTCGAAGCCGAAGCGACGTGCGGCCTCGGCGGCCAGCGGTTCGTAGACGTCGCCGACCGAGACGAGCCGGACGGGCGGCAGCGTCGGGGCGAAGAGGGAGGGGGCGTTCCGCCACGCAGCCATGTGGGCCTTGCCCGCCATGCCCGCACCGATGACGGCGACGCCGATGCTGTCGCTCATGTTCTCTCCTTCGAGAAGGTCGCTGGATCCCGATTCTGGAACGTTCCAGAACGTGTCGGTAGACTGTAGCCGCACCAGCCCATGTCCTGTCAAGCACCGTGCCGGAAAGGCTCAGCGTGACCCCTCGCCCGCCGACGATCATCGACGTCGCCGCACGCGCGGGCGTCTCGAAGTCGCTGGTGTCGATGGTGCTGCGCGACGACCCCGGGGTCTCCCCCGCTCGCCGGTCCGCGGTGCTCGCCGCCGTCGCGGAGCTCGGCTACCGCCCGAACCGCGCCGCCGCCATCCTCGCCGGCACCCGGACCCGCACCATCGGGGTCATCGTCGATGACTTCCGGAACCCCTGGTACGTCCCGATGCTCGACGGCATCCGTGAGGCCCTCGCCCCGCACGGACTCCGCCTCACCCTCGCCGACACCCGCGCCAACGCCCACCTCGACTCCTCGCCCTTCGACGACCTGGTCTCCCTGCGGGTCGACGGCGTGGTGCTCGCCGCCGAGGGCTTCCCCGACGTCGTCGTCCCCGCCGACACCCCGGTCGTGATCGCCGGCGCGCGCGAGGACGTACCGGGCGGACTCGACGTGGTCGCCTCCGACGAAGCCGCCGGCGGGCGGTTGGCAGCGGATCACCTGATCGGACTGGGTCACCGCCGCATCGCCCACGTCACCGGCTCGGGAGGCCCGGCTGCCGTCCGCCGTCAGGCCACCGTCGCGCAGCTGGTCGCCTCCGGCATCGAGCCGCTGGTCTACGGCTCCGGCCCGACCTCGGAATCGACCGGCTACGAGGGCGTGCGGCTCGCACTCCGGGAGCACCCCGACCTGACCGCGGTGTTCGCCGCGAACGACGTCATGGCGATGGGCGCGATCGCCGCCGTGCAGGAAGCCGGACTCCGCGTGCCGCAGGACATCTCGGTGATCGGCAACGACGAGACCCCGCTCGCCGCGTCACCCCTGTTGCGCCTGACGACGGTCGACCCGCACAACGACGAGGTCGGGCGCCTGGCGGCTGCGCGGTTGGTCGAGCGGATCGGCGCGGTCGCGGCGGCTCCCCCAGATCCCATCCGGACGCTCGTGCCGCCGACGCTCGTCGTGCGGTCGACGACGGGGCCGCCGCGCGCCTGAGTGGCGACCACGCCGGGGCCGACGCCGGCGGGGCGGAGGTGCGCCGAGCCTCCAGGCCGGGTGCGAGGTGACCCGAGGTCAGACGCGCGCGCCCTCGAGCCGCGGAACCTGGTTCCGGACACAGCACCGGGCGTTTCCGCGGTGTGGTGTCCGGAACCTGGTTCCAGCGGGCTCGGCCACTATGCGAGGCGCCCGGGAACGACGAAACCCCGGTCCGATCGGACCGGGGTTTCGTGCTGCAGTTCGTGCAGTGCGGAGACGGAGGGATTTGAACCCTCGGTCCCCTCAAAGGGGACTCCACCTTAGCAGGGTGGTGCACTCGGCCGGACTATGCGACGTCTCCAAGCACTCTCGCGAGCGCTGCGACCACCATACAGGAGGACCGCGCCACTCTCGACCCGACGCACGCCCGCGCGTGGCACGACCTGTCGCGCGCGGTCCCCCGAAGTGGGGACACGTGGGGGTTGTCGGGGCGTACCCCACTGCATAGCATCATCGGGACGCGGCAATCACGTTCCGGGGCTCGTCCCCGTCGTCGCGACACAGCACCCGACGTCGTTCCCCGTGCGGGCCCGGCGCGCCCGATCGCGTGGCGCCCGGCGGGGAGCGACTTCCCCTGGGGGCGCGGCCCACCACCGCGCCCCCGTTTCTGTGTTCGGGGCGGGGAGGCACCGAGCCGAGACTCGTCCCCGCGGACAGTTCGCGGGGGTTGCGGGCCGCAAAGAGTCCGCGCAGCCGAGACTCGGGGACAGCGAGGGACCGCCTGCGCCGCGCGTCAGTACCCGAACGCCTTCGAGCAGGTCTGCTGGTCGGCGGACTGCCCCTCGAGCCCATCGATGGTCTCGGGCGTCGCCGAGGGGGTGCGCGGCGCAGCGGACGACGGCGCTGCCGGGGTCGCCGGCTCCGGCGCAGCGGCCGGCGACGACGGTGCAGCGGTCGGCGACGACGCTGCAGCGGTCGGCTGCCTCGGGTTCGGCTGCGTCGGACTCGTCTCCGACCCGATGCCCGTGCTGTCCGCCCCGAGGGAGAACGACTGGTCGGCCTTGATCTTCGCGAACAGCCGGTCGGCCAGGTACGTCGTCGGCTCGACCTTGCCCTCGTAGACACCGGTGCCGCCCGTGGTGCCCGGGTACTGCACGAAGTTCACCTGCGCCAGCGGCAGATCGCGCAGCGCCAGGCCCATCTGCACCATCGTCCCGATGTCGTTCAGGCTCTGGGACAGCTGCATGTTCGACGCCGCCGCCCGGGCCAGCTTGTACAGGCGGGCCGGCGAACCGAGGGTGTCGTTCGACTTCACGGTGCGGAGCAGCGACGACAGGAACACCTGCTGGCTCGAGATCCGGCCGAGGTCCGACCCGTCGCCGACGCCGTGCCGGGTGCGCAGGAACGCCAGGGCCTCGTCACCCTGCAGGGTCGAGGTGCCGGCGGGCAGGTCCAGCCCGGTGTAGGAGTCGGTGATGGGCTGGGCGACGCAGACGGGCACGCCACCGATCGCGTTCGACATCTCGATGACGCCCTTGAAGGACACCGCGGCCGAGTACTGGATGTCGAGTCCGGTCAGCCCGGCGACCGTCTGCGTGACGCAGTTCAGGCCGCCCTCGCCGAACGAGGTGTTGATCGGCTGCGCCGCCATCGCCGGCGCGGTGCCCGTGCCGTCGGTCTTCTTGCAGGCCGGGATCGGCGTGACGAGGTCGCGCGGGATGCTCACCGCGGTCGCGTTGGTGTGGTCGGCCGAGACGTGCAGCAGGATGTTGACGTCGTTGAGGGTCGCGTCGCGCTCTCCGAACGCCGGGCTCTGGTCAGGGTCGTTGTCGGTGCCGACGACGAGCACGTTGAACCCGCCCGTGAAGGCACTGAGCGGCTTCGCACCGCCCTGCGCCTGCGGTGCGGGCTGGCCCTGGATCTCGACGCCGTCACCGAGGTCGTCCGTGACCTGCTTCGCCGCGATCGCCGTCACGGAGACCGAGCTCACCAGGGCCACTGCGACGACGGCGGACACCGTCTTGGCAGCGGTCGCGAGGGGGCTCGAGCGCCGCAGACGTCCGTGCCGTGCGATCCCTGGTGCTCGGTTCAAGCGGTGGGATCGATCGCGGACGTCGTTCACGGGCACTCCTGTCGTCGGTGGACACGCCGGGGACGGCAACCGGTCAAGGCTGCCACGACGTTGCCTGACGATCCAGTGCGAGGGGCACCGGCACCGCTCACTGCGCGGCGTCGGGACCCGTGGACCACGGCGGTGGGCGCGGAGCTGAGCGGATCCGCAGCCGCCGCCGGTTCAGGCCGACACGACCACCCGGAAGCGCTCCGGCAGCGCGATCAGGGCGGACGACAGGTCGAGGAGCGCCGCGGCGCAGTCGTCGAGGGCGTCTCGCTCCGCCGCGTCCACGGCCCGCTCGACGATCGCGACCCGTCGTCGGCGGTCGACCACCGCATCGATGCCGTTCGCCAGGGCGACGTCGTCGGTGAAGAACATGTCGAGCACGATGCGCTGCGACAGCAACCAGTCGCCGCTGACCGACGACCCGCGGCGCCGCAGGTACCAGGCCCCGAGTTCGACGAAGGCACCTGCTTCGGTCCAGCAGTCGCGCAGCCACGCCTTGTCGAACCGGTCCTGGTACCCGACGGAGTTCGACGGCGGATCGACGAGCAGGGCCTGGGCGATCCGCAGTCGCTCGATCATCTGGTCGACCGACCACTGCGAGATCACGACACCGACGTACCGCTGCACGCTGGCCAGTTGCAGGGACTCGAGGGTCACGAGGGCTTCGCGCACCGGTGTGCGCGACACCCGCATGTCCGATGCCAGGGTGTCGAGCCGCAGCCGCTGCCCGCGGCGGTACTCCCCCCGCAGGACGTTGTCGAGCAGTCGCAGGAACACCGCGTCGCGCAGCAGGCTGCGGCGCAGGCCGTGGGGATCGAGTCCGTCGGCGCCGGCTCGGGTGGGGGTGTGCTCCATCACCCCAGGCTCACGCACGGGCGGCACCCCCGAGGCGAGGGCGGTCGCTGCCGTGGATCGTGGTGGCCGGTGTCGTGCTGTGGAGGAGTGCCATGCACGCACAGTGACAGCGCGGCGACGGCGGCGCTAAACACTCTGAATACAGAATGTCAGACCGCCGCCGGGCTCACCTCCGGTCGGACTTCGCGTCCCCGGTGAGCACCGAGAGCGGTTGGGTGACGTCCTCCAGCCCCTTCCGCGCGGCGTCGACCCCGAATATCAGGGCCACCACGCCGCCACCGATCATCACCGCGGATCCGAGCAGGTACCCCCAGAACAGCGGCTCCCGCGACGACCCGTCACCGATGAAGGCGCCGTAGATGGCCGGCGCGACCGCACCGAAGATCTGCGCCAGGGCGAAGAAGTACGAGATGGCCTGCGACCGCAGCTCGAGCGGGAAGATCTCGCTGACGGTCAGGTAGGCGCTCGACGCCCCGGCCGAGGCGAAGAAGAACGAGACGCACCAGAACGCGACCTGCACGGTCGCCGAGATCGCGTCGGCTCGGAACAGGAACGCCGACGTGGCGAGCACGAGGCCGGACACCAGGTACGTCAGGAAGATCATCTGGCGTCGACCCCAGGTGTCGAAGAAGCGCCCCAGGATGATCGGGCCGAGCAGGTTGCCGATCGCGAACGGGAAGAAGTAGACCGCCGTCTCCGCCGTCTTCAGGCCGAAGAAGTTCGTGAGGACCAGGGCGTAGGTGAAGAAGATCGCGTTGTACAGGAACGCCTGCGTGATCATCATCGTCGCGCCGACGAGCGTGCGGGTCGGGTACTGCTTCAGCAGCACGCGCGCGATGGCGAGGAACCCGACGCGGTCGGTCGGCGTGACCGTCATCGCCTTCGACTGGTCGACCTCCGGCAGGGGCTTGCCGGTCGCCTTCTCCACCGACTCCTCGATGCGCGAGACGGTGGCCTCGGCCTCTTGCTCGCGCCCGTGCGTCATCAGCCACCGCGGACTCTCCGGGATGTGCCGTCGCAGGAAGATGATCGCGATGCCGAGCACCGGGCCGAGGAAGAACCCGATGCGCCAGCCGATGTTCTCGGCGAAGTAGGACGTGTCGAGCAGGTAGATGTTCGCGAACGCGCCGAGTGCGGCACCGCCCCAGTACGTGCCGTTGATGGCGATGTCGACGTGCCCGCGGTACTTCGCCGGGATGAGCTCGTCGATCGCCGAGTTGATCGCCGCGTACTCGCCGCCGATGCCCAACCCCGCGACGAACCGGAAGGCCGCCAGGAACCAGAAGTCCTGCGCGAGGCCCGCGATGCCCGAACCGATCAGGTAGATCGCGAGCGTCAGGATGAACAGCTTGCGCCGCCCCAGTCGGTCGGACATGCGCCCGAACACCAGGGCACCGACGACCTGGCCGACCAGGTAGATCGTGCCGAGGGACGTCACCTGCTGCGTGGACAGGTTCAGGTCCGCCTGGAAGCCCGCGTTCGAGACGATCTGGATCTCGAGACCGTCGAGGATCCAGGACACGCCGAGTCCGACGACGACGCTCCAGTGGAACCGGGTCCACGGCAAGCGGTCCATCCTGGCGGGCACCAGGCTCTTGATGGTTGCGTTCGCGCTGCTCACGAAATGGGACCGTACGCCGAGATCGCCGATGTGGTTCAGATGCGGAACGAGGAACCGGGGACGGAGCCGGATCCCCCTACTTCGAATCCGGCTCCGTCGCCGGGATCCCAATGATCGCAAGTGCGATGGGAACCCACAAGCGGGCTGGAGGCGCGGTGCGGGCTGACACCGCGCCTCCGGTCCGCAACGGCGTAACGTCCAGAACGTGACCCGACCTGACATCCGCACGGTCGGCGAGCTCCGCACCTCTGGTCACGTCCAGAAGACGGTCCGCGCCGAGATCCGCGACAACCTGCTGACCGCCCTGCGCCAGGGCACCGATCCGTGGCCCGGGCTGCACGGCTTCGAGACCACCGTCATCCCCCAGCTCGAACGCGCCCTGATCGCCGGCCACGACGTCGTCCTGCTCGGCGAGCGCGGCCAGGGCAAGACCCGGCTGCTCCGCACCCTGCAGGGCCTGCTCGACGAGTGGACGCCGGTCATCACCGGCTCCGAGCTCGGCGAGCACCCGTACGAACCGATCACCACCGCGAGCATCCGGCGTGCCGACGACCTCGGCGACGCCCTGCCGATCAGCTGGCGGCACCGGGACGACCGCTACGTCGAGAAGCTCGCGACGCCGGACACGAGCGTCGCCGACCTGATCGGGGACGTCGACCCGATGAAGGTCGCCGAGGGCCGTAGCCTGGGCGACCCGGAGACCATCCACTTCGGGCTCGTCCCCCGTGGGCACCGTGGCATCGTCGCGATCAACGAGCTGCCCGACCTGGCCGAACGCATCCAGGTCGCGATGCTCAACGTGATGGAGGAGCGCGACGTCCAGATCCGCGGCTACGTGCTGCGGCTGCCGCTCGACGTGCTCGTCGTGGCGAGCGCGAACCCCGAGGACTACACGAACCGCGGCCGGATCATCACGCCGCTGAAGGACCGCTTCGGCGCCGAGATCCGCACGCACTACCCGATCGAGCTCGACGACGAGATCGCCGTCATCCGGCAGGAAACGCAGCTGACGGCCGAGGTCCCGGACGCCCTGATCGAGATCCTCGCCCGGTTCACCCGGGCACTGCGTGGTTCGAGCGCCGTCGACCAGCGCAGCGGTGTGAGCGCCCGGTTCGCGATCGCCGGTGCCGAGACGGTGTCCGCCGCCGCGGTGCACCGCGCAGCTCGCCAGGGCGAGGACGAGGCGGTCGCGCGGCCGATCGACCTCGAGACCGCGGTGGACGTCCTCGGCGGCAAGATCGAGTTCGAGAACGGCGAAGAGGACCGGGCCGACGAGGTCCTCGAGCACCTGCTCCGCACCGCGACCGCCGAGACCGTGCGCTCCCGGTTCAAGGGCCTCGACTTCACGGTGCTCGTGGACGCGCTCGAGGGCGGCACGATGGTGACCACGGGCGAGCAGGTCAGCGCCCGGGCGTTCCTCGAAGGCCTGCCGTCGATCGGTGAGTCCGACCTGTACGACCAGGTGTGCGACCGGATGGGTGCGACGAACGACGGCGAACGCGCCGGCGCGATCGAGCTCGCCCTCGAGGGGCTGTTCCTGGCCCGGCGCATCAGCAAGGAGTCCGGCGGGGGCGAAGCCGTCTATGGCTAGGCAGAACCGGCGCCTGACGCGCGACACCCGGTACGGCCGCTACACCGACGGACCCGACCCGCTCGCCGCCCCGGTCGACCTGGCCGAGGCGCTCGACGCCATCGGGCAGGACGTGATGGGCGGCACGTCGCCCGAGCGGGCGATGCGGGAGTTCCTGCGGCGCGGCGGCCGGACGCAGCGCGGCCTCGACGACCTGGCCCGACGGGTGGCCGAGCGCCGCCGTGAGCTGACGAGCAGGAACAACCTCGACGGCACCCTGCAGCGGGTGCGCGAGCTCCTCGAGCAGGCGCTGCTCGCCGAGCGCGGGGAGCTCGCCCGCAACGTCGACCTCGACGACGGCGACCGGGCCCTGGCCGAACTGCAGCTCGACAGCCTGTCACCCTCCCCCGCCGCCGCGGTGCAGGAGCTCGGCGACTACGACTGGACGAGCCCGACCGCGCGCCGGAAGTACGACGAGATCAAGGACCTGCTCGGCCGCGAGGTGCTCGACCAGCGCTTCGCCGGCATGAAGCAGGCGCTCGAGGGCGCCACCGACCAGGACCGGGCCGCGGTCAGCGCGATGATGCAGGACCTCAACGCCCTGCTCGAGGCGCACGCCCGCGGCGAGGACACCCAGCAGCAGTTCGACGAGTTCATGGACCAGCACGGCGAGTACTTCCCGTCGGACCCCGCGAACGTCGACGAGCTGCTCGACGACCTGGCAGCCCGCGCGGCCGCGGCGCAGCGCATGCGGAACTCGATGACCCAGGAGCAGCGGGACGAACTCGACGCCCTCGCCCAGCAGGCCTTCGGCTCCCCCGACCTGATGGGGCAGCTGTCCCAGCTCGACGGCAACCTTCGCGCACTGCGTCCCGGCGAGGACTGGGGCGGATCGGAACGCATGGACGGCGAACAGGGCCTCGGGCTGGGCGACGGCACCGGGGTGTTCCAGGACATCGCGGACCTCGACGCCCTCGCCGACCAGCTCGCCCAGTCCGGGCCGGGCTCGGAGCTCGACGACCTGGACCTCGACGCGCTGTCCCGGCAGCTCGGTGACGAGGCGGCGGTCGACGCGAAGACCCTGCAGCGTCTCGAGCAGGCGCTCCGGAACTCCGGGGCGCTGCGCCGCGGTGCCGACGGGCAGCTCCGGCTGACCCCGAAGGCGATGCGGCAGCTCGGCAAGAGCCTGCTCAAGGACGTCGCCCAGCGGATGTCCGGTCGCCAGGGCGCGCGGGACCTCCGTCGCTCGGGCGCCGCGGGCGAGCCCTCGGGTGCGTCGCGGCAGTGGGCGTTCGGCGACACCGAGCCGTGGGACATCCCCCGCACCGTCACGAACGCCGTGGTGCGGACGGCGGCCAGCGGTCGAGCGGGTGCCGGCGTGCGCCTGAGCATCGAGGACGTCGAGGTGCAGGAGACCGAGGCACGCACCCAGGCCTGCGTCGCGCTGCTCGTCGACACGTCGTTCTCGATGGCCATGGAGGACCGCTGGGTGCCGATGAAGCGCACCGCCCTGGCGCTGCACACCCTGGTGTCGACCAGGTTCCGCGGCGACGACCTGCAGCTCATCGCGTTCGGTCGCGAGGCCGAGGTGATGGACGTCGAACAGCTCGTCGGTCTCGACGCGATGTGGGACAAGGGCACCAACCTGCACCACGCCCTGCTGCTCGCCAACCGGCACTTCCGCAAGCACCCCACGGCCCAACCGGTGCTCCTCATCGTCACCGACGGCGAGCCGACGTCGCACCTCGAGCCGAACGGGCAGGTCTGGTTCGACTACCCGCCCGACCCGGTGACGATCGCGCTGACCGTGCGGGAGCTCGAGAACGCCGGACGCCTCGGCGCCCAGACGACGTTCTTCCGCCTCGGCGAGGACCCGGGGCTCGCCCGGTTCATCGACGCGATGGCGAAGCGGGTGGACGGCAGCGTCGTGGCACCGGAGAACGACGACCTCGGGGTCGCCGTGGTCGGCTCGTACCTCGGCTCGCGTCGCGGGGCCGACGGCGCGCTCTTCCGCGACGACCGGGGGCTCTGAAGCCCTCACGGGACGGACTGGAGGCCCGTGGCGAGACCGCCACGGGCCTCCAGTCCATTGTCGGGTGCGTCTAGAACAGTGGCCAGGGCACGGCGGGGCCGTGACCGGGCGGCGGCGGGAAGATCCCGACGGCACGCAGGGCCGCGCAGCGCGCTCGGAGCGTGTCGATCTCCTCGTCCGTCAGGTGCTCGGCGAGCTCGTCGCCGAGACCGCCGCGCAGGGCTTCGGACACCCGGTCGAGGCCCTCGAGCTCGTCCGGCCCGAGCGGCTCCCCGATCCAGCCCCACAGGACCGTCCGGAGCTTGTGCTCGACGTGGAAGGTGAGCCCGTGGTCGACGCCGAAGCGGTGGCCGTCGGGCATCGCGAGCACGTGCCCACCCTTGCGGTCGGCGTTGTTCACGACCACGTCGAAGACGGCCATCCGGCGCAGGGCCTCGGAGTCCTCGTGCACGAGCGTGACGGGCTGGTCCTGTTCGTCGATCGCCTCGAGCACGGGCAGCCAGGGCGAATCGTCCGCCTCGGCGAGCTCCGGCGCCACCAGGTCGACGGCGTCCTGCTCGGGGTCGACGTCCTGCCAGCGCTGCACCATGCCAGGGCCGAACGGACCGTCGCCCATCCACGTGGGCGGGACGACACCCCAGCCGAACGCCTCGGAGACCAGGTGCGCGGCGATCTCGCGGCCGGCGAGCGTGCCGTCCGGGAAGTCCCACAGCGGGCGCTCGCCCTCGATGGGCTTGTAGACGACGGTCGCGCCGTCGAGTTCGGCGAGGAAGGTGGCGTTGGACGCCTCGCGGATGCGCGCCCGGACGGACAGCGAGCCGTCGCTCATGCGTCGCCGGGCGGACGACCGGCGGCGACGACCTCGCGCGTGCGCTCGACGAAGGCCCGGGCGGTGCCGACCGGGATCTTCACCTGGAACAGCTCCGCGGGCTCGGGGATCTCGACGACGGCTTCGATCTCGATGCCGTCCTCGCTCTCCTCGGACACGATCTCGACCTCGTCGTCGATCGGGTACGCCTCGATGACGACCTGCGCGGTGGAGGGGTCGAAGCCCAGGCTCAGTGCTCCCGCGCGGAACTCGGGCTCGACGGGCTGGTCGAGCGGCTCCGGGTCGCGGAGTTCGACCGGCACCGACGGCGGCACGCTGAAGCGGTTGTCGTCGACGGTCGCGACCTCGTCGAGGAGCTCGTCGATCTTGTCGGCGAGCACGGCGGTCTGCTCCTTCTCGAGCGCGACGCTGGTGACGCGTCGACCGGAGCGGGCCTGGATGTAGAAGGCGCGCTCACCCGGACGGCCGATGGTGCCGACGACGAGGCGGTCCGGCCAGTCGAAGCCGTGGACGATGGTGGGCATACCCGCATTGTAGGAGCGCTCGGCTCCGCCCGTTCAGGGTCGGGCAGGACCCGCGGGCGCGTCGGGTGCCGGACGCCCGGTGCCGGTGTGCGCATCGGGTTCCGGATGGCCCGCGCCGCCGCCGACCGCGGCGTCCCCGCTGGGTGCCGGGGCGGTGCGCAGCCAGGACAGGTCGCCCGACTCGGTGTTCGTCGCGACGACCTCGGGGCGGTGCTCGCCGTAGCGCACGACGGACACCGAGGCCGGGCCGACGCCGATGCGCTGGAACAGGTCCAGGTGCATGCCGAACGCGTCGGCCAGGACGCTCTTGATGATGTCGCCGTGGCTCACCGCGACCCAGACCGCGCCGGGTCCGTGCTCCGCCTCGACCTCGGCGTCGATGCGCCGGACGGCCGCGACGGCCCGGGACTGCATCGTCTGCATGGACTCACCGCCGGGGAACACGACGGCGCTCGGGTTCGCCTGCACCGTGCGCCAGAGGGGCTCCTTCGCCAGGTCGGCGAGCTTCCGGCCCTGCCACTGCCCGTAGTCGGCCTCGGTGATGGCCCGCTCGATCAGCGAGGCGGGTGACCCGGTCTGCCGGTCGGTCTGCCGGTCGGTCTGCCGGTCGAGGATCGCACGGGCCGTCTGCCGGCAGCGCTCGAGCGGACTCGACACCACGGCGACGACGGGCACCGCGGCGATGCGCTCCGCGGTCCGCTCGGCCTGGGTGCGGCCGACGGCGTCGAGTCGCACGCCGGCGGTGCGTCCGGCGAGGACGCCGGTGGCGTTCGCGGTGGTGCGTCCGTGACGGACGAGGAGGACGGTCGCCATGCGCCCGATCCTAGGCGCGGGACGCGGTCGCCCTTGACGGGCCGCCCGGGGACCGATCAGATGGGGGCATGGCCGGGCGGCATCGACTCGCACTCTTCGCCACGTCGACGGTGACCGGGTTCGGGATCGCGACGTGGATCACCCGGACGCCCGCGATCCGCGACGAGCTCGGTGCCTCGATCGAGGCGATGGGCCTCGTCCTGCTCGGGCTGTCGATCGGGTCGATGATCGGGATCCTCGGTGCCGGGGCCCTGGTGCGGCGGCTCGGCAACCGCCCGCTCATCCTGCTCGGGGGCGCGCTGCCCGTCGTCGGCATGGTGCTCGTCGCGCTGCTCGCCCCGGCGCAGGTCGCCGCCGGGGTCTGGGCCGGGCTGTTCCTGATCGGCTTCGGGGCGGGGGTCGCCGAGATCGGGCTGAACGTCGAGGCCGCCGCGGTCGAACGGCAGATCGGACGACCGGTCGTGCCGGTGCTGCACGCCTGCTTCAGCCTCGGCAGCGTGGTCGGTGGGGTCGTCGGCATCGCCATGACGGCCGCGCGGACCCCGGTCGGGGTGCACCTGCTCGTCGGTGCCGCGGTGATGGCCGCGCTGGCGGTGTTCGCGGCCCTGAACCTGCGGCCGGTGCCCCGTGACACACCCACCGATGCGCCTGCCCATGCCCCGGGCACCCGTCGGGGAGCCCGCCGCTCCGTCCTCACCGTGCAGCTCGCCATGATCGCCGTGATCACCCTGGCGATGGCCTTCGCCGAGGGTGCCGCGAGCGACTGGCTCCCGCTGCTGATGACCACCGACCACGACGCTCCGGAGTCCGTCGGGTCCCTCGTGTTCACCGGGTTCGCCCTGGCCATGCTCATCGGTCGCGCGGCCGGCACCCCGCTCGTCGCCCGGTTCGGTCGCGCCCCGGTCGTCCGGGTCTGTGCAGCCGTCGGTGCGGTGGGGGTCCTGCTCGTCGTGCTGTCACCGAGTCCGGTCGTCACCGCGGCGGCGGCCGGCGTCTGGGGTCTCGGCATCGCCCTCGGGTTCCCCCTGTCGATCTCCGCCGCGGGCGACCACCCCTCCGACGGCGACCGCCGGGTGTCGGTGGTGGCCACCGCCGGGTACATCGCGTTCCTGGTGGGGCCGCCGTTGCTCGGGTTCGTCGGGGAGCACCTCGGCCTGCAGACGGCGATGCTCGTGCCCCTCGTCCTGCTGGTCGCAGCGTTCGTGGTCGCCCCGGCGACGCGGGGAGAGGACACCGGGCGGACGATCGAGCCGGCGGAACCGGCGCGTCGGCCGTCCGGTCGGTAGCGTCTCGGGCATGCCGTTCTTCCGCGACGCTCCACGCCCGACCGCTCCGCCCGTTCCGTCGAGGGTCCAGGCCGCGTGGTCCGACTCCGCCGGGCACCTCGCGACCCGCTGCCTGCAGCTCATCATCGTCGTGGTGGTCGTCGCCGGCATCGTCTGGGCGAGCAACATCCTCAGCGTCGTCACGATCCCCGTGCTCCTCGCGCTCATCATCGCGTCGGCCATGCACCCCGTGGTGTCGTGGCTCCGCAAGCACCGGGTGCCGTCGGTGCTGGCCACCCTCGCGGTGCTCATCGGCGTCCTCGCGGTCCTGGGCCTGATCGGCTGGCTCATCGTCGTCGCGGTCGAGAACCAGTGGGCACAGCTGCAGAAGTCCGCCGTCGACGGGTTCCAGCAGCTGCAGACGTTCGCGAAGAACCTGCCGTTCTCGATCTCCGACAAGCAGATCGACGACGCCGTCGCGTCGGCGTCCGACTTCGTCACGAGCGCGCAGTTCGGCTCCGGTGCCCTCGCCGGTGCCTCGGCCACCGCGAACTTCCTGACCGGGCTCGTCCTGATGATCGTCGTGCTGTTCTTCTTCCTGAAGGACGGCCCGAGCATCTGGGAGTTCCTGCTCCGCCCCTTCACCGGTGAGCGCTACGCCCGCGCACGCCGCGTCGGCGACCGGGTCGTCTCGACCCTCGGCGGGTACGTCCGCGGCACCGCCACCGTCGCTGCGGTCGACGCGATCGGCATCGGTGTCGGCATCGCGATCGTCGGCGTCCCCCTCGCCCTGCCGCTGGCCGTCATCGTGTTCATCACGGCGTTCATCCCGATCGTCGGTGCCACCGCGGCCGGCATCCTCGCCGCCCTCGTCGCGCTCGTGGCCCTCGGCCCGGTGCAGGCCCTCTTCGTGATCGGCATCGTGATCGTCGTCAACCAGCTCGAGGGCAACTTCCTGCAGCCGGTCCTGATGGGTCGCACGCTCAAGCTGCACGGCCTCGTCATCCTGATCGGTCTGACCGCGGGCACCGTCCTGGCCGGCATCACGGGCGCGATCATCTCGGTGCCGCTGCTCGCCGCCGCCTGGGGCGCGATCCTGGTCTGGGACGGTCCGAACACCCCGGCCCGCCCGTGGCGGAAGAAGCGCAACGAGGACGTCACCGCACACGAGCTGCCGCAGGGCTGATCCGCAGCGCCGATCCGGAGGGCGCGTTGCGGACATCCACTTCGCGCAGCGGCCTTCCACCCAGCAGGATGGAGGAGTGCTCGTCTCCATCGTCTACATGAGCCGTGCCGTCGTCCCCTTCGACGACCAGGCCATGGCGGTGCTGCTCGCGGAGTCCCGGCTGCGCAACGAAGCGCTCGGGGTCTCCGGACTCCTGCTCGCCAAGGGCGGCCGCTTCATGCAGCTGCTCGAGGGGCCGGCGTGGAGCGTGCAGGACCGGTACGACGTGATCGCGAAGGACCGACGTCACGGTGAGGTCAAGTCACTGGTGCGCGAGGACATCGAGCGCCGACGTTTCGACGGCTGGTCGATGGCCTACCGGGCGCTGGACGACGACGACGTCCGCTCGGAGGACGGCTTCAGCCCGTTCCTGTCCGGCACGATGGACTTCCCGCGATCGTTCGACCGGACCAGTGCGGCCTGGCTGCTGAAGTGGTTCCGCGACCGCGAGCTGCACGACCGCTGACCCGCCGGCAGCGCCGCACCCGTCCGCAGCGCCGTACCAGCGGTTCAGTCAGCGCCGAACGCGTCCTCGACGACCGCGAGCAGCCGGTCGCGGTGCTTCGGGTCCGCCGTCGCCGCGATCACCACGCGCCACATCGTCGCCACCGCCGGCATCAGGTCGGTGCGCCGCGTCCGGACGTCGGACACGAGCTGCACGCCGGTGAAGTAGGGCACCACCGTTGATCCGAGCTGCTCCGCGGTCAGGTCCGTCCGGAGTTCCCCGCTCGCGATCGCCAACCGGAACACGTCGACGATCCCGCCGATCCACTGCTCGTAGAAGCTCAGCGTCGCGGTCTGGAACTCGCCGCGCTCCAGCGACAGCCGGATCCCCGCCCGTACGATCGGATCGGTCCGGAGCAGGTCGGCGATGCCGTGCGACGCCCCGACCAGCGCGGCGACCGGCGAGCTGTCGGTGTGGCTGACGACGTCGAAGGTGCGGGCGTTCTGCTCGCCGATGACGCCGAGCGCCAGGGCGAGCTTCGTCGGGAAGTGGAAGTGCAGCGTGCCCTGCGAGACGCCCGCCGTGCGGGCGATGCCCGCGATCGTCGCGCCGGCGAAGCCGACGCGGTCGAACTCCTCCGCCGCGGCCACCAGGATCTGCTCACGTCGTTCCACGGGACCAGTCTCACAGTCTGGAGGGACGGTGCCAGCTGGCACCGCGCCACTCCCCACCGGCACGGCCGGTCCGCCGCTGGCGCGTCGGCCCGGAACCGGCGGCGTGGGCCCAGTCCGAGGGGTGGTGCGTCTCAGGCCGCGTGCCGGCCGAGCGTGACGCGCTCCTCGGGCAGGTCCTGCAGGTCGCGCCCACGGAACCAGCGGAGCAGCCAGTCGGCGGGCGTGCCCGCCACCCCGGTCGGAAGACCGGTGCGGTCGCTCAGGAAGGTGCTGAAGCCGGGCTCGTCACGGAGCTCGTCCCCGGTCGGGCTGCCGAACGCCATCGCCCAGCCGTCGAACCGACGCGTGCTGATGGACTCACGCGACAGCGACTTCACGCCGGTGTGCCGCGGGTCGCGCTCGATCGCGGCGAAGCGGTCCTCGACGCTCCAGACCGGGCCCTCGAGCACCTGCATGAAGCGGCCGCCCTTGGCGAGCAGGAGCCCGGAGACGCCGAGCGCGTGGTTGCGGAGGCGCGCTTCGCGCAGCATGGCGACCAGCTGGTCGTCGGTCAGGTCGTCGACGGCGACGGACATGTAGACGAGGGAGGTGAGGGAAGTCATCCCCTGCAGTCTGGATCGTGGTCGGCGGCACGGTCAACGCGTCGTCCGCACACCGCACCGGACGGTGCGGCATGCGGACGACGGGCGGACCAGCAGGGCGTCGATCAGGTGAGGGCGAGCAGGTTGTTGACCTGCTCGTTGACCCCGGTCAGCGTCGAGATCGGCTTGCCGTTCGCGTAAACGTCGTCGAAGGCGGGCTGCAGCAACGCCTGCACGTCGGCGGGGTTCTTCGTGACCGGGAACAGGAACGTGGTGTCCTCCTCGACCTGCCGGGTGAACGCCGAGACGTCGAGGCCGCGCTTCCGGAACGACGCCACGGCGGCCTCGGTGCCCGCGGGACGGGCCGGGAACACGATGCCGCTCTCGCCGACGATCCGCTGCGCCTCATCACTGCCCAGGAACGCCACCCACTTCGCCGCGGCCTCGGGGTCCTTCGCCTGCTTCGTGATCGAGTCGCCGAGCCCGTTGAACATCGAGGCACGGTGACCCGACGGGCCGATCGGCGTGGGCGCGACCGCGACGTCGAGGTCCTCCATGCCCAGGTACGAGCCGATCATCCACGAGCCGTTGAAGGACAGCGCGCACTTGCCGGCGCCGAGCTGGACCTCGGGCCCGGTCGTGGTGGAGAACACCCCGTACTTCGCCATGTAGCCCTTCTCGGCCAGCCGGTAGTACCAGGCGAGGGTGTCCTGCACGACCCGCTCGTCGTAGCGGAACCTGTCGCCCCACGGGTTCTCGTTCGTGTAGAACCAGTCGACCGATCCGGTGAACGGCGACCACTGGGTCTGTCCGAAGCCGTCACCGCCCGAGCCGTTCGACGAGATGCCGTAGACGGCGACGTCGTCCTTGTCGAAGCCGTCCTCGTCGCCGCGTCGGCCCTTCGAGTCCACCGTCAGCCGCGCGAGCATCCGCTCGAACGTGCCGCCGTCGTCCGGGTTCCACTCGAGCGACCCGAGCTCCTCGGCGGAGACCCCCGCCTTCGCCATCGCCTTCTCGTCGTAGAACATCGCGACGGTGTCCCAGTCCTTCGGGGAGCCGTAGCGGTGGCCGTCCTGGCCCTTCCACTGTTCGGCGAGCCCGGACTGGTAGTCGTCGTCGCGGATGCTCTTCGTGGCGTCGAGTTCGTCGAGCTTGTAGAGCACGTCGAGGTCGGCGTACTGCGGGAACTTCGTCAGGTGGTCGGTGAAGACGTCGGGCGCGGTGCCGGCGATGAAGCCCGCGGTGAGCTTGGTCCAGTAGTCGTTCCACCCGAGCTGGGTGATCTGCACGGTGATGTCCGGGTTCGCGCGGTGGAACGCGTCGGCGACGGCCTGGTACGCGGGCTGCTGGTTGGCGTCCCAGAGCCAGTAGCTCACGGTGCGCGCACCCGACCGGTTCGTCGTGCGGCGACCGGGCGACGAGCAGGCGGCGAGCGCGCCGAGGGCCAGGGCGGAGGCGCCGCCGGCGAAGAGCGTGCGGCGGGTCAGTTGGTTCGTCATGGTGTTCGTCCTGTCCGACAGCCGGGTCACTTGATCCCGGAGAAGCCGATGGAGTTGACGATCCGCTTGGCGAAGACGCCGAACAGCAGGATCATCGGGAGCGCCGCCACCAGGGTCGCGGCCATCAGCCCGGCCCAGTCGGTGCCGGACTGCGGGGTCTGCGACTTGAAGACGCCGAGCGCGACGGTCAGCACCCGAGAGTTGTCGGTGTACGACACCATGAGCGGCCAGAAGTAGTCGTTCCAGCTCGTGATGTACGTCAACACGGCGAGGGTGGCGATCGGGGCGGCCGCCATCGGGATGACGAGCCGGAAGAACACGCGCACCTTGCCGGCGCCGTCGATGAGCGCCGCCTCTTCGACCTCCTTCGAGATGCCGAGGAAGAACTGCCGCAGGAAGAACACCGCGAACGGGGTCATGAACATCGTCGGCAGGGCGATGCCGAGCAGGTTGTCGACGAGCCCGAGCTGCTTGATGAGCGTGAAGTTCGGCAGCAGCGTGAAGATCGCGGGGACCATCAGCCCGGCCAGGAACACCCCGAACACCTTGTCGCGACCGGGCCAGCGCAGCCGGGCGAAGGCGTAGGCGGCCGCCGCCGAGAAGAACACCTGGCCGACGGTGACGAGCGTCGACACCAGGATCGAGTTGAGCAGGTACCGCCAGAAGTTCAGCGCGGCGCCGGAGCCGCCCTGGGCCAACGCCTCTTCGGTGGACTGCAGGCCGAAGACCCGCTCGAACCCGCCCAGGCTGAACCCGACGGGCAGCAGCGAGGTGGGGTCAGAGTTGATCGCGGTGTTCGACGACAGCGCGGTGCGCAGGATCCAGTAGAACGGGAACAGGGTGACGACGATGACGAGGATCATCGCGACCCAGGCGAGCACCCGGCCGAGCGACGGGCGACGACGGTGGCCGGCGCCCATCCGCGGCGGGCGGGACGTGGTGACGGAACGGGTGAGTGTCGTGGTCATGGCGCTTCCGTTCAGTCCAGGTCGGACTCACCCGAGCGGGTGAGGCGGTACTGGATGATCGTGATGATGCTGAGGACGATGAGGAGCGCGACCGAGACCGCGGACGCGTAGCCGAACTGGAACCGGCCGAACGCCAGGTTGTAGATGTAGTTCTGCACGACGTTCGTGGCGTTCGCGGGGCCGCCCTGCGTGGTGACGGCGACGGTGTCGAACACCTGGAACGAACCGATCACGGTGATGATCAGCACCAGGGACAGGATGGGGCGGAGCAGCGGCACCGTGATGCGCCAGAACATCTTCCACTCGCTCGCTCCGTCGATGCGTCCGGCCTCGTACACGGTCTCGGGCAGCGACTGCAGGCCGGCGAAGATGAGCAGCGCCGTGTAGCCGACGTGCCGCCAGACGTTGATGAGCGCGATCGAGGGGATGCCCCAGACGTCGCTCTGCAGGAACGGGATGCGGTCGAGCCCGAGTGCGGCGAGCATCTCGTTGCCGATGCCGAGCTGGGTGTCGAGGATCCAGAGCCAGACGAGGGCGGCGACGACGTTCGACACCAGGTACGGCGCGAGCACGATGCCGCGCACGAAGGTCGACTTGGTCAGGCGGTGCATCATCACGGCGATGAACAGCGCGACGACGGTCTGGATGACGATGTTGATGAGCACGTACTCGACGGTCACCACCATCGAGTGCCAGAAGATCGAGTCCTGCACCAGGCGGGCGTAGTTCTGCAGGCCGGTGAACTCGGGCTCGGTGAGCAGGTTGTACGACGTGAAGCTCAGGTAGATGCCCCGCACGGTCGGCCAGGCCAGGAACACCGCGAAACCGACGGCTGCCGGGGCGATGAAGACGAGCGCGAGCCACAGGTCGTTCCTTGGGCGGCGGCTCGGTGCGGTGGTGCGGGCACGGGCGAGGTCGGCGGACCGACTCCTCCGTCTCGTGCTGGCGGTCGTCAAGGGTGACGACACAGGGCTCTCGGTTGCCATCGCGACTCCTTCGTCTGCGGTGGACTGACGTGCAGCAGTCCGTGAGCCGGGAATCTACACGTGGGGACCATCGCTCGCAAGACCCGGTTTCCGGGCTGTGGACCGGGGTTGTCACGTGTAGACCACGTGTGTCAGGATGGCGCTCGATCGCATCGGAGCGACCCGCTCGGCGACGCATCCCACACCCTGGAAAGGTCACTGATGATCTCTGTCGGAATGGTCGGCGCGGGCCAGTTCGCCCCCCAGTTCGCCAAGCTGTTCAAGCTCCACCCCGACGTCGACCGCGTCTACGTCACGGACCTCGTCGACGAGCGGGCGTCCGAACTCGTCGAGACGCAGCACCTCGACGGCACGTTCCCGGACTTCGACGCCGTCCTCGCCTCGGACGTCGACGCCGTCGCGATCTTCACGCAGCGCTGGACCCACGGTCCGCTCGTGGTCAAGGCCCTGCGCGCCGGGAAGCACGTGTACTCCGCCGTGCCGATGGCGATCTCCGTCGACGAGATCCGCGACATCATCCAGGCGGTCCGCGAGACCGGTCTGACCTACATGATGGGCGAGACGAGCTACTACAACCCCGCGACCGTGTTCGCCCGCGAGCAGGTCGCCGCCGGTGCCTTCGGCCGGGTGTTCTACGCCGAGGGCGACTACGTGCACGACATGGACCTCGGCTTCTACGCCGCGTACCAGTACAGCGGGGGCGACGAGTGGAAGCGCACCGCCAGCTACCCGCCCATGCTCTACCCGACGCACTCGGTCGGCGGGGTCCTCGGTGCGATCCCCGGGCACGCGGTCAGCGTCAGTTGCATCGGTGTCAAGGACGACCGCGGCGACGGCGTCTTCGACAAGGACGTCAGCCAGTTCGACAACGACTTCTCGAACGCCACCGCCCTGTTCGAGCTCGACAACGGCGGCGTCATGCGCATCAACGAGATGCGTCGCGTCGGCTACCCGTCGCACATCCGTGAGTCGCGCTTCCGCTACTTCGGCACCGAGGCCAGCTTCGAGCAGCTCGCGAAGACCAGCGTCTGGCAGGACAAGGAGGACTCGTACGACATCAGCGACAAGATCGACACCCAGGCGACGATGTCCCTCGACGACCCGCGCCTGGCCGACGTCGACCCGTCCCTGCGCGACGCGTTCGTCTCCGGCTACGCCGAGGTGCACGACACCGACCGCCTGCCCGCCGAGTACGACGGCGTGCCGACCGGACACGAGGGCAGCCACCAGTTCCTCGCCGACGACTTCGTCCGTGCCGTCGTCGACCGGACCCTGCCGCCGGTGAACGCCTGGACCGCCGCGCGCTTCACCCTGCCGGGCATCATCGCCCACCAGTCCGCGCTGCAGGGCGGCGCCCGGCTCGAGGTGCCGGACTTCGGCGACGCCCCGGAGACGACGAGCGCTGCGACGGCAAGCGCACCGACGGCAGCAGGCAGCACGTCGTCGGCTACGATCGCGTCCGAGTAACACGTGTCGTTCGGGTGCCGGTCCGTCGTGGGCCGGCACCCGAACGACGCTCCCGGACCCGACGAAGGTGGCTGCCGTGACCGTCCCGACGAACCCGAGGGCGGTCACCCGTGCGGACGTCGCCCGCTACGCGGGGGTCAGCACCTCCGTCGTCAGCTACGTCGTGCACGACGGACCGCGCCCCGTCGCCGCCGCCACCGCCGCCCGGGTGCGCGAGGCCATCCGCGTCCTCGGCTACCGTCCGAACGCGAGCGCCCAGGCCCTGCGCACCGGCTCGTCGAAGATGCTCGGCCTGATCGTGCCCGAACTCGACAACCCGTTCTGGTCCGAGCTCGCCGTCGCGGTCACCCACGCCGCCGCTGCACGTGGCTACGACGTCCTGCTCGCCAACAGCGACGGCGACGCCGCCCAGGAACGGGAGCGGCTCCGCAGCCTCTCCGCCCGCCAGGTCGACGGCATCATCGTGACGAGCATCATGACCCACCCGGACCTGTCGACCGTCACCGACCCCGGCCTGCCGATGGTTCTGCTCAACACGTTCTTCGAGGTCCCCGAGTACGCCAGCATCGGCGTCGACGCCCTGCGCGGCGCCCTCGACGGCACGCAACACCTGGTCGAGCACGGCTACCGCTCGATCGGCCTCGTGATGGGGCACACCGGCTCGATGGAGCTCCGCGAGCAGGGCTGGATGCGCGCCCTGCGCCAGGCCTGCCTGCCCGACGGCCCCATCGTCCGCACCGACTTCACCCGGCGCGGTGGCTACGAAGCCGGCCTCCGCATGTTCGCGGACGAGACCGGCCCCCGAGCCGTCTTCGTCAGCTCCGACATGCAGGCGATCGGCGTGATGCGTGCACTGTGGGAACTCGGTCTGCGCGTCCCCGAGGACGTCGCGATCGTGTCGTTCGACGGCGCGGCCGAGGCGGACTACACGAACCCGCAGCTCACCACGGTCCGGCAGCCGATCGAGACGATGGCGGTCGCCGCGGTCGACCGCGTGCTCGGCCTCAACGCCGACAACCAGTGGCACCGCGACCTAGTGCCGGCCGAGTTGGTCCTCGGCGCGAGTTGCGGGTGCGACGTGCGTCGCTGACGCACCCAAGGACAGCCTGGAGGCTACGGACGGGGCCGCCACGGGCCTCCGGCCCGTCAGCTGGTTGCGTTCACCGGCATGCTGCTCCGCACTCGCTTCCACCATGGCCTGCGTTCCGCCTCTTCGTAGGCGGCCAGCCATACGGCAGCGACCCTCGACTTCAGTTGCCGAAGGATGGCGCTCAGAAAACAAACCACGAAGAGAATCACGGTCGCGGTGACGATCGCGACGTAGAACACGATGCTGAACTCGAAGGCGGTTTCGGAATCCGATGCCGCAATCGATGAGATGACTGATGCTGCCGTCGTCGCCAAGACTGCGAACATTGCCGTCCCCGCCCCAAGCAGCTGCAGGAACATGCCCGGACCGAGCTGAGACCGATCTCGCAATTCTCCGAGGACCTTCTGCCGCAGATCCGCGTCGTTCGCTGCCTGCAAGTACGCAATGACGTCGGCCTCGGTTGGTACGCGCCCGTTCGTCCGTTTGGGCATGAACCGCTCCCAGCGTTCCTGCTCGGACTCGATGTCGATTCGATCTCGTTCTCTCACATCGATGACTATCGGCATCACACACAACCGCGTCACGAAGCGGATGCGTCCTCTATGCCGGCGCGGAGGCGGGCGGTCGGGATGCGCTGCTGGGCGCCCACCCTCACGGCGGCGGCCTCGACCGCATCGCCGGTCTCCAGGCTCCGACCCACTCGTCGACGTCTCCGTCGAAGAGGTCGAGCGCATCTTCGCCACCAACGTCTTCGCTGCACTCCGCGTCGCCAAGGCCTTCGCCCCCTCGATCGCCAACGGCGCGTTGATCGACGTGGGTCGCCCTCGCCGGCGCGTACTCGGCGTCGAATGCCGCGTTCTGGTCGATCACGAACTCCCTGCGCCTCGAGCTCGCTCCGCAGGGCACACAGATCGTCGGCGCCCACCTCGGCTACACCGACACCGGCATGACCGAGGGGCTCGACGTCGAGAAGTCCGACCCCGCCGACATCGTCCGGTCGACCTAGGACGCGTTCGAGGCCGGCGAGCACGAGGTCCTCGCCGACCAGGTCAGCCGTGACGTCCGTGCCGGCCTGAGCGCCCCGCTCACCGCGCTCTACCCGATGCTCGCCAGCGCCTGAGACTTGTTCTCGTCGGGACGGTGACGGTTCTGGTTCACGAACACCCGGGTTCCTGAACCAGAACCGTCACCCGCCCCGATCGCGTCAGCCGCCCGCGCCGCGGTCGGTGATCCGACGGTTCGTGGCGGTGATGGCGGCGCGCTCGTCGTCAGCCAGGCCACCGGCCCGCAGGATCCGGCCCAGCACCTCGCTCTTGCGCTCGATGTAGTCGTCGATGTCCTCGGCCTCGGTGGCCGCCCGGCGTTTCACGGCGGCGTACTCGTCGCGGAGCGCCGGGTCGGCACGCAGCACGTCGCGGACGGCCAGGTGGTTCCGCAGCGCGAGCGACCCGGCTGCGACGACGTAGGTGTTCGTCGGGGCGAAGCGCTCCGGAGCCCGGAACGCCTGCCGCCCCGGGACCCCCAGTTCACCGCGCGGCTCGAAGCCGATCGTCGCCATCGCCGCCACTGCAGCCGGGACGTCGGGAGTGTCCACCACGACGTCGACGTCGAGAACGGGCTTCGCCGCCAAGCCCGGCACGGACGTGCTGCCCACGTGCTCGATGCTCCGGAACGGCACGTCGGCGTCGTCGAGCGCGGCGGCGTACGCGTCGTACAGCTGCCGGAACCGCTCGGGCCAGGTCGTTCGGTACTCGACGACCTCGATCACGGGGCCGGCGTCGGCGCGAGGAGCTGGAACATGACGTGGTCGCGCCAGACCCCGTCGATCTTGATGTACTCCGGCGCGAAGCCGTAGCGGGTGAAGCCCGCCGACTCGAGCGCGCGCTGCGAGCCGACGTTCTCGGGCAGGGTCTCAGCCTGCACGCGGTGCAGTCGGAGCACGTCGAACGCATGATCGGCGGCCGCGCGGACGGCACGGGACGCGTGGCCCTGGCGGGTACGGTCGGCGCGGATCCAGTACCCCATCGCGCACGACTGCAGGGCACCGCGGGCGACGCCGCTCAGCGTGATCCGCCCGAGGAGTTCCCCGTCGGTCGACTCGATGACGAACGGCACCGCGTTGCCCGCGCGCTGCGCGGCGAGAGCCTGCGTGATGACGTCCCGCTGCCCGGACTCCGTGTAGTACGACGGGGCTCGCGCCGGTTCCCACGGCCGCAGGTGGTCGGCGTTCTCGGTGATGACCGCAGCCAGGACGGCCGCGTCGTCGAGGCGGAGTGGGCGCAACCGTGTGTCCATCGCGGAGGGTGTGGGATTCGAACCCACGAGACATCTCTGCCCACCTGTTTTCAAGACAGGCTCCATCGGCCGCTCGGACAACCCTCCAGTGACGCGACCACGTGGCGAGACGTGATCGCGTCCCGGGAAGTCTACCCGGGCCTCCAGGCAGGGGTGCGCGCGAGCGCGGACTAGCGGGGCAGGGAGTCGAGCGCCGCTGCCAGGCCGTCGTCGGTGATGCCACCGGTGAGCTCGTTGCCGGCGTCGACGACGTCGTCGGGGGCCTGGCCCATGACGACCCCGCGACCGGAGGTCGAGGCCCAGCGGAGCATGTCGATGTCGTTGCGGCCGTCGCCCGCGGCGAAGACGCGGGAACGCGGGATGTCGAGCCACTCGCGCACGCGCTCCATCGCGGTGGCCTTCGTCACGCCCTCGGGAGCGATGTCGAGCCACGACGTCCAGCCGACGGAGTACGAGACCTTGTGCAGGCCCATCTGCTCGACGATCTGCAGGAAGTCCTCGGTGTCGTGGCCGGGCGAGATGACGACGACGCGGGTGGCCTCGACGCCGAGCAGCTGCTCGAACGGCACGTGCTCGCCCTCCACCGTCATCGTGTCGTCGGGGAAGTTGCCGGACAACAGGAAGTGCCCGGTCTCGTCCTCGACGCCGAACGCCGCGTTCTCGAGCGCTCCGTGGATGGTCTGCAGCACCTCGGACGGGTCGAACCGCTCGACGTGTTCGCGCACGTAGGAGCCGTCGGCGCGGCGGGCCAGGATGAGCGCACCGTTCGCGCACACCAGGTACTTCGGCCGGATGCCGAGGGTCTCGAGCAGGGGCACGGTCATGCCCTCGCTGCGGCCGGTCGAGAGCATGACCTCGTGGCCGGCGGCCTCGGCGTCACGGACGGCGGCGATGACTGCCTCGGTGATGACACCGTCCTCACGCATGGTGGTGCCGTCGATGTCGAGCGCGACCAGCCAGCGCTTGGTGCGGGCGGGCGCGTCGCTGCCCGCGCCCTGCGAGGTGCCGTCCACGAACCGTCCCTGGGTGCTCATCGGGGCTCGATCACCTCGACGCCACCGAGGTAGGGGCGCAGGACCTCGGGCACGACCACGGAACCGTCGGCCTGCTGGTGGGTCTCGAGGATCGCGACGATCCAGCGGGTGGTGGCGAGGGTGCCGTTCAGGGTGGCGACCGGAGCGGTCTTGCCGCTCTCGGTGCGGTAGCGGATGTCGAGGCGGCGGGCCTGGAACGTCGTGCAGTTCGACGTCGAGGTGAGCTCGCGGAACGTGCCCTGCGTCGGGACCCACGCCTCGATGTCGTACTTCTTCGCCGCGCTCGTGCCGAGGTCACCGGCGGCGACGTCGATCACGCGGTAGTGGAGCCCGAGGTCCTGGAGCATCTGCTCCTGGTGGGCGACGAGGCGCTCGTGCTCGGCCTCGGCCTGGTCCGGGTGCACGTAGGCGAACATCTCGAGCTTGTTGAACTGGTGCACGCGGAGGATGCCGCGGTTGTCCTTGCCCGCCGAACCGGCCTCGCGGCGGTAGCAGGTCGACCAGCCGGCGTAGCGGTGGGCCTGTCCTTCCTCGAGCGGCAGGATCTCGTCGGCGTGGAACCCGGCGAGGGCGACCTCGCTCGTACCGGTCAGGTACAGGTCGTCGGCTTCGAGCCGGTAGACCTCGGCCGCGTGCTCGCCGAGAAACCCGGTGCCGGCCATCGTCTCGGGGCGGACGAGCGTCGGGGTGATGAGCGGCTCGAAGCCGGCGGCGATCGCACGGTCGAGGCCGAGCGACATCAGCGCGATCTCGAGCCGGGCGCCCATGCCGCGCAGGAAGTAGAAGCGCGATCCGGAGACCTTCACGCCACGCGGGATGTCGATGATGCCGAGGTGCTCGCCGAGGTCGGCGTGGTCCTTCGGCTCGAAGTCGAACTCGGGCTTGGTGCCGACGGTGCGGAGCGTGACGAAGTCGTCCTCGCCGCCCTCGGGCACCCCGGGGAGCACGACGTTCGGGATCCCGCGGACGACGGTGTTGAAGGTGTCCTCGGCCGCGGTGACGGTGGCCTGCGCCTCCTTGACCTTCGCGGCGAGCGCCTGCGCCTGCTGCACGAGCGCGGCCTTCTCGTCCTTCGGGGCCTTGGCGACGGTCTTGCCGAAGGCGTTCTGCTCGGCGCGGAGCGACTCGAACGAGGTGATCGCACTGCGGCGGGCGGAATCGGCGGCGACGGCTTCGTCGACGACGGCCACGGAGGCACCGCGCGCCTGCTGTGAAGCCTTGATGACGTCCGGGTTGTCGCGAAGCAGCTGTGGATCGATCACCGCCCCATCCTAGACGGGGGCAACCGCACGCAGCCTCGATCGGTACCGTGGAGGCATGTCGACCCCTTCGGAGACCGCGCCCGCGGATCAGGACGCCCTCCCCACCGAGCAGCGGACGGCCGCGGTGGTCTACAACCCGGTCAAGGTCCACCTGCCGACCCTCAAGCGCACCGTCGAAGAACAGCAGCAGGAAGCCGGCTGGGCCGACACCCTGTGGTTCGAGACGTCGGAACAGGACCCGGGCGGCGGCATGGCCCGCGCCGCGATCGAGGCCGGTGCCGACGTCGTCGCCGCGGCCGGTGGTGACGGCACGGTCCGCGCGGTCGCCGAGGTCGTGCACGAGGCCGGTTCGACCCTCGCACTGCTGCCGAGCGGCACCGGAAACCTGCTCGCCCGCAACATGAAGCTGCCCCTCGACGACCTCGGCGCGAGCGTCCGGACGATCTTCCACGGCGACGACCGCAAGATCGACTTCGGCATGCTCAAGGTCGAGCGCCCCGGCGGTGAGCGCGAACGCTTCGGCTTCCTGGTGATGGCGGGCCTCGGGCTCGACGCCCGGATGCTCGTGAACACGCGTCCCGAGCTGAAGAAGAAGGTCGGCTGGCTGGCGTACGTCGACTCCCTGTTCCGGTCGGTCCGCGACGCGAACGCGTTCGAGTTCCGGTACCAGCTCGACGACGACGGCAACCGCTCGCTCCGCGCGCACTCCCTGATCGTCGGCAACTGCGGCATGCTGCAGGCCGGCGCGATCCTGCTACCGGACGCCGAGATCGACGACGGCGTGTTCGACATCGCCGTCATGCGTCCGCGCGGGTTCTTCGGCTGGGTTCGGATCGGCGCCCGGGTGTTCTGGGAGAACGGGATCCTGCGGGCCTTCCGTCGTTCGACCCTCGGCAAGACCGCCGTCGGCCAGAAGATCGTCTCGAAGTCCCGCGAGGAACGCCCCTTGCGCTACCTGCGCGGGCAGGAGTTCACGGCACGGCTCGAGCGACCCGACGAGTTCGAGATCGACGGCGACCCGGTGGGCGAGGTCATCGCCTTCCGCTCGCGGATCGACCCGATGGGACTCTCCGTGCGCGTGCCGGACCCGGCGGACGACCGCCACGGCTCGCGCCAGGTGCCCTGACCCTGTCGCTCGGGCTCCGGACGCCCCGTGCGAGGTTCCGTGGTCCGTGCGAGGGCCGCGGGCTCCCACGGACTACGGAACCTCGCACCACACGGCTTCACCGCACCGCGCCGCACCGCGCCGCGCCGCGCCCCACCGCGCCGCGCTACCGCGCCCCGGGCTCGCCCGACACGATGGCCCGCAGCCAGTCGCGCGCCTCGACGAACGCGGCGTCCGAGTAGCGCGCCGGAACCTCGGGGCGGGCACCGTCGGCACGCGGGTACGACCCGAGGAACGTCACGCGCGGGCTGAACCGACGCAGGCCGAGCAGCGCGTCCGCGACCCGCTCGTCGCGCACGTGCCCGTCGAGGTCGATGACGAACCGGTAGCGGCCGAGCTCGTCGCCGATCGGGCGTGACGACAGCAGCCCCATGTTGATGCCCCGCGTCGCGAACTGCTCGAGCATGTCGACCAGGGCGCCGGGGTGGTCGGCGGGCAGCTCGACGATGACGCTGGTCTTGTCGGCGCCGGTCGGTTCGGGCAGCGCCAGGGTCTTCGACACGAGCACGAACCGGGTGACCGCCGAGGCGTTGTCGCCGATGGACGATGCGAGCACGACGACGTCGTGGTGGTCGGTGATGCCGGGCGGCGCGACGGCGGCGTCGGCGGTGGGGTTCGCCTCGAGCAGGGCGAGCGCTGCGGCCACGTTCGACGACGCCGGGATGTGGCCGTGGCCGGGCAGGTTCGCCTCGAGCCAGTTGTGGGTCTGCGCGTAGGCGACGGGGTGTGCGTTCACCGTGCGGACGTCGGCCAGGGTCGTGCCGGGCCGGGCGACGAGCACGAAGTCGACCGGGACCAGGTACTCCCCCACGATCCGCACGCCGGGGATCCTGGCCAGGGCGTCCTGCGTGGCGCTGACCCCGCCGTCGACGCTGTTCTCGATCGCGATGACGGCCCCGATCGACCGGCCGGACATGACGTCGTCCAGGGCCTCACCGACGTTGTTGACGCTCCGCCAGGGCTTGCCGGCGGCGGCCTCGACGAGCTTCAGGGCCGCCTCGGTGAAGGTGCCGGCGGGTCCGAGGTAGGAGTACGTGTCGGACGGCGCGGCGGGGTCGGTCATGCGGCGAGCCTATTGCAGGGACGGGCACAGCCGAGCGAGCGTGACGAGGGCCACGACCGGCGTCAGTCGGACGCCGTTCCCGTCAACCGAGCCTCGCAGATCGCGGTGTCGTCGTCCTCGCGCGGGTAGGTGAGCGCCGCGAAGCGCCCCTCGGGGTCGAGCCGTGTCAGGAGCGACGCCGCGATGCCGTCGAGCTGCGCGACCTGCTCGTCGGAGAGCGCGTCGATGACCACCCGGCGGGCGGTGCGGACGTGGTCCGGAGCAGCCTCGACGATGGTGGCGTAGCCGGCGTCGGTCAGGCGGACGTCGGTGGCCCGGCGGTCGGAGGTCGACGGGCACCGGGTCACGAGCCCCCGCTTCTCGAGGCGGGACACCACGTGCGACAGCCGCGGCAACGAGGCGTTCGTGGCCGAGGCGAGCGCCGACATCCGCAGGGTCCGGGTGTCGGTCTCGGAGAGCATCGCGATGACCATGTAGTCGAAGTGCGTCAGGTCGGCGTCGCGCTGCAGCTGCTGGTCGAGCGCCGCCGGCAGGAGTTCCATGACGGCGACGAGCTTCATCCACGCGCGCAGCTGCTCGCGGGTGAGCCACGGGGTCTCGTCGGTCATGACCTGATCATACCGAAAGGTTGTCCCGTCAACCAGTGGTGCGCACGGCGGACGAACCAGACGGACCGGACGGACCAGACGGACGGGACGGACCGGACGGACCGGACGGACCGGACGGACCGGACGGCCCGGACGGCCCGGACGGACTCCGACGGGCCAGCACCACCCCGACCACGAGCACCACCACCACGACGACGAGCAACGCCCCCTCGACGAGCAGCAGCCGCGTACCGTAGTCGAACGGCAGCACGGTGGGGTTCTTCTGCCCGTGGTCCTTGGCCGCGATCTCCGGCAGGACCACCAGGGCGAGCACGCTGCCGAGCACGATCGCCGCCTGCACGACGACGAGCACCCAGGCCCGCAGCGAGCGTCCGGCCCGACGCAGCAGCAGCCCGGCACCGACCACGAACGGCGACAGGACCGCGTCGTGCAGCACCACCGCCGCGAGCAGCCACACCCCGAGCCCGCCGATGCGGTTCGGCTTGACGGACGTCACGAGCACGGACGCCCCGAAGGCGATGACCAGCACGCCGATCACCACGAGCACGATCCGCGCGGCCTTCACCGCAGCACCTCGATCTTCTCGATCCACTTGGTCTGCAGCACGCCGGGCCGCCCGGGAGCGATGATCCGCGCCGGGAACCCGTGGTCCAGGTCGAGCGTCGCACCGTTCAGCTCGAGGGCGATGAGCGTCGTCGGGTCCTCGGCGTACTCCGGCCCCATGTCCATGATCCGGTAGCCGCCGTGCCGTTCCAGGCTCGTCACCCGCACGTGCGACCCCTGCGGCGCCTGCACGGCGTCGAGCAGGTCGCGCATCCGCACGCCCTTCCAGGTCGCCATCTGGCTCCACCCCTCGACGCACGAGATCGGCAGGTCGACCTGCGCGGTGCCGAGTGCGACGAGTTCCGCCCGGACGAACGTCCGGCTCACGTCGTGGCCGACGACGGTGAGTGTCCAGTCGGCGGCGGTCGCGCTGGCGAGCACACCGGCCGCACGCGCGGTCCGGTTGACCGGCAGTCCGTTCGCGCCGATGCCGCGGCCGCGGGCGCCGAACACGTTGAACGGTTCCGCGAGCTTCGAGGACTGCCCCGCCGTGAGCGCGACGACGCCGACGGTCGCCGCCGTCACGCCGGCGAAGAACCCGCGTCGGGCGATCCGCTCACGTCGTCCGACAGCTGCGTCCGGCGTCCGCCTGGAGGCCCCGCTCGGCTCCGCCGCATCGGCCTCCGGCTGGCCGAGACTCGGCTCCTCGGCCACCTCGCGGGTTTCCGGGGCCGAGTCCGGTCCGGTGGGCCGAGACTCGGCGCCGCCGCTCGGGGCGGCGTCGACGCCGTCGATCCAGCGGAACACGCGGCCCAGCAGGCCGGGGGCGGTGGACCCGGCGGTCTCGGAGACCGCAGTGCTCGGGGCAGCCTCATGTCGGGCCTCCCGGCCGGGTGGGAGCAGTTCACTGCCGGACGCGGGATCCGCGACGAACCGGCCGTGCGCGTCGTAGGAGTCGCGCTTCCGCCAGTAGCGGGCGATGACCGGCAGCTTGGCGGCGATGTGGATGGACAGTGACCCGATGATCACGTAGGCCATCGCGTTGTGCACCTGCCGGAACGGGAACGGCCACGGGTACCACTGGTAGGTGTTGAGCAGTCCGGTGACGACCTGGATGATCGACGCGGACACGAGCACCGCGATCGACAGCCGCTCGAGCAGGTGCAGCACACCGCGCACCGGCGGCACCTGCACCAGGGCGGGCATGACGGTGTTGAGCTTGGCGAGCAGCAGCGGGATGATCGCGATGCCGGTCGTGATGTGCAGGCCCTGCGTGAACTGGTACAGCTGCGTCGGACGGGTCGGGAACCGCATCCAGCCGAGCGGTTCCTGCAGCAGGTGGCTGTAGATCCCGGTGCCGAAGCAGATCAGGAACGCGATGCCGAGCAGGCGCCCGAGCACCACCGCCGAGCGGGCGTTGCGGTTGGGGGACGCCAGAGCTGCTCGTCCGTCGTGCAGCAGGCGCTGGACGCCGGATAGCATCGACGGACCATGAGCGACCGACTGCGTGCCTTCCGACCGTCCTTGGCCGACGGCACCGCCGCCCGGATCGGCACGGTGCTGGCCGTCGTGGGGGTACTCGCCCTGTCGGGCGTCATCGCCGTCGGCGTCACGCATCTGGGGTTCCTCCGATCGGGCCATCGTTCTGCATTCGTTGCGTGGACGCTGATCGCTTGGACCGTCTTCGTCATCGCCGTGCTCGCGGTGCGTTTCGTGCCCGTCCGGTGGATGACCACCATGGTCATCGGCGGAGCGGTGGTGATCGGCATCGCCGCGCTGGTCGGCCCGCCGAACACGAGCACCGACTCCGCTCGGTACGCGTGGGACGGCATCGTCCAGCATGCCGGTGTCTCCCCCTACGCGCACACCCCCCAGTCCACGGCACTGTCCGGTCTCCGACCCGACTGGTTGTTCCCCGAGAAGGTCAACGGCACGTGCGACGACATCAAGCCCCGGTTCCGCGGGCTCGGCGACGGTGCGGACGGACACTGCACCGCGATCAACCGGCCCGACGTGACGACGATCTACCCGCCGATAGCCCAGCTCTGGTTCGCCGCCGTGCGGTTCTTCGTGCCGGCGAGCGCGCAGTACCTGCCGTTCCAGGTCGCCGGGCTGCTCGTGTCGCTCGGTGTGACCGTCGGGCTCGTCCTGGTGCTCCGCCGGATCGGCCGGCCGACCTGGTGGGCGACGCTCTGGGCCTGGTCGCCGCTCGTCGCGTCCGAGGCGGTCACCAACTCGCACGTCGACGTCGTCGGAGCCGCACTCGCCACGGCCGGTGTCGTGCTCGTCGCGTTCGGGCGACCGATCTGGGGCGGCATCGCGCTCGGGGCTGCGACCGCGACGAAGCTCATCCCGGCGATCGTGTACCCGCCGTTGCTCGGCCGCGGTCGGGCGTGGTGGGCGATCCCGATCGGCATCGCGGTGTTCGGGTTGCTCTACGTGCCCTACGTGCTGACGACCGGGCTCGACGTGCTCGGGTACCTGCCCGGCTACCTGAGCGAAGAGGGCTACGAGGACGGCTCCCGGTTCGCGCTGGTGTCGCTCGTGGTCAAGGGCGACGCGGGGACGGTGGTGGTCGGGCTCCTGGTGCTGGCCGCCGCGTTCGTGGCGTGGCGGCTGTCCGACCCGTCACGGCCGTGGTCCGGCGAGGTCCTGATGATCGGCGTGACCTTCCTCGCAGTGACCCCGCGCTACCCCTGGTACGCGCTGCTGCTCATCCCGTTCGTGGTGTTGTCCGGCCGGTGGGAGTGGCTCTCGATCGGGCTCGCCATCGCGCTGCGCGGAGTGTGGCCGTCAGCGGATGCCTACCGGTGGTGGTTGCTCGCGGCCGTGGCCGTCATCGTGGTCGTCACGCTGCTGCGCACGGAGCGGTCGGAGTGGCGGCGGTGGTGGGAGCGGCTGTCGTTCCGGCGTGTGGAACACGTACGCTGACGACCATGGCACCCGCGATCCTGCTCGGCACGACCGGCTCCGTGGACCCGGCTCCCGCCGGGCTCGTCGACCGGTTCGGGCGGCGTGCGGTCGACCTGCGGGTGTCGCTGACCGAGCGCTGCAACCTGCGCTGCACCTACTGCATGCCCGCGGCCGGACTGCCGTTCGCCCCCGACGAGGCCCTGATGACGGCGACCGAGATCGAGCGGCTGGTCCGGATCGGCTCGTCGCGGTTCGGCGTCCGCAAGGTCCGGTTCACGGGCGGGGAGCCGATGCTCCGGCACGACCTGGTCGACGTGATCGCCCGGTGCGCCGCGCTGCCCGACGCCCCGGAGCTCTCGCTCACCACGAACGCGATCGGTCTCGCCCACCGCGCCCAGGGCCTGTACGACGCCGGACTGCGGCGCGTGAACGTGTCGCTCGACACCGTCGACCCCGACGTCTTCACCACCGTGACCCGCCGCCCGTTCCTCGACAAGGTGATCGCCGGACTGTCGGCCGCACACGACGCCGGCCTCGACATCAAGGTGAACGCGGTGCTGCTGCGCGGGATCAACGACGAGGCCGCCGCGGAGCTCCTCCGCTGGTGCCTCGAGCGCGGCTACGAGCTGCGGTTCATCGAGCAGATGCCGCTCGACCCCGACCACGCCTGGGACCGCACCTCGATGATCACCGCCGCCGAGACCCGCGCGCTGCTGGCGACGTCGTTCGTGCTCACGCCGGACGACGCCCCGCGCGACGGTGCCCCGGCCGAGCGGTACCGCGTGCACGACGCCGTCACCGGTGGGCCGCTCGGCACCGTCGGCATCATCGCGAGCATCACCGAGTCGTTCTGCGCCGACTGCACCCGCACCCGGCTGACGGCCGACGGCCACGTGCGCAGCTGCCTGTTCTCCGACGAGGAGACCGACGTGCTCGGACCGATGCGCTCCGGGGCGGACGACGACCAGGTCGCCGAGCTCTGGCGGCTCGCGATGTGGGCGAAGCCGCGCGACCACGGTGACGACAGCGACGAGCTCGTGCACCCGACGCGTGGCATGAGTGCGATCGGCGGCTGAGGCATGACCACGATCCGGTTCTTCGCCGCTGCCCGCGCCGCCGTGGGCGCCGACTCGCTGACCACGACGGGCCCCACCATCGAGGCCGCCCTCGGCGCGATCCACGCGGCCGACCCGGCACGCTGGAGTGCGTTGCAGGAGCGCTGCTCGTACCTGGTCGACGGCGTGACCACGCGCGAGCGGGCGACCTCGCTCGACGGGGTCGAGATCGTCGACGTCATGCCGCCCTTCGCCGGCGGCTGAGCGGCGCACGTTCCTTCCCAGGACGCCCGCGATGCCTGGTGCTTTCGGGCATACCTGGTGCGAACTTCCGACCAGGTATGCCCGATCCGACCAGGTACGCCCGATTCAGCGCCCGTTCCTCAACCGCGGGGAGCGTAGACCGCCACCTCGGCTGCGGGGACGTCGATGCGCACCGCGTCGCCGGGGGCGATCCCGAGCTCGGTCAGCCGCGCGAGCGTCAGGTCCGCCACCAGGTCACCGGCCCGCACCCGCACCAGTCCGTCGCGCGGCTCGAGCGACGACACGGTGCGCGCAGCTCCGGCACCGTCCCGCGTCAGCACGGCGGCCGTCGGGTGGAAGGCGGCCAGGGCGGGCCGGCCGGGAGGCACGGCGTGCGCCCCCGACGCCAGCTCGCCACCGCCGTCGATCGCGATCCCACCCCCGGTGGCGGTCCCGCGTACCAGCGCGAGCCCGGAGAACGTCGCGGCGAACGCACTCGTCGGACGACCGAGCACGGAGGCGGGGGTGCCCTGCTCGACCACCCGTCCACCCTCGAGCACGACGACGCGGTCGGCCAGGGCGACGACCTCGACCGGATCGTGGGTGACGAGCACCGCGGGCCGGCCGGCGACCGCGGTCCGGAGTGCCGCGCGGACCTCGTCCTGCGCGCCGACGTCGAGCGCCGAGGTCGGTTCGTCGAGCAGCAGGACCGCCGGGTCGGTGGCGAGCGCGCGGGCGATCGCGACGCGCTGCGCCTGACCGCCCGAGAGTGTTCCGGGGTCGCGGGTGGCCAGTTCGGCGGCCCCGACGGCGTCGAGCGCGTGGCGGGCGAGCTGCCGGGCCGCGGCGCGACCGGCTCCGGCGGCTCGGGGTCCGAAGGCGACGTTCCCGACGACGTCGAGGAACGGGAACAGGTCGGACCGCTGCGCGACGAGTCCGATCCGACGACGGTGCGCGGGCACGGTGTGCCGTGGGCTCGAGACCTGGACCCCGTCGAGTTCGATCCGCCCGGAGTCGATCGGCAGCAGTCCGGCCAGGGCCTCGAGCACCGTCGACTTGCCCGCACCGTTCGGCCCGATGACCGCCAGGCACTCCCCCGCGCGGACCTCGATCGCGACGTCGACGTCCCGCGACCCGACGACGACGCGCGCCCGGACACCCGCCGCGCCCTCGGCCGTCACGCCAGGGCTCCGCGGGTCCGGAACGACGAGGCCCCGATGACGACGACGGCCACCACGACGAGCACGACCGCCAGGGCCACCGCGGTGTCCGGGTCGACCTCGCGCTGCAGGTAGACCTCGAGCGGCAGGGTCCGCGTGACCCCCTGCAGACTGCCGGCGAAGGTCAGGGTGGCTCCGAACTCGCCGAGCGCCCGGGCGAAGCAGAGCACGAGCCCCGACACGATCCCCGGCAGCACCCGCGGCGTCGTGACGGTCAGGAACGTCCGGGTCGGCCCGGCACCCAGGGTCGCGGCGACCCGCTCGTAGCGGTCGCCCTCGACGCGGAGCGCCCCCTCGACCGAGGACACCAGGAACGGCATCGCGACGAAGGTCTGCGCGATGACCACCGCCGTCGTGGTGAACGCGATGTGCAACCCGTGGTCGTCGAGGTACGCCCCGACCACCCCGAGCCGACCGAAGGCCGCGAGCAGCGCGAGGCCGCCGACCACCGGCGGCAGCACGAGCGGCAGGAGCACGACGGCTCGTGCGACGCCGACCCAGCGCGACGCCGACCGCGCGAACAGCACGGCGAGCGGGTACCCGAGGACGAACGCGACGCCGGTGGCCGCGAGCGCCGTGCCGAGGCTGAGGCCGAGCGCGGTCAGCGACGCGGTCGAGGTCACGAGCCCGACGAACGACGACCAGTCCACCCGGCCGAGCATCGCGAGCACCGGCACGACGACGAACAGCCCGCCGAGCACCGCGGGCAGCGGGAGCCACCACGCGACCGGTGGCCGTCCGTCAGCGCGCGGAGCCACGGGTCAGGGCTTCCCGAAGCCCGCGTCGGAGAGCACGCGCTGCCCGGCGGCGGAGCGGACGTACTCCGAGAACGCCTGCGCGAGCTCCGGGTCCTGGGATTCCCGGAGCACACCGATCGGGTACGTGTTGACGGCCTTGCTCGACTCGTCGAACGGGACCCCGTCGACCTTGCCGCCGGCCCCTCGGACGTCCGTCACGTAGACGAGTCCGGCATCGGCCTGACCGGACTCGACCTTGCCGAGCACGTCGGTGACGGACTGCTCCTCGCTGACGGGCTCGAGATCGACGCCCGATGCGGACTCGACCTTCGCCGTCGCGGCACCGCACGGCACCGGGGCGGCGCAGGTGACGAGCTGGACGCCCGGAGCCGTCAGGTCGTCGAGGCCACCGATGCCCCGCGGGTTGCCCGGGGCGACCGCGATCTCGAGCGTGTTCGTGGCGAACGCCCGCGGCGACCCGGTCACCAGGTCACCCGAGGTCAGCTTCGCCATGTTCGCCTGGTCCGCTGCGGCGAACACGTCGGCGGGGGCACCGTTCTGGATCTGGGTGACGAGGTCGCTGGAGCCGGCGAACGAGAACCGGATCGAGGCGCCGGGGTGCGCGGTCTCGTACTGCTTGCCCAGGGTCGTGAAGGTCCCCTGCAGGGACGCGGCGGCGAAGACGGTGATCGAACCGGTCGGCCCCTCGGTGTCGGAGCCCGCCGGGGTCGACGCCCCCGAGCCCGTGTCCGGAGCCGTGCACGCAGCGAGCCCGAGGGCGACGGTGGCGGCGAGGGCCAGCGCCGCGAACGGCCGGAGACGGATCACCGGGGGTCCTCCTGATGGGCGGCGGCCTCGACGGCGACCATCGTGGCCTTGATGGACGCCACCGCGACGGACCCGACCTCGAGCCCCAGGTCGCGGACGGCCTCGGCGCTCATCAGGGACACCACGCGGTGCGGGCCGCACTGCAGCTCGACCTGCGCCATCACGGTGTCGACGACCAGGTCGGTGACGATCCCGACGAAGCGGTTGCGCGCCGAGCTCTTCACCGCGGACGCAGGGTCGGTCAGCTCGGAGCTGCGATCCCGTGCGTACGCGGCGACCTCGCGACCGTCGACCACGGCTCGCCCCGCGTCGTCCGTGGCCCGGGTGAAGGTGCCCCCGTCGACGAGCCGTCGAACGGTGTCGTCACTGATCCCGAGGAAGGCCGCAGCGTCCCGTACCCGCAGTTGCGTCATGATCCCCCGATCCTATCCGCGGATGCGGTGCCAGACCCGGTGAGGGTGAGTGGGCTGGGTCAGGACCGGTGCTCGATCGCCACGGGCAGCCCCTCGCGACGCCAGGCCTCGAAGCCGCCGTCGAGGACCGCCACGCGCCTCCCGGCCGGCTGCCGCGCCGCCCACGCGTCCGCACGGGGCCCGCGTGCGCAGTAGACGACGACCTCGTCCGCACCGGTGTCGTCGGTGACGGCACCGGCGACCACGCCGGCTGCGCGTTCCTCGTCGGTCCGGACGTCGACGACGACCAGCGGGTCCGACGGGTCCGCCACCCTGGCGGCCAGGGCGGACGGCGCGATGCGCGGCGTCGTGACGGCGGACGCGGGTGCCGGTCGACGCGAGGCGGGCCCGCGACGGACGGGGCTCTCGGTCCAGCGCCACCGGCGGGCGTCGACGGTCAGGACGCGTCCGAGCAGCGGGTCGCCCGTGCCGGTGACCAACGCGAAGACCTGTCCCGCCATGACCGCACCGACCGCGCCGCACAGTGCGGGGACGACGCCGTCGATGGCGCACGAGCCCTCGTCGGGCAGGGCGTCGGGGTGCAGGTCGTGGAAGTCGACGCCGTCCGGCCCGGCGTCGCGGAAGACGCTGACCTGCCCGTCGTGGCCGAGCACGGTGCCCCACACGAACGGCACGCCGGCCGCGGCACAGGCGTCCGAGACGGCCCGGGTGACCACGACCGAGTCGGCGGCGTCGACCACGACGTCGTGTCCGGCGACCAGGTCCGGCGTGAACGACGCGACCACGGCGACCGCGTCGAGTTCGGGGTCGACCGCGACGGCTCGGGCGATCGCGACCCGTGCCTTCGGCGAGCCGACGTCGGCGGCCGTGAAGAGCGTCTGCCTGGCCAGGTTCGAGCCGTCGACCACGTCGGGGTCGACCACGGTGAGCCGACCGATCCCGGCGAGGTACGCGACCACCGGCGCCCCGAGCCCGCCGGCCCCGACGACGAGGATGCGCGATGTGGCCAGGCGTCGCAGCCCGGTGACCCCGACGTCGGCGAGCGCGGCGGTCCGCGAACCGAGCTGCGTCCGCCCCGGGGAGAGCGCGGCGGCGGGGGCGACGAGGGGTTCCATCCCGTCATTCTGGCCCGTCGCACCGAACTCCTGCATGTGAGAGTTCAGTGCCCGGACGCGGCGGATCCCCAGAGCCGATCGGTACGGTCGCGGGCGTGAGTTCCCCGCGTACCGGTACCGTCCCGGTCCGACGCACGACGTCGGACACGTCGGTGCGCGCGCGCTCGCTGGGGCTCGTCGCGGCCGCCGTCCGGGCCCTCGCACGGACCCCGGAGATCACCGTCGGCGCGCTCGGCGTCGTCGTCGCAGCGGCCTTCAGCTGGGTGCCGTCGGTCTGGTACGACGAGGCCGCGACCATCGCGAGCGCACAGCGGAGCTGGCCGGCGCTCTGGGCCGAACTGCAGAACGTCGACGCCGTCCACGGCCTGTACTACGCCGTGATGCACGTCTGGTTCACGCTCGTCGGGTACTCGCCGTTCACGCTGCGGTTCCCGAGTGCGCTGGCCATCGGGGTCTCCGCCGGGCTCGTCGTCGCCCTCGGCCGTCGTCTCGGCGGCGTGCGGCTCGGCGTCGTCTCCGGGATCGTGTTCCTGGTCCTGCCCCGCGTCGCCTGGGCCGGCACCGAGGGGCGCCCGTACGCCACCGTCACGACCTTCGCGGTCGCGGTGACCCTCGTGGGGATCACCGCGGTCCGGCGTACCCGGATCCGGCACCACGCGACCCGGTGGTGGGTCGTCTACGGCCTGCTCGCCGTGGTCGCCGTGCTGTTCAACGTCTACCTGGCCCTGGCCGTCGTCGCGCACGGGGTCGTGCTCATCTGGACCGCCGTCGCCGACCGTGCCGCACGGCGCGACGCCGTGCTCTCGCAGCGCAGCGGTCCGGTGGCTGCGCCGGTGGTCGACCGCGCCGCGTTCGTGCGCTGGGGCGTCGCCGCCGTCGGGGCCGCGCTCGTGGTGTCGCCGTTCATCGTCCTCGCCGCCGGGCAGGCCAAGCAGGTCGGCTGGATCACCGGAGTCGGGTGGGCCACCGTGCGCCAGGTCGTCGCGACCGCCTGGTTCGGTGCCGTCTGGCCGTACGCGGTGCTCGGGTGGGTGCTGATGATCATCGGCGTCGTGCTCGCCGTGCGTGCCGCCCGACGTCCTGCCCCGGCCGCCCGCGACCTGCTGCGGCTGCAGGCCGTGCGCGTCGCCGTCCCCCTGACGATCCTGCCCACCGCACTGCTCGTCGGTGCGACCGCGGCCGGGGAGCACCTGTACTCCCCGAAGTACGCCAGCCTGAGCCTGCCGTTCGTCGCGCTGCTCATCGGCTTGGCGATCACGGCGATCCGACCCCGGCGGTGGCTGGCGCTCGCGGTCGTCGGGATGCTGCTCGTGTCGGCACCGACGAGCACGATAGTCCGGCTGCCCCACGCCAAGCAGGACTCGCACTGGGCGAACGCGGCGGCCATCATCGAGCGCGAGCGGGACCGGCGCACCGACCGGAACGAGGGCGTCGTCTTCGGCAGCGTCTGGGAGCACCCGGGCACCACCGCGCAGGTCATCGCCGACTCCTACCCCGAAGCCTTCACCGGGATGCGCGACCTCGCCGTCGCCGAGACCGGTGCCGAACGCGGACAGCTCTGGAACGTCAACGGCGACGTGGCCACGACCGTGCCCGAGCGGATCTCCGGCATCGACACCGTGTGGTTCGTCGGCGGCAAGTCGCGGAACATCCGCCCGCAGGTCACCGAGACCCTCGTGGCCGAGGGCTTCCACGTCGTGCGCTACTGGCACACCGGCACGGTCATCCTCTGGAAGTACAGCCGCTGACGCTTGCCGGCCAGCCGCCGACGGCTGCGCCGGGGCGTCGGGTCAGTGCACCAGGCGTGCGCCGTGCACCGGGCCGGTGGCACGGAGTGCGACGAGCCCGGCGGCGCTGAGCTCGACCTGCAGTTCGAGCGCGGCGTCGCGGTCACCCACCAGGAACGCCACCGTCGGTCCGCTGCCGGACACCAGGCCGGCCAGGGCACCGGACTTCTCACCGAGTTCCAGCGTCGCCGCGAGCCGGGGCTGCAGCCGCATGGCCGGTGCCTGCAGGTCGTTGTGGACGCAGTCGGCGAGCAGGTCGGGGTCGCCCGCGCGCAGGGCCTGCAGCACGTTGGCCTCGACCACGGGGTGCGACGGCGCCGGGGAGATGTCGGCTCGGTAGCGCTCCCGGTGCTCGTCGAGCGCACGGTAGACGGCGGGGGTGCTCAGCCCGTCGTCGCTCAGGGCGAGGACCCAGTGGAACTCGCCCTTGGCCAGCGCCGGGCTCAGCTCGTCACCACGGCCGGTGCCCACGGCGGTGCCGCCGGCGAAGGCGAACGGCACGTCGGCGCCGAGCTGCGCGGCGAGCCGGAGCAGCTCTTCGCGACCGAGCGCGGTGCCCCAGAGCGTGTCGACGGCGAGCAGGGTCGCCGCGGCGTCCGCGGAGCCACCGCCCATGCCGCCGGCGACGGGCACCTGCTTGTCGATGGTCAGCCGCACCCCACCGCGGTGTCCGGCCGCATCGGCCACGAGCCGGGCAGCGCGGATGGCCAGGTTCGACTCGTCGACCGGCACGGTGCTCGTGTCGATCGGACCCGTGAAGGTGACCGAGAAGTCGTCGGCGGCCTCGGCGGTGACGTCCTCGTACAGGGACACCGCCTGGTACGCCGTGGCGACGTCGTGGTAGCCGTCGTCCTGCAGCGCCCCGACGGACAGGAACACGTTGATCTTGCCGGGGGCGCGCGTCCGCACGCGGGTCGGTGCGGCCAACGTGGTCATGCCCCCAACCTATCCCGCTGCGGCTGCCGTGAACCCCCGCGCCAGGTCCGCGGTGATGTCGTCGATGTGCTCGAGGCCGATCGACAGGCGGATGAGACCGTCCCCCACCCCGGCGGCCGCCCGCTCGGCAGCGGTCATCTGCACGTGGGTGGTCGATGCCGGGTGCACGACGAGGGAGCGGACGTCGCCGAGGTTCGAGACGTGGTCGAACAGCTCGAGTGCCGCCACGAACCGTCGACCCGCGGCGACCCCGCCGGCGAGGTCGAACGACAGCACCGCCGACGGCCCCTTCGGCACGTAGCGCTGCTGCAGGTGGTGCCACGGCGAGTCCGGCAGGCCGGCGTAGTGCACGTGCTCGACCTGGTCGTGTGCGTCGAGCCAGGTCGCCACGGTGGCGGCGTTCGACACGTGCCGGTCCATCCGGAGCGACAGCGTCTGGATGCCCTGCAGCACCAGGAACGCGTTGAACGGTGCGATCGCGGGCCCGAGGTCGGCGGACAGCTTCGAGCGGGTGCGCTGGATGAACGCCCGTCGCCCGAACTTCTCGGCGAAGTTCGTGTTCGCGAAGCCGGACTGCTCGGTCGTGGCCAGCTGCGGGTAGGCGTCGGCGTGGGCCGCCCAGTCGAAGTTCCCGCTGTCGACGACGAGCCCGGCGATGGCGCTGCCGTGTCCGGCCAGGTACTTCGTCGCGGAGTGCACGACGATGTCGGCGCCGTGCTCGATCGGGCGCACCAGGTACGGCGTCGCGATGGTGTTGTCGACGATGAGCGGCACACCGGCCCCGTGCGCGACCCCGGCCACTCCGGCGAAGTCCAGGACGTCCCCGCGGGGGTTCGGGATGGACTCGCCGAAGAACGCCTTCGTCTCCGGACGCACCGCCGCCGCCCACTCGGACAGGTCGGTCGGGTCCTGCACGAACGTGAAGGTGATGCCGAGGTCCCGCAGGGTCGACGCGAACAACGTGTAGGTCGCGCCGTAGAGCGAGGCGCTCGACACCACGTGGTCACCGGCGCGTGCGACACCGAGCACGGCCAGCGACGTCGCCGCCTGCCCGGAGGCCAACGCCAGCGCACCGATCCCGCCCTCGAGGTCGGCGATCCGGCGTTCGAGGGCTGCCGCCGACGGGTTGTTCACCCGCGTGTAGGTGTGGCCGGGGGCGTCGAGCATGAAGCGCGCGGCGGCGTCCTCGCCCGACGGGTAGACGTACGCGGCGCTCTGTGCGATCGGCGGCACGTTCGCGCCCCAGCCCGGGTCGGCCTTGAAGCCGGCGCGGATCTGGCGGGTCTCGAACGCCCAGCCGTCCTCCGCGTTGGTCGGCGCGGCCCCCATCAGGACTGCGCCCCGACCGACTGTCGGACGAGCGGGATGACCTGCTCGCCGAACCGGTCCATCTCCTCGAGCTGCGGCGAGAACTGCAGCAGGAGCGTGTCGACGCCGGCGTCCTCGAACTCCCGGATGCGGTCCGCCACCTGCGACGGCGTCCCCACGAAACCGGGGCGCAGGCCGCGGTTCGACACCGAGTAGTCCTCGAGCGAGGGCACGTGCTCGAGCTGCGACTTCGAGATGAAGTCCTGGTACGACTCGTACGCCTTGCCGTGCTGCACGTCGGTGATCCGGGCGAGCTCGGCCTGCGCTTCTTCCTCGGTCTCCCGCACGATGACGTACGCGGCCATGCCGAACGCCTCGAACGGCGGCAGGCCGGCGTCGACGCGACGCTGCTTCATCTCGTCGATCTTCGCGCGGAGCTCCTCGACCGTGCCGCCGTGCGTGACGTAGGCGTCGGCGTACCCGGTGATCGCTGCCTTGCCGGCCTCGCTCTCCCCACCGGCGTAGATGCGCGGCGTCACGCGGGGCTTCGGCTCGAGGTGCGCGTTCTCGATGTCGTAGTACTCGCCCGAGAACGAGTACGGGGTCTCGCGCCACAGGCCCTTCATGACCTCGACGAACTCCGCGGTGCGCTTGTACCGGTCGTCGTGCTCCGAGAAGATCCCGCCGTACTGCTTCGCCTCTTCCGCCCACCAGGCGCTCACGACGTTGAAGGTGAACCGGCCGCACGAGATGTCATCGATCGTCGCTGCCTGCTTCGCCGTCACCGCGGGCAGGTGGTACCCGGGACGCATCGCCGCCATGATCTCCAGGCGCTCGGTCGTCGCCGCGATGGCCGCCGCGAGCGACCACGCCTCGAGCGAGGGCGCCGCCGTGCCCTTGATGTCGTTGAGGTTGAGCTCCGGCACGAGCGTCAGGTCGAAGCCGATCCGCTCGGCGCGCTGCGCCAGGCGCTTCACGTAGTCGAAGGTGACCGGCATGTTCTCGTTGTCGACGTTGCGCAGCCAGCCGCCGAAGAGCGGGGTCCAGTATCCGAATCGCACGTTGGTTCCTTGGGGGTGTGGGAAAGGCGGACGGGAGGCCCGTGGCGGGCCCGCCACGGGCCTCCTGTCCGGTGGTTCTTGCGTTCTCAGGCCGTGAGCTGCGCCGCGTACTGCGTCTCCAGCAGACCACCGAGGTACTTCGCGATGGAGCGCGGGCCGGAGGCCGGCGCGGACTCCTCGACCGCGGGGTTGTAGTTCGTGTTCGTGTTGATGTCGTAGACGACGGTGCGGCCGTCCGTCGTCTCCATGAACTCGACGCCCGCGATGGTGATGCGCTGGTCGGCGAGGAACGTGCGGAGCTGCTGGACCAGCGGGTGCTCGGCGGTGATCTCGGTCCGGACGGCGAACGCCGGGGGCGCGCCGACGGTCTCGGTGCCGGGGACGTCGCAGACGGCACCCGCGATGACCTGGGGCACCTCGCACGCGTCGGCGGGGCAGAGCTCGAAGCTGCCGGCGCTGGTGTCGACGCGGACGGCGTACACGAACTCGCCACCGACGAACTCGACGCGGGTGATGAAGGGCTCGCGGGCCGTCAGGTACTCCTGCAGCAGGGTGATGCCGTCGACCGGAGCCTCGAACTCGGGGCTGTCGACGTAGGCGTCGAACTCGGCGAGCGAGTCGAACCGCCGGACGCCCAGGCCCTTGCCGCCCTGGTTGTGCTTCGTGATGAAGGGGACGTCCTGCCCGTCGGTGAAGGTGCGGGCGGCGTCCTTGAGCGTCGTCGTGCCGAACACGGCGGTGGTGCGCGGCACGTCGAACCCGGCCTGCTGCAGGAGACCGTGCTGGGCGACCTTCGACACCTCGAGCTCGAGCACGTGGCTGCCGCCGACCACCTGGCGGCCGGCACGCTCGAGCCAGCCGAGGACCGCGCGGGTGTACTCCTTGCTGTGCTCGTGGCCACGGGTGTGGGAGCTCGCGGACATGCGGCTCCAGTAGACGCCGGGTGCCGGCTCGGCCGCGAGGTCGATCTGCCCCTCGGTCAGCAGGATCTCCTCGACGGGGACGCCCTCGGCCTCGAAGGCGGCGGCGAGCGGGGGGAACCACTCGGGGTTCTCGTGGATGACGTACACGCGCGGAGTGCTCACGCCCCCACCCTAGGCACGGTATACCGCACGCGGCCAAGTGTGTGACGTGGCGTTGCTTCTCGGGGCGCTGTTCGCACGGTGCGAGGTCGTCAGCCGGCGAAGGTCTGCTGTCCGACGACGCCGAGGAGCTCGAGCTTCTGCGCGTCCTCTGATCCTGGAGGCGCGGTGAACAGCAGCAGTGCCTGCGCCTGGTCGTCGGTGTGCAACACCTGGCAGTCGACGGTGATGCGCCCGAGCTCCGGCTGCACGATCGTCTTGTTGTCCGACCAGCGTGTGGCCACCTCGTGCTTGGCCCAGAGGTCGCAGAACTCGGGGCTGCGCGCCTGCAACTCGGCGATGAGTTCGGTCGCCCGGCGGTCTCCCGGGCCCGCGAGCCCGACGGTCGCCCGGAGCGACGCGACCACCACCCGCCCCAGCCGCTCGTGCTGCTCGGGTGCGTACTTCGCGAGCTCCTCACCCGTCACGAACCACCGCCACGCCTGGTACCGCCGGTTGCCCGGCAGGTCGACCGAGCTGCTGAGGAGCGCCGCCGCGAGCCGGTTCTCGACCAGGGTCTCGCCCAGGTGGCTGACGACGATCGCCGGGGTGTCCTCGAGCCGGTCGAGCACCCGCAGGATCGCCGGGTCGACGTGGTCGGCGCGGTGCATGCGGGTCGGGGCGTTCTGCCCAGCCAGGTGGAACAGGTGGTCGCGCTCGTCGAGGCTGCAGCGCAGAGCCCGGGCGATCGCGGCGATCATCTGCTCGGACGGCTGCGGTCCGCGCTGCTGCTCGAGTCGCGTGTAGTAGTCGACGGACATGCCGGCGAGGGCAGCGACCTCTTCACGGCGGAGCCCCGGGGTCCGGCGTCGTGGCCCCTGCCCGAGGCCGACGTCCTCGGGGCGCAGCAGCTCGCGGCGACGGCGGAGGAAGTCGGCGAGCGCGGCACGGTCCATGGGTAGATCATCGTCCGCTTCCTGCCCGGGTGCCAGGGATCGCCGATCCCCCGATGACCGCGCTCTGGTTGCGACCCTGTCCACGGAGCATCGTGGTGGTCATGGACATCACGAACTCCACCGTCTTCATCCCCGGCGCGACCTCGGGCATCGGTCTCGCCCTCGCCCAGCGTCTGCAGGCCGCCGGCAGCACCGTCGTCATCGGCGGGCGCCGCCAGGCGCTCCTCGACTCCCTCGCCGCCGAGCACGGCTTCGGCACCGTGCAGATCGACGTCAGCGATGCTGACTCGATCGCGTCGGCCGCTTCCACCGTGCTCGAGGCGTACCCCTCGCTGAACACCCTGATCACCATGTCCGGGATCATGCGGAACGAGGACCTGCGCTCCTCCGACCACATGGACGACGCGATCGAGACCATCCAGACGAACCTGGTCGGCACGATCCGGCTCATCGACGCGTTCCTGCCGCACCTGCTCGAGCAGCCCGCCGCGACGCTGATGACCGTCACCTCAGGCCTCGCGTTCGTCCCGCTGACCGCGACGCCGACCTACAACGCCACGAAGGCCGGGGTGCACTCGTACACCCAGGCCCTCCGTCAGCAGCTCGTCGGTTCGTCCGTCGAGGTGCTCGAGCTCGCTCCCCCGGCGGTGTCGACGGACCTGATGGGCGGTGCCGACTTCGGCGGGATGCCGCTCGACGCCTTCGCCGACGAGGTCATGGCGCTCATCGAGTCCGGCGCTGCCCCGGAGATCCTGGTGCAGAACGTGCACCCGCTGCGCTTCGCCGAGCGGAACGGCAACCACCAGCAGATCCTCGAGATGATGGCGTCCCGCGAGCACTGAGACAGGCGACGGCCGGCGTTCGCACGGTGCGAGGTTCCGTGTTCGGTGCGAGGCACCCCGGCTCGCAGGGACCACGGAACCTCGGCAGGCGCTCCTTGTCGACCACCCCGAATGCCGGATCGACCGTCACGAAGCCGTCGACCTCCCAGTTCGCCGCTGTTGCGACGTGCACGGCACCCGAGACGGTCAGTCCGAACTGCTCCATGAGGTGCGGGACCTCGTCGCTGACAGCATCGATCCCGACCCAGTGCATTTGAGTCGACCGCAGCAATTCCCTCCACGCAGCGACGTGGCGACCAGCGGCTTCCGCACCCATCCCGTGAGCAGCCTGCAGCACCTCGAACTCCGTGTAGGCGCTGTACAGGATCTCCGTGCCGACCAGGTCGAGGTGATCGAGGAACGTGACCACCTCGGCATCCTGACGCTCGCATCGGCGCAGGGCGCTCCGGACGAAACTGGAGCCGACGAGGACGACGTCCGGCCTGGCGGCGCAGTCGTTGAACTCGAGGACCCGGTGCTCGTCGAACTGATGCGGCTCGAGTCGACCGAACACGGTCAGAGTCGACTGTGGAACGCCGCGGTCGGCTCGACCCAGAAGTCCGGATCGATCAACTCGGACGCTCGTCGCCGGCGCTCGCGACGTTCTTCGAACGTGCCCTCCGGTCGCGGGGTGCCGGCGAAGAGGGCTCGACGTTCCCCCGCAGTGGAGATGCTCGTTGCTCGCTGATGGTCGAGGTCAGCTCGCCGAAGCGCTCGAAGACGTCCCTCTGCGGCCTGCGCCTCGGTCGGGACACGGCGGAGCGGGCGGGGTGATTCGGCTGGTCGCACGATGCCTCCTTGGTTGATGGAGTCAACCGTAGGAGCGCCGAACGGACGCCACCGAACATTCCGTATTTCGCTGCCTGTCCGTTGGCCAGATGTCACTCGGCAGCAGCGAGGACCGTCCGCCCGAGCCGCACGAAGTCGTCGACACCGATCGCCTCGCCCCGAGCGGTCGGGTCGATGCCCGCCGCTGCCAGGACCTCGGACGCGTGCGCGCTGCCGCCGAGCACGCCGGACAGGCTCTGCCGCAGCATCTTGCGGCGCTGCTGGAACGCCGCGTCGACCAGGGCGAACACCTGCGACCGCAGGGCCTCGTCGCCCGGGGGCTCGTGCCGGTCGAACGCCACCAGCACGCTGTCGACGTTCGGCACCGGCCAGAAGACCTGGCGGCTGACCAGTCCCGCGGTGCTCCACGCGCCGTACCAGGCAGCCTTGACGCTCGGCGACCCGTAGACCTTGCTGCCGGGGGTGGCGGCGAGCCGGTACCCGACCTCGGCCTGCACCATCACGAGTGACCGCTCGATCGACGGGAAGGTCGCGAGCAGGTGCAGCAGCACGGGGACGGAGATGTTGTACGGCAGGTTCGCGACCAGGTGCGTCGGTGCGGTGTCGAGGTCCGACGCGGCGACGGTCATGGCGTCCTGCTGCACGACGGTCAGCGACGCGTCCGGCTGCATCGACGACACCGTCGACGGGAGCTTGGCGGCCAGGCGCTTGTCGATCTCGACGGCGGTGACGGGGGCGCCGGTCTCGGTGAGGCCGAGCGTCAACGACCCGAGCCCCGGACCGATCTCGAGCACCTGAGCCGACGGGGTCACACCGGCGACCGACACGATCCGCCGCACGGTGTTGGCGTCGTGCACGAAGTTCTGGCCGAGCTTCTTCGTCGGGGTGACGTCGAGTTCGGCCGCGAGCTCCCGGATCTCCGCCGGGCCGAGCAGTGCGCCCACGACTACTCGTCCACCGTCACGGGCTCGGCGTCCCACGCGCCGTAGACGAGCTCGGTGTTCGAGGCGATCTGGGCCGCGAGCATCGAGGCGTCCGTGCCGAGCGTCTCCGCCATCGACCGCAGGGTGAGCGGGATGAGGTACGGCGCGTTCGGGCGACCGCGGAACGGGGTGGGCGTCAGGAACGGCGCGTCCGTCTCGATCATGATCAGGTGCCGCGGGGCGACGACCAGGGCTTCACGCAGCAGTGCGGCGTTCTTGAACGTCACGGTGCCGGCGAAGGACATGTACCAGCCGCGCTCGGCGCAGAGCCGGGCGAGGTCCGGGCCGCCGGAGAAGCAGTGGAAGACGGTCCGCTCCGGGGCACCCACGCGGTCGAGGACCTCGACCACGGCGTCGTGTGCGTCGCGGTCGTGGATCGTCAGCGCGAGGTCGTGCTCCTTCGCGATGCGGATGTGCTCCTCGAACGAACGGACCTGGGCGTCGCGGCCGTCCTCGCCGGTGCGGAAGAAGTCGAGGCCGGTCTCACCGATCGCCCGGACCCGCGGCAGCGCGGCGAGCCGTTCGATGCCGGCGAGGTGCTCGTCGAGCAGCCCCTGTTCCTGCAGCACGGGCGCTTCGTTCGGGTGCAACGCGACGGCTGCCAGGACCCGGGGCTCCCGAGCGGCGATCGACGCGGACCACTCCGAGGTGGCGAGGTCCGTGCCGACCTGCACGACTCCACGCACGCCGACGCTCGAGGCACGGTCGAGGTGCTCGCGGTACTCGAGCGGACCGTCACCCCCGTCGCCGACACCGTCGGCGATCTCCATGTGGGTGTGGTTGTCGTACACCGGCACGACGAGCGCCTGCGGCAGCGGCGGGTACGTCAGGTCGCGCTTCGACCCACCGGACGCCCCGTCACCGCGGGACCGGACGTGCGACTCGGCGTCGGTCACGCGGAGACCTGCTCGATCCGCGGGAAGAGCCCGCTCTCGAGCGGCACCACGTGCGACGCACCCTGCCACTCGAACGCACGGTCGACCCGCTGCTCGGCGACGGACCCGCCGGCGCCGATCGAGGCCCAGAGCTTCTCGGTCGCCTTCGGCATGACCGGGGACAGCAGGACGGTGACGGTGCCGAGGCCGCGGAGCGCGGTGGTCAGGACGGTCCCGAGGCGCTCGCGGTTGGCGTCGTCCTTCGCCAGGGCCCACGGCGCCTGCTCGGTGATGTACCCGTTCAGGGCGTCGACGAGCTCCCACACGCTCGCGATGGCCTCGTGCGGGGCGAAGGCGGCGATGGCGGCGTCGGCACGCTCGGTGACCGACACGGCCAGGGCATCGATCGCCTGGTCGGACTCGGTCAGCGCACCGCGCGCCGGGACCTCGCCGTCGCAGTACTTCTGCAGCATGGCGACCAGGCGTGACGCCAGGTTGCCGTAGCCGTTCGCGAGCTCGGCCTGGTAGCGCGCCGAGATGTCTTCCCAGCTGAAGTTGCCGTCCTGCCCGAAGGTGATGGCGCGCAGGAAGTAGTAGCGGAAGGCGTCGGACCCGAACGTGTCGGTGATCTCCGACGGCGCGATGCCGGTCAGCTTCGACTTGGACATCTTCTCGCCGCCGACGAGCAGCCAGCCGTGGCCGAAGACGCGCTCCGGCACGGGCAGCCCGGCGGCCATGAGCATCGCCGGCCAGATGACGGCGTGGAAGCGGGCGATGTCCTTGCCGACGATGTGCACGCTCGGCCAGAGGCGCCGGAAGGCCTCGTCGTCGTCGGTGCCGTAGCCGAGCGCCGTGACGTAGTTGAGCAGGGCGTCGAACCACACGTACAGCACGTGGTCGCTGTCCCACGGGATCTTGATGCCCCAGTCGAAGCTGGAGCGCGAGATCGACAGGTCGCGGAGCCCCTGCTTGACGAACGAGATGATCTCGTTGCGGACGCTCTCGGGCTGGATGAACAGCGGGTTCGACTCGTACAGGTCGAGCAGGCGCTGCTCGAAGTCGGACATCCGGAAGAAGTAGTTGCGCTCGGCCAGTACCTCGACCGGGATCGAGTGGATCGCGCAGACCTGCTGGCCCTCGTAGGCACCGGTCCCGGCGACCAGGTCGCTCGGCTGCTTGTACTCCTCGCAGCCCACGCAGTAGAAGCCCTCGAACTCGCCGGCGTAGATGAAGCCGTCGTCGTAGAGCTTCTGCAGGAACGCCGTCACGCCACGCTCGTGCCGTTCGTTGGTGGTGCGGATGAAGTCGTCGTTCGCGACGTCGACCGTGTCGAGCAGTGGCTTCCAGGCGTCGTTGACCAGGCGGTCGGCCCATTCCTTGGGTGAGACGTCGTTCGCCGAGGCGGTGCGCAGGATCTTCTGCCCGTGCTCGTCGGTGCCGGTGAGCAGCCAGGTGTCGTCACCGCGCTGCCGGTGCCAGCGCGCGAGGAAGTCCGCGGCGACCTCGGTGTAGGCGTGCCCGATGTGGGGCACGTCGTTCACGTAGAAGATCGGCGTGGTGATGCTGAACGAGGACCCGGCGGACATGCGGACCATCCTACGGGCGCTCGGAACCCCGATGACGCGTGCGTCGGTGGACTGTGGAGAACCGGGTCCTGGAGGCCCGTGACGGGCCCGCCCCGCGCCTCCAGACCGGCGGACGCGAACGTGACGTGCCCGCTCAGCGCGCCGCGAGCGCCCCTTCGTACAGGTCCCGCTTCGACAGCCCGGTCGCGTCCGCGACCGCCGCGGCGGCCTCCTTCATGCGCATGCCGGCGGCCACCCGCTCGAGCACCAGGCGCACCCCGTCGTCGAGCGTGGCTTCTTCCGTGGCCTCTGCCGCGCCGGCGACGACGATGCAGATCTCGCCACGCACACCCTCGGACGCCCACGCGACGAGTTCGTCCAGCGGCCCGCGACGGACCTCTTCGTACAGCTTCGTGAGCTCGCGGCAGACCGCGGCACGGCGGTCACCCCCGAACCCGGAGGCCATGTCCGCCAGGGTCTCGGCCAGCCGGTGCGGCGACTCGAAGAACACCATCGTCCGCTGCTCCCCCGCCAGCGCCTGGAACGCCCGGCGGCGCTCCCCGGCCTTGCGGGTCGGGAACCCCTCGAACGTGAAGCGGTCGGTGGGCAGCCCGGACACGGCGAGCGCCATGAGCACGGCCGACGGCCCGGGCAGGGCTGTGACGGTGACCCCGGCGGCCGCGGCGGCCTCGACGAGCGGGAAACCGGGGTCACTGATCGCGGGCATGCCGGCGTCGGTGAGGACGACGACGTCCTCGTCGCGGGCGAGTTCGACGACCTCGGACGCCTTCGCCCGCTCGTTGTGCTCGTGCAGGGCGATGAGCCGCGGACGGTTCTCGATGCCCAGGGCGCGCATCAGGTGGATGGCGGTCCTGGTGTCCTCCGCCGCGACGACCGTGGCGTTGGAGAGGGTCTCGACGAGACGGCGCGAGGCGTCCCCGAGGTTGCCGATGGGCGTTGCTGCGAGGACGATCACGCACCCATTGTCCCCGCACGGCGACTCCGGCGCGGCCGCGCGGCGCGAGCACCGCCGTCGCAGCGGGGACGTGCGGTCGATCCGTAGGATGCTCAGCGATGACCAGCGAGCTGACCGACGACCGCACGGCCGTGCCCGACCGGCCGGTCGGCTCGCGCCTGGACGACTGGTGGGGGCGGGTGCTCTCCACGTCGCAGCGGGTCGCCGTGTGGCGGTGGACGGGTCCGCTCGCGGTGACGCTGCTCGCCGCCGTGCTGCGGCTGGTGAACCTCGGCACCCCCCACTCGCTCGTGTTCGACGAGACCTACTACGTCAAGGACGGCTGGTCGATCGTGCACCTCGGGTACGAGGGCACCTGGCCCGCGAACCCGAGCGGTGACACCGCCCCGACGACCGACGACCGGTTCGTTCGCGGCGAGACGGACATCTTCACGAGCGCCGCGGAGTTCATCGCGCACCCGCCGCTCGGCAAGTACCTCATCGGCCTCGGGATGCTGCTGTTCGGGGCCGACAACTCGTTCGGCTGGCGCTTCACGGTGGCCGTGCTCGGCATCGCGACGGTGTTCCTCACCGCGGTGATCGCCCGGTCGCTGTTCCGTTCGACGATGATCGGCACGCTCGCCGGCTTCCTGCTCGCGATCGACGGGCAGGCGATCGTGATGTCACGGGTGACGCTCCTCGACGGCATCCTGACCTTCTTCGTCATCCTCGGGTTCGGGGCGCTGCTGCTCGACCGTCGGCAGGGTCAACGGCGACTCGACGAGTGGGTCGCCGCCCGCGCCGCCGCCGGCCGGACCACCCTGTGGGGTCCGGTGCTCTGGTGGCGGCCGTGGTTGTTCGCGATGGGCCTGGCCCTGGGGCTGGCAGCGGCGACGAAGTGGTCGGGGGTGTACTTCCTGGCGTTCTTCGCCGTGTACTCCGTGCTGAGCGAGATGATGATGCGCCGCCGCGCCGGGGTCGAGTTCTGGTCGTCGAGCGCGCTGCTGCAGCAGGCACCGGTGTCGTTCCTGCTGACCGTGCCGATCGCCGCGGTGACCTACGTGGCGTCGTGGACGGGCTGGTTCGTGTCGAAGGACGGCTGGGACCGCAACTGGCTGTCCTCGGGCGGCGAACGCTGGACCGGGCTGCTCGCCTGGGTGCCGGACAGCCTGCAGAACTGGTGGCACTACCAGTCGGAGATCTACGCCTTCAACATCGGACTGCACACCCCGCACTCGTACCAGGCGAACCCGCTGCTCTGGCTCGTGATGCAGCGCCCGACGTCGATGTTCTACGTCGGCACGGACGCCGGGCAGGACGGCTGCTGGGCGAACCGCTGCGGCGAGGCGATCACCGGCATCGCGAACCCGTTCATCTGGTACGCCTCGGTTATCGCCACGGTGGCGCTGCTCGTGCTCTGGGTCCTGCGCCGGAAGTGGGAGTACGGCTTCGTCCTGCTCGGCGTCGCGGCGGGGTACCTGCCCTGGCTGATGTACGTCGACCGGACGGTGTTCCAGTTCTACACGATCGCCTTCGAGCCCTACATGGTGATGGCGCTGGCCGCCGCGATCGGGTTGGTGCTCGGCAGGCGGAGCGACGAACGGTCACGCCGGTCACGGGCGATCCTGTGGGTCGGCGTGTACCTGGGCGTCGTCGTGCTGGCCTCGGTCTACTGGTACCCGATGTGGACGGCGATGCAGATGCCGTGGGACTTCGTCCGGTCGCACTACTGGATCCCCAGCTGGCTGTAGCCGGTCCCGCGGGTCCGGCCAGTCCGGCCGCGCCCGTCGCGCTGGGCGCTCTGGTGGCGACCACCGCCGGACCGGAGGCCCGTGGCGGCACCGCCACGGGCCTCCGGTGGGTCCCTGGTCAGGACTGCGCGTGCAGCGCGCGCTCGATCGACTCGCGGTCCAGCGGGTCGCCGAGCATCGGCGCGGTGTCGCCCGTGCCCGGCAGGACGCCCTGGATCAGGAGCTCCGCGTAGCGGCGCCAGGCGTCCGGGTCGTGCTCGCGGGTGGCGTCGGCGACCGCACCGACCATCGCGGTGAGCATCGGCAGGTCCCGGGAGTCGAAGCCGGGGCGGACGACGCCGGCGGTCTCGGCACGGCCGATGATCGCGGCGACCTGACGTTCGAGCCGGTCGCGCTCCTGCACGATGGACGGACGGGCCTTGCCGGCACGGACGATGGCGTCGGCGAGGGCACGGTCGCGTGCACGGAACGCGAAGACGCCCATCAGGTACACCCGGAGCGCCTCACGCGGGTCGGACACGTCCGCGGCACGCGCTGCGGCGTCGTTCATGGCCTCGAACTTGGTGGCGAGCAGCGCCTCGATCAGGGAGTCCTTGTCGGCGAAGCGTCGGTAGACGGTGCCGACCCCGACGCCGGCCTCGTGCGCGATGTCGTTCAACGTGACGGAGAGCCCGCGCTCCGCGAAGCACTTGCGCGCCGTCTGCAGGATCAGCTCGCGGTTGCGCGCTGCGTCGGCGCGCAGCGGTCGCTCGAGGTCGGACGCAGAGTCGGTGGTGCTCACGATCCGACCGTAGTTGCACTTTCTGGGAACAAGTGGATGCACTCCTTCCGTTTCGGTCTACACTGACCACAAACGGATGCCCCGCATCCGGTTTCGTCACCACCACATCTCCGGAGTGCCCGACGGCGCGCACCTCCACCCCACCCTCCAACCTTCTCGAAGGAGGCTGCCGTGACGGCAGAACACACCGTGCCGACCCCCACCGGGACAGCACCCACGACTCCGGGCACCACCCCCGCCAAGAGCAACCGCCGCTGGATCGCCCTGGCGGTCATCGCCCTCGCACAGCTGATGGTCGTGCTCGACGCGACCATCGTGAACATCGCCCTGCCCTCGGCCCAGGCCGACCTGGACTTCGGCACCGACCAGCGACAGTGGATCGTCACCGCGTACTCGCTGGCGTTCGGCTCGCTGCTGCTGCTCGGCGGTCGTCTCGGCGACCTGTTCGGCCGCAAGAACACCTTCATCATCGGGCTCGTCGGCTTCGCCGTCGCCTCGGTGCTCGGTGGCCTGGCCGACTCGTTCGGCCTGCTCGTCGCGGCCCGCGCGCTGCAGGGTGTCTTCGGCGCACTGCTCGCCCCGTCCGCACTCGGCATGCTGACCACCACGTTCCGCGACCCCAAGGAGCGCGGTCGCGCGTTCGGCATCTTCGGGTCCATCGCCGGCTCGGGTGCGGCCATCGGCCTGCTGCTCGGCGGCGTGCTGACCGAGTACGCCTCGTGGCGCTGGTGCCTCTACGTCAACGTCGTCTTCGCCGTGCTCGGCGTGATCGGCGCCCTGGTCTTCATGGAGCGCCCGCCGAAGGTCGAGCGTCCGCGCATCGACGTCCTCGGGGTCATCACCATCACGCTCGGGCTGGTCGGCGTCGTCTACGGCTTCTCGAACGCCGAGACGAACGGCTGGGACTCCCCCGTCACGATCGCCATGCTCGCCGGCGGCGTCGTGCTGATCGCCGCGTTCGTGTTCATCGAGACCCGCGTCGCCCACCCGCTGCTGCCCCTGCGCGTCGTGCTCGACCGTGACCGCGGCGGCTCGTTCATCGCGATCGGCCTGGTCGCGATCGGCATGTTCGGCATCTTCCTGTTCCTGACCTACTACCTGGAGCAGACCCTCGGGTTCAGCTCGCTGCAGACCGGTCTCGCGTTCCTGCCGATGCCGCTGTCGATCATGATCTCGGCGACGCAGATCGGTGGCCGCCTGCTGCCGCGCGTCGGGCCGAAGGTGCTCATCTTCGCCGGTGGCCTGGTCGCCGCGACCGGGCTCCTCCTGCTGCTCCGCACCGACCTGGACAGCTCCTACGCGGGCACCGTCCTGCCGGCGCTGATCGTGATCGGCCTCGGCATGGGCACGATCTTCTCGTCCGCGATGAACACCGCGACGACCGGGGTCGCACGGGCCGACGCCGGTGTGGCCTCGGCGACGGTCAACACCATGCAGCAGATCGGTGGCTCGATCGGCACGGCGCTGCTGTCGACGATCTTCGCCGACGTGGTGTCGAACAGCCTGTCCGGGCTGTCCGCCGCCCCGACCAAGCTGCAGCAGGCCCAGGCGACGCTCGACGGCTACCACGCGGCGTTCGGCATCTCGGCCGGGGTGCTCGTGCTCGTCGCCCTCGCCGGCGGCCTGCTCATCAACCGGCAGTCGGTGCGGGTCGAGCGGCTCGCACGTGCCGGGTCCGCCACGACCGGGAGCATCCCCGCCGCGGCGCACTGACGCCGGCGGTTCGCTCCGCTCCTTCGGCCCGTTCCGGTTCTGCCGGGGCGGGCCGTCGTGCGTGCGGGGCGGCGGGGATGCTCCCGGTCGTGGCGGACCCGGCACGTGC
>NZ_QKSJ01000010.1:0-198696 GCF_003234135.1 Curtobacterium sp. MCPF17_018 | reverse complement strand
GTTGATCGATTCCGACGAGCCGCCGCTGCGATGGGTCGCGGGCGCCGATGCCGTGCAGACCGGTGTCGACAAAGCCAACCTGCTCCTGCAGCAGGTCGCCGCACACGAGGAGCTGTCCTCCTCACTCGCTCACGACGACTGACCCCCTCGACCGAGACCGCCGTAGCCCCATCGAACGGCGACAAGATGTTTGGTCAGATCGAGTGACATGCCCGGCATCGCCGAGACTCGTGAGCGGAGCGGGCGACAAGTCGTCCGTCCGTCGACACCCGGACGGGATCAGGACTTCCTGGACCAGCTCAGTTGTGCAGAAGGGGTAGTCGGCCCGCGCCAACAGGCCGTAGAGAGGCTCTGGGCGAGCGTCGCTGTGTCGGCCCCGTCCGGCAGGATGCAGGGGGAGGTACAAGCCATGACGGGTGCTGATGACGCAACTGCGAACCTCGCGCGGCTTCGGGAGGAGGTCGTGTCGACGCGGAAGCGGCGCATGGACGCGCAGCGCGCCGCGATCAACGCTCCGGTCGTCGCCCTTGCCCTCGATCGTGCGTCGCGTGATCGCTCGAGTCGCGCGACGGAGGAGACCGACGCGCTCCGCGACGAGATCGACGGGCTCTGGGACCAGATCGTGCAGGAGGCACGCCGGGTTGACGGCGTGCGGCAGCTCTTCGACCGCGCCGATGCCGCCTACCCCGGTCTTCCGTCTCGGCCGCGCCTCGTGACGGCGCTGAACGCGGAAGCCCACTGGCGCGCAGCGCTCTCTGCCGACTCTCGCGCCGCCGCCCTCCGTCTGGAGTTCCCGCACGTCGAGGAGATCAGCTGATGGCTCGCGGCAAGCACCGCACACGAGCAGACGGCCGGCGCAACGCCCAGCAGGACGCAGTTCTCCGGCAACTGGAGGCGGAGCTGGCGTCGGAGCAGCAGGCCCTCGCAGAGGCAGAGCACGCGCTCTCGGAGGTTCGGCAGCTGCAGGCCGACGTCGAGCAGGAGCGGATCGCCCTTGCCGAAGAGGTTGCCCCTGTCGCCGAGGAGCTGCGGTCAGAGCGCGACTACCTGCGGTCCGTGCTTGCCGACGCTCGAGCACACCACACATGGGTTCACGAGGCCTGGGACAAGCTCAGCAGCGCCGCGATCGACGCCTCACCTGGTACAACGAGGATCGAACGAATCGAGACCTTCAGCAGGGCATTGGGCGTGCCCGCTTGGCTCAACGACGGCAACTCGAAGCTCAGTACCGAGCAGGTCACGCGGATCCAGCGGGCCCGCGGTGAGCGGCACGAGGCATCGACGCTGTCGCACGCTGACGCGCAGCGTTCTCACCTGAAGACCCTGCTCGACCTCGGGGTCATCGCACCCGACCTGATCATGCCGGATCGCCGGCGCACCCTCATCGAGCAAGGCGTGATCGCTGTCGATGATGACGGCGCCCACAAGATCGTCTCGGCCGACGGGAGCACACCGGATCAGGCCGACATCCTCGACGAGGCCCTTCAGCTCGCCGACTCGGTCTGGGGTTCCCGTGCGACGAATCTCGATCCCGCATCCGTGCACGCATGGGGCTCGAGCCCGGTCGTCTCGTACGGGGACGCGTCGGGTCCTGCGCTGCAGTCGCTCGGACGGATCACGCGGCCGCACGAGCGAACGCCGAAGTCGACTGACAACGAGCTGCTCACGATCGAGCTGCCCGTCCCCAGCACGTCGGCGGCAACCCGGGCACAGCTGGCCAGCTACGGCGCCCAGCGCATGCTGACGAACTGGCGCGAGGTCATCGATGCCCGGCAGCGCGTCGCCAAGGCGCTCGAACTGGCCAGCCATCCCTTCGCGCAGCTGAAGCCTCACCCGCACCCCGGGCACGGGATCGCGACCCAGAACTCGTACGCGCTGGCGGCGTTCTCGCGATGGCTCAACACCCAGGACGACACCGCGCTCGGCGAGGTCGCCGTCGGGCTCACGGCGTCTGCCACCTACTGGCTCCCCGCCGGCCAGACCGCTTCGTTCGCAGAGTCGGAGCCGCTGACGGAGTCGGACAGGGCCGAGATGGTGCTGCCGTTCCCCAACGTGTTCCTCGCGTTCGCGGAGCCCCTGCTGCTCGAACCGTCCGGAGCGCCCACGTCCGCGGAGGTCGACCGATGGAGGCACCTGTCGCAGGTCACGCACGACGCGCTCCGGGCGAACGAGTCGCTGGGTGACCTGATCGCGGCGCGGAGCCGTGCCGACCTCTCCGACATGTCCGCGCCTGGTCTCGACGAGATGGTCGCGTCCTTCGGCGCGCAGGTGGAGGGCGTGCTGCTGCTCTCGGACAGCCTGGGACGGCCGGACGATCTGTTCGCATGGTGCTTCACGATCCGCGGTGCCTACGGTGCGTCTCTCGGGCGCTTCGTCGTCCCCGCTTCGCGCAGCCTGACCCAGTACCGAGATGTCGTCGACAACCTCACGGCGGTCGTCGCCTGGGCGCAGTGGCACGAACCTGATGTCACCACCGAAGTCCCGCCCGGCATGGCCCCTGCAGACGTCGATGCTGTCGTCTCGACGCCGTCGTTCAAGCGTGACGCCAAGCGCGCAGGGGCAGGCATCAGAGTCGTCAACGTCGGGGCGACGTACCGCGGCGGTACGTCGCGCCGGGCCGGGGAGGAAGAGCCTGCCAGCCGAGTCAGCCCGCACATCCGACGGGCGCACTGGCGACGCCAGCGTTTCGGGCCAGGTCTGGGAGAGAGCAAGCGGATCCGCATCGCTCCGGTGCTGGTGAACGCTCACCGGGGCGACATCGCTCCTCGGGTGTACCGACTTCGACCGCGCGAGGCGAGTCAGCAGGCTACGACGTAGGCCTAAGCGCACCTCGGGCTACGTGCTCACCAGCCCCGATCGTCCATGACGACCGGGGCTTCACTGGTGGAAATTGCGCGATGCGCCCTTGTCGGGTGCGTGAGGTTAGAACGGCAGCCACGCCTCGAGGGCGGGCCGCTGTCCCTGGGCGCCGAGCTCGACACCCTTCCGCTCGGCGTCCCGGCGCAGCAGGTCCATGCCAGGGTGTCCGAACGGGAAGAGCACCGCGCCCCAGACGACGAGGGTCGGGATTTCGGCGTCCTTCGCCTTCCCCGCGCAGTCCCACGGGCCGCGGGAGGTGTTCTTCCGATCCTCCCCCGGCGCGAGGTGCAGCCCGTGCGTGGGGAACGCGAGGCGACACGCTGAAAAGGAGAATTCTGCCGAGATTCACTTTCACTCGGAAACGAGCAGAATCGATCGCCCTCGGATTCCGCGGTCACAAACCGGCAGTCGCCCGCACCTAGCCTCCCAGGTATGAACCCCCCGGATGACCCTCACGAAACCACCACCCTACGGCACGAGAGCACCCTTGCCACGACCGCGGCGGAAGGCGAGCTACTACTTGCGCTTCGGACTCTCGGCGCCAAGGGCGACCATCTCGTTCGCGGCCTCACGACACTGATCAAGAGCATGCCGCCTATTCCGCCGCGAACCGTTCAAGCTCAGCGCGACAGGGCACTCATCGAAGCTGGCGTGATGACAGCCGAACAAGTGGCGGCGGCAGAAGATGAGCTTGCCCAGGGCGCACTGCAGCTCGTCGAGATCAGCGGATGGCTATCCAGCGCCTGGGAGACGGTGCCGCTCGACGCGGCGTCAGCGTTCCTGCACCGAACACCCGAGGACATAAGCGAAGCGGCGAAGCGAGGCAAGCTGCTCATCGTCGACATCGGAGCCGACCGCCGGGTTCCGACCTGGCAATTCACGACGCGCCCAGTCGGTCACCTCCTGCCGCACCTCGACGAACTGCTGCCGGCGCTCCGCGAACGTTGGGACCCGCTCGCGATCGGGCGGTTCTTCTCGACAAGACAGGAGGACTTGTTCGATGAGGGCATGAAGACGCCCGCGGCGTGGCTCGAGGACGGCGGCGAGGTTGAGGATCTTCTCGAGATCATCGAGGGAGGACAGTACAGATGACCGAGCGCCCTGCCCTCTGGTTCATGGACGACGACGGTGAGCTTCACCGCTACAGGCGCGACAATGCTCTTTCGGAGGAAGACCTGCGCCTCTTCATCGAGGCCCATCCCAAGACCCTTGGCGACGTCATCATTCTCGGCCGGGACGTTAAGACGGACGGCCACGGGGACGTAGACCTCGTTGCAATCGACTCGGACGGCCAGCTCTGGGTGATCGAACTCAAGCTCAAGTCGGCGACTCGAAAGATCATGGAGCAGACAATCGGTTACGCCTCCTGGGGCGAGTCAGCAACTCGGCAAGACCTCGCCAACCTGTACGCGGCGTACTCGGGCGGCGCCTCGCTCTCGGACGAGTTCGAGCGCCGGTTCAGCAAGCGTCTTCCTGAACGAGCCGAGCGGGGCCTGGTCGTAGCGACCGTGGCGTTCAAGACCGATGAGCACGCGCACTGCCAGCTGGAATGGCTCGCGGGGCACGGAGGCCCGGTTCGCGCCTACGAGTACGCGTTTCTCTATGCGGATGGAATCGAGGGCTTCGAGATGCGACGCGTCTGCTTGCACCGACATGGCAGCTGACCGCAACGCCGTTCGGCGTGAAGGCGTCGGCACTTCGATCCACAACAAGGCGGTGCCGGCTCGAGCGATCTGGACGGATGCTAGCCACTGGCGCGGTGGCCACACCTGGGCATGGGTCGATGACGTCGGCAACTTCGCCCATGGAAGAGGCATGGGGTTCGCCATCGACAACAACGAGGCAGAGCTCTGGGCAATCGTCGAAGCGCTCCGCGCGGTGCCGGACGGATACCTCGTGCACGTCACCACTGATAGCGAGACAGCGGCGGCACTCATGCTGCCGTTCGCGGAAGTCGACGGCGTCCTTTCGAAGCCGATGCGGAACTCCGAGCTCTACCGTGAATGCTTCGAGGACCTCGCTGCCGTCACTGTGAACAAGACGGTCCTCGTTCACTGGCGCAAGGGACACCAGCCGGCAGGCAGAAACGTCGCAGCCGATCGACTCGCAACTGCTGCTCGGTGGGAGGACACCACCTTCGACGAGTGGACGCGTGATTGGAAGCACGCTCTTGATGCGCTCAAGCATGGAGCTGAATTCCCCGCGCCCTGCTCGTGCGGGTTGCGGCTGCGAGTGTAGTGACAGGGAAGCGGGCTCAATGCCGAGCGGGCACCCTCGCAGCCAACAGGACCTACAGGAGCCACGGCGCCGTCGAACGCTCGCTCAGGGCGAACTGGGACTCGGTCTGCTTCGGCGTCTTCTTCATGATGCCCCACGGTCGAAGGGGGTCGGGCTGGCGATGATGCCGTGCGCGGTTACGATTTTCGACTTCCCGCCTGTCAGTTTGCGGCGCTACGCAAACTCGAAGCCTTCGGGGACTTCCACCTCAAGTAGACGGCGGAGGTCCGCCCCGGAGATGGTTGCCGTGAGGTCCACCGTCGGGGTGACTCCTCGGCCCAGTCGTCAACGTGAACCTTCATATTCGCTTTGGCGATGCCGAGGGCTGCGTCCGCCCGGGCTGCAGATGAAACTTTCTCCTCTGAGTAGTGTCACTCAGCCGAATTTGACTTACTCGGTTCAGGGATGTGCGCGGACGCGTCGATGAAGAAGGACGGAATTACCTCGTCAAACCGCGCTTCGAGATCCTTGAGCACATCCTCCGGCCAACCGAAGTAGGAGTTGACGTACGTCAACGCGTTATAAAATGCAGCAAGGGCAGCCCGTGCTTCATTCTCGAGGAAGTCGATCCCGATTCGTAGATTGGCGACCCGGTTACCGCTAACCGGCTCCACTTCCCATAGGCGCTTATCTCGCTCCGAGTAAAGCGTCGGGTGCGTCATGTTTGAGAGGAAACCGTATATGCCTGTGGCTTGATCGGACCCGATCGCCCCGCCGCTTTCTTTGGTAAGCACGTACATCCAGACGACAGCGTCCTCTAATTTAGGGAGCTTCTGACCAAGAAGGGACCTGTCACCCAGGTCCGCCTTCGTCACGCCGGGGAATCGCGCTAGAATCTCCGCCTTCAACGCTTTGTAGTCTGCCTCTGCGCGAATAAACGTCGGGTGCACCTTGGTCAGCATCCGTCCCGCGTTTTTCTTCTCCTCCTCGGCGCTTAGAAGCTCCTCGAGGTAAGCACGGGCAAGCCGTTGATCAACATCCTCATCGGGATCATTCCCCAACACCCAAACAGCGTGCGCGCAGTTCTCAATCACTGCTCGGATGAGAACCGGTGGCGAGAACATGACCTCAGCACTGGCAAACAGCGCAGCAAGTCCTCCGAGGTGGCCGCTCGCCACGACAAGGAAAGAATGAATGACCTCCGCAATCATGCGGTGCCCTGTCTCACCCCGCAGGCTGTGTATTTTTGGATCAGGAGAGGGCAGGGTGAGCGCGTCATCACTTGCAGGAGACCCTTCAGCGGGCGTCCAGTGATAACGGTCGCTTAGCTCCTGAAAGGAGTCTCGACAAGAGCGAAAAAGGCCGGAAAGCTCTTCGAGCCGAGCTTGAAAATCGGGAGAAACCTCTTGCCAGTACGCCACGCTGTCAAGAGTACCCCTGAAGCCTCGTAGTTGCCGCGGCGCAACTGCTCGATCAGAACAACCAGCAAATCTTCGCTGACACAGGAGCTTCGCTGGGGGTCGGTTCGACATTGAGAAGGCCTAGATTTGGTGTCCCGGTGATGCTCTCCGAGCGGTAAATTCGCCTCGATCTTCAAGTCGCACCGGCCGAAGGCATCGTTCGAGCAGGCCTCTCGAGGCTGCGCTCGGCATCCCGGTCCGGGCCGCAATCAACTCACACCAGAAGCTAGACGTCGCCGCCCCTGGCCTCGACAACGCCGCCGCGCGCAGCGCGCGCTACCTCGCCGCCTCCACTGGACGCCTCCGCGCGTTCGCGTTTTAGGAGTTCGTCGATCCTGACGACACCCTCATCGTGACGAGTCAGATTGTCTGATCGCTCGACCCGGAGAGCAAGAAGCGCCCAACGTCACGCTCGACAGTGTCGATTCCCTAGCCCAAGACCTCGGTGTCAACCCCTTGGTGTTACTGCCCGTCCCGCGAATCGATAGCTGGTCTCGACCCGTAAAGGCGGAAGCCAGCGCGCTCGAGAGTGCGAGCCCCGCTACAACGTCCAGCCGCGGCGAGAGCGGTTAGCCCGGATAGCCCGGATAGCGTCAAGCCTCAGCTTCCTGCTCCAGGACTGCAACCAAGCAGCAGGCGAAAAGTAACCAGATCGAGGGTCACGTGTGGTGGCGTTGGTCTGAGACGATTCTTGTGTCATCCGGATCCGCGACCTTGCGGCGTGCGATGAGGAGCGCGATGCTCGGTGATCAGACGCCGGCGTCATCGATGGGAGCGAAATATGAGCAGCGTCGAAGCGCACCTTCGCAGCGTCGACGGAGTGATCTGTAACAACATCGCCGTGCTCTCGAACGACCGCGCGTTGCTCTCGCAGAACACGCTGTCCCAGCTGCGAAACCTGGTCGAAGGTATCGCCGTGCTGCTTCACAGGCGGGACCCCTCGGTTGAACACGACTACACCGCCATCGAGGCCGGTCTCGCGTTCATGAAGACGCAGGGGAAGCTCGGTTTCCTCAACCGCTTCTATCGGCTCCTCCAGCCGAGTGCTTCGCACTACACGTTCGATGGCGACAGCTCTGAGCGCTTGATGCTCAAGTACTACGAGTACCTCCACCGGGCCCGGGACCTCCTCAGCAAGACGTTCGGGCTCGAGGTTCTACACAACCTCGAGGACTTTCCGATCGATCTCGACCCCGCAATGCGGGAGTATCACCACAAGATCGGCGAACGCCTCGGGGCCGCGCGTGACATTCATTCTTCGATCGACCGCTCGTCTCGTTACTACGTCCTCAAGACGCGACCGTTTTTCACAGGTGGACGGATCTTCTACGAGGTGACTTTCGCGGTCCCGTCCGACCGACCCAGCATTAGCAAGTTCGATCACGTGATCGCCTTCACCGAACACGACATCGGTGACAAGCACGCCGCAACTCTGACGCTGCGCAATGACGAAATCGAGGTTCTCGGACAGACAATGCCGATCATCCTGATCACAGCATGGGAGGTATCCATCCGCGGATGCGAGTTCGAGAACTTCGCCCGGTTCTTCGGACCGCGCTCTCGCGTTCGGACGACAAGCAACGAGTACAAGAGCCTTATGCGTTACCTCACGGAGACGGGTTCCACGCTGCTCGACCTCATCGATTTGCCGGACACGGACTACGACCGCATCAAGGCGTGGGCTTTGAAGGATGCGAAGTCTCCGAGCATTTATCCAACCCTCGACGAGGCACGCCGCGTCGTTCTAGACCGCCGCCCCGGCTACCTGCTCCTGCGCTACCTCCTGCTGTCTATGCGGAACGTCGTCATTCGCAAGCAGTACAACTCGGACACCTGCAGCAAGCTCTCCAACCTCCACCTTCGATGGGGCTGTATCCCGTTCGAGAACATGCCGTTCTGCACGTACCCGATGGGCCACCGAACCCGCTTCTGGGATCTCCTGGAGGCAATTGACCCGACGGGCCGCGACCATGAGATGCTCGCCCGACGGATCAACAACAACGTTGATCGCCGCGGCATGCTTTACACGCCACTGTCCGAACTCGAGGACTTCGGTGACGACGTGCTCTCGCTTATCGACCAGCACAACGCCCTGCTCTACAAGAACCCGCGGCATCAGGCTCGTCGGTTGGAGGTCGAAATTGGCCATGTGTTCATCCGCGGCTACGAAAATGACGTCGTCAAGATCGTCGAGAAATTGCAGAGCCACGCCACAGGTGGCGTCGGAGGCTGGGAGACGGCGCTCTCAAAATGGATGAGCGAGCTTCAGACGCCGCTCGACGACCCCGCGAAAGCTGCCGCGCTGAAGTCACTGTATAGCGACTCCCGCGTCGCACTGATCTATGGCGCCGCTGGCACGGGCAAATCGACGATGATCAATCACCTCGCCAACTACTTCAACGGAAAGTCAATGCTGTTCCTCGCGAACACGCATCCGGCCGTCGACAATCTCCGGCGACGAGTGCAGACTCAGCACGCCGAGTTTCGCACCATCGCGAGTCACAACTGGAACTCCGGCTCCGCCACCGAGTACGAAGTACTCGTCATCGACGAGTGCAGTACCGTGAGCAACGAGGATCTGCTACAGATACTGGGCAGCACCAAATTCAAGCTGCTGCTGCTCGTCGGCGACGTCTATCAGATTGAGTCGATCCAGTTCGGCAACTGGTTCGGGATCATGCGCTCGTTCGTACCGAGTTCCTCTATTTCCGAGCTGGACAAACCGTGGCGTTCTGACAACCCGCAACTGCTCGCCCTTTGGCAGAAGGTTCGCGGTCTTGATGAGGACATCACCGAGACCATGACGCGTGGGCACTACTCCACGCCCCTCGGTCCAGAACTATTCGGACGACGCCGGCATGATGAAATTATCCTCTGCCTGAACTACGACGGCCTTTACGGCATCAACAACGTTAACCGGTTCCTTCAAAGCAGCAACCCAAATCCACCGATCAATTGGGGACCGGCGATCTTCAAGGTAGGCGACCCTATCGTCTTCAACGACAGTGAGCGCTTCAAGGGACTCATCTACAACAATCTCAAGGGCACCATCCTCGGCATTGATCGCCAGCCCGGACGGATCCGCTTCGAAGTGGAACTCGCCCGAACTGTCACAGAACTTGACGCCTGGGGCCTGGACCTAACCTGGTTGCACGATTCGGTCGTGTCCTTCGACGTATTCGAGCTCGCGGACAGCGACGACGATGATGCAGCCCCGAACACCTCGGTGCCATTCCAGGTCGCCTACGCCGTCTCGATCCACCGCGCTCAGGGCCTTGAGTACGAATCCGTCAAAATCGTCATAACGGACGCCAACGAAGATGCAATCACGCACAACATCTTCTATACGGCGATCACCCGCGCTCGTGAATACCTCCAGGTGTTTTGGACTCCCGAGACCGAAAAGAAGATTATGGCGAAACTCGAGCGGAAGTCGACAGCCAAGGACGTAAACCTACTGATTGCACGTCGCGGCTTGGTCCGGGCATAGCGAGATAGCCGATGCCGTTCTGGATGCAACACATACGGGCGCCGAGGCCGAGCCTTGCTATCTCGTGGGATACAGGTGGTCGAGCGCTCGATCACCACGGCGCGTTCTCAGCTGAGGGGCGTGTTCGACCGGGGTCACCATCGTCGACTTAGTCGGGGTCGAGGGCATGTCCGTTCGCGAGAAGCAGCCGCTGAGCTGCGGCTCCGCGCTGTCCGGCGCGTCAGGCCCAAGCCGGTGACACGTCAGGAGCAGCGCCGCGTTGTGCCGGCCGATATCGTCCATGCCCAGGACAGGACGCTATCGGGATGCCGGGCTCGCTGTTCCGCCGTACGTGGTCAGCGCCCGACGGGTCGACCGAGGAAGACCTCAGCGCCAGCGCCCTTGGCGCACCTTGCCGATCCCGTCGCGGCGCGGCTTGTGCTCGCCCTTTCACCCGGGGTCCGGCACCACGCCGGCCTCGTTGACCGCATCAGCGTTGGGCGCATCGCGGGGTCAACCACGGTCACGACCGCACGACGATGACCTTCTCGGCGGCTGCCGGTGCGATGGTCGCATCACCCTTCGTGTACGACGCGATCCAGATCATCTTCGTGAGGACGTTCCCCGCATCGTCGACGCCGAGCGATGGGTAGGGCTGGCGTCGCCAGTGTCCCCGGACGCTCCAGGCCGGACGGTCGATTGAGTGTGTGGCCGCGTCGTCGCGATACACCTCAGCGTGATCGGTCCCAGCCTTCACACGGACCACATGCAGCGGCCCGTGATCGGGGTTCGACGGCGAGGCTGCGTTTCCCCCGGGCACCGGCCGGGTCTCTGACTCGGTCACGTCTCCCTGTTCCATGAGGGCCCAGACGGCTGCGAGCAGCTTCTGTTCGGCGCGGTGCTCATCCCAGACGGGCACGAATGGCAGTCGGCCAGCCAGTCGCTCCCCCACTTCCTTCGGATCTTTGCCTCTGCCCGCGGCGTACGTCCGAATCCTCCACATCACCTCGCCCTGGCGGTACCACACGGCGCGGACGTACCGCTCCGTTCCGTCGGGGCGAAGCATCACGACCGGGCGAGCGAAGACCCAGAGCGCGTTGACGTGCACGGGAATCGAGTCAAGCTGCTCGTCGTCTCGCAACGTGTCGACCGCGAGCTGCAATAGCTCCTGGTGCAGCAAGAATGACTCCTCTGGAACGTCCTGCGGGAGACTGACGCTCCTCGCGAGGTGCGGAACATCCCCCGGAGTGAACACCTGGGCGCGCGGGGCCAATCGAGCCACTGTGTCCCCGGTCAGGATCTTCCGAGAGGGCGTCGCCGGGATCTCGGCGAGGGTGCTCTCGTCGAGGTGCGGGCCGTCGGTGTTGCGGCGCACCCTCGAGAAGGAGCGACTGAACCAGGCTCTCTGACGGCGCACGTCGATCGCGATGAAGATGTTCGACGGGACGAGACCCCGCTCGCGGTATCGGCGGTCGATCTGCCGGAGCGGTTCGATGAGACTGCCGCGACTGATACCGCTCCCAGGACTCGGTACCCACCTCTCCTGTCGTAGCGTCATGAGGCCGTACTCCGGCTTCCGAGCGAAGTCGTGGTAGATCACGATGACGGAATCGTCAGGCGAAGCTGCCGCCACCAGCAGGTCGTACCAGTGCGGGATCTGCTCGCGGATTCGTCCGGTGCGTTCGGCGACGATGACGTCCTTCGACATGGCGCGGACGGGACCCTTCGGACGTGCCCCACGACTCCCGGCTGGCCGTCCGCGCTCGCGAGGCGTCGATCCAGTCTGCGGCTTGTCGTCCCGTCTCGCGGGCAGCCCGAGTGTCCGGCGCACCTGCGCCGCCACGTCTGCCGGCACACGGCTGGACGGGTCATCCACTCGGTGCCCGAGCCGCCTGAGTGCGCTTGCGACCGATTTCGTGTCGACCCCCGCCTCGTTGGCGATCTCGAAGACCCGCTGATTCCCCATGCGCTGATCATGTCGCAGACCACCGTCCGAGGACAGCTCCACCGTCAGACGCGGTTCAGCGGTGGGCGCCAGACGCGGCGGAGCTCGTCTTCAAGGGCCGCAGCGTCCTCCGGCGTGGGCATGATCCGCCAAGCGATGTCGCACGACTGAAGCCACGTACGCACGACATCACGCTCGTCGACGGTCAGCTTCCATCGCCCCTTGATGGTCTCGGTCGTAGGGATGCCCAGGAGGAACTCCGCGACGTCGCGACGGAGCGACGACGACCCGAGGCTGAAACCTCCCCCGAGGTGACGCCCCCAGATGCGTGTCCGAAGGCTCGACGCCGTGCCGACGTACGCGAGGCGTCCGTGCCAGCGCCAGAGGTAGACACCGGGGTCAGTCGGGATGTCGCTGCGCTCGACCTGCGCGACCGGCCTTGACTGGACGCGAAGCATGCTGTCCCACGGCTCCCCCGCGGGCGGTCGCGTGTCCGGCAGCTCTGGCAGGGGTGCTGCGATCTTGGTCAGCATGCGTCCATCGTCGCTCATTACGCGCAACAGGTCAGGGCCAGACGAGGATCCTCTCTCGGCCCCGGAGCGGCGATCGAACCACATGGGCAATGGAGTGTGCCGGCGTGGTGGCTACTTAACGAAGTCGCCGGTGTATTCGGCGTCGTAGCCGGAGATCTGCCACCCATCGCCGGGCGAGGTGAGGTTCAGGGTCGAGGTGGCGGCGACGGTGACTACGGCACGTCTCACGACCGACGCCGTCAGATGCGTCCACAGAGCCGACACCGTTCGCCGACGGCCTAACGACACCCCGTTTACATTTGTAGACCTTGCTGTAACATGGTCGTGTACCCACTGGAGACGGCGGGTACATGAGGCAGAAGGACTGCCAAGGAAAGGAATCACTATGGCTACCACACGCACGATCTCTCACTTTCGAGGCTCCTCTCGAGCGGAGGGGACATCCCCTCGCGATGAGTGACTCGTTCACCGAAATTCGTATCAAGGAGATGCAGAAGCGGAGCACTAGCGGCCCGCCGATCTCCTTCCGACTGTCCGTCGAGGACGACCGCGAAGCAGAACGCCTCGCGGCTGAGCTCGACATCACCAAGCCCGCACTCGCGAAAGCCGGCCTCCTAGCCCTCATCGATGGCTACCGGCACCAGCAGCGTGAAAGTGAGCAGTCGGAATAGAAGTCAGCCGGCAGGCTGCCTGCCCAGGCACAACCCCGTGCCGGGCGACCGCGTTGGAGCACGCCATGACAGGCGCCGACGACAACCCCACCCACTACCCAAGCCAAAAGCGAGACCGCGAAAACCCAGACACCCAACAGGACGCCAACCCCAAGGACCCCGCCTTCGACGCTGCACGCGAACTCGGCAAGCAGCTCGCGAAGGGCATGGGCTACGCAGCTGGCAAGCACCTCTTCGGCGCCGCCGCCAAGCACATCGAACAAAATCCCGACGACAACTTCTTCACACGCCTGTTCGACTGGCTTCGTAACCTCTGAGCCGGACTGCGTGATGCATCAGAGCCGCTCCGTGCCCAGCACGCAGCGGCTCTGTCGCGTTCCAGGGGACTGCTACAGCTTTGGTCGACTCCTGACCGGTACGGACGTGATCCCCGCTAGAAGGACGTCGATCATGCCGATGGTCTATCCGCATGGATCGCGAACCGGGAGCTGCCCCGGTTATAGGTAGGACAGCAAGTCCGAGCAGCAGGCGGACCGGCCAACTTGGGCGATTCAGGTCCTGCTGGAGGGTCCTGCTGCGGCAAGCTGATCCGGTCACGCATCCGTATCCAAGATCGCGGCGAAGTGCTCACGTTCGCTGACATTGCTCGGGTGTGCTTGACCGTTAAACCCACCCCTGTTGGGTACAGTGTCCCCGGACACCGCCGTCAGGTGCGTCAGCGCCGAGGTCTCCATCGCCGCCTCGGTCGTCGGATCGAGGCCGGAGCGGTCCCCGATCGCGAGTCCGCGCAGCAGCGCCGCTCCGGGCTGCGGCAGGTCGGCCGTGGCCCGGACGAACGCCTGCCGCGCGGTGTCGGTGGCGCCGAGCAGCCCGTCGGGCGGCACCGACGACGGCGTCCCGCGCAGGAACGCCACGAACGCGGTTGCGGAACCGGGTTCGTCCGGCTGCACGGCGGCGGTCACGGTGACCCGGGCACCAGCCGCCAGCACGGCGCCCGGTGCGTCGCCGTGCTGGTCGGGGACGAGCCGGACCGGCACCCGGAGCCCGTCGAGATCGTCCGCGCGCACCAGCTTCGCGGTGACGGAGCGGTCCCCCGGCACGAGGTCGCGGGTCAGCACCGCCTCGACGTCGACGTGCCCCGCCCCCGGACCGGCGACGAGCGCACGCAGCGGTTCCGGGGCCCGCCGGGACTCCCCCACGAGGACCGACACCGCGAGCAGTGTCGTCAGGGACCCCGCGACGAGCAGCAGTCCGGCGACGACCGGCACGACCCCGGCGCCCCGACGCCACCGGAGCACGCTGCCGCTGACGCCGGTCAGGAGCGCTGTGGCCCCACCGACCACGGGTGCCACGTCGGGCACGCCGACGAGCAGGGCGGTCGCGATCCAGGCGACCGCCACCGGCACCGCGACCCGCAGGTCGATCGCACTCGGTGCGAGCTGCACCGTCGCCCCTCAGACCCGCACGCGACCGCGGAGCTCGGCGAACCGCACGTCGCCGATGCCGCTGACGTCGAGCAGGTCCTCGACCGCGGTGAACCGGCCGTGCTCGTCACGCCAGGCGATGATCCGCCCGGCCAGCCCGGGTCCGATCCCGGGCAGGGTCTCGAGCGCGGTTTGGTCGGCGGTGTTCAGGTCGACGACGGTGGACCCCTCGGCCCCGGTGCCCGCAGTGCCACCGCTGCCCCCTGCCCCGGCAGCGGCAGTCGGCCCGGCGGCAGCACCGTCTGCCATCAGCCCGAGCGCCTCGGGCACCTCCTGTTGCCCGAGGCGCGGCACGTACAACCGCTCGCCGTCCGTCAGCACCCGGGCCAGGTTCAGGCGGTCGAGGTCGGCGTCGTCGGTGGCGCCACCGGCACGTTCGAGCGCGTCCCCGACCCGGCTCGATGTCGGCAACTCGACCACACCGCTCCGCCGCACCGCCCCGAGCACGTGCACCACGACCCGCCCGGCACCCGTGTCCGCGCCGACACCCGGAGCAGACGAAGCCCCGACACCGGCACCGGCACCAGCAGGGGCCGACGGCGACGGCGACGGCGCGCCCGACGCCCCACCCGCACCGGCCGTCGGCGCGCCACGCACGACGATGCCACCCGTGCCCCCGGCGCCCTCGCCACCACCCGACACGAGCGCCCCGACGAGGACCACCACGACGGCGACCACCACCACGACCGCCGCCAGCACCACGGCGGCCCGTGGGGACAACGCGAGACGGGACCACCAGGGTCCGGGAGACGACGGGGACGACATGTGCGGAACGCTACGGAGCCCGGCCGATCGGCCGGGCTCCGGAGGTCACACCCGTGGACGGGTGCCGCGAACGCCCCTGCTGTGGAGGGACGACGCCAGGGACGGTCGCTACCCCTTGATGGCGATGTTCACGAGCTTCGGCGCCCGGACGATCACCTTCACGATCTCGCGGTCACCGATGTACCGCTGCACGTTGGCCGACGACCGCGCGAGCTGCTCGAGCTCGTCCGGCTCGATCGACTTCGACACCTCGAACGAATCACGCACCTTGCCGTTGACCTGCACGACGGCCGTCAGGGTCTCCTGCACGAGCAGCGTCAGGTCGGCCTTCCGCCAGCCGTACGTGGCGACGGTGGCCTCGTAGCCCAGCTTCTCCCACATCTCCTCGCCGGTGTACGGCGCGAAGACGCTCAGGCCGAGCGCGATGGTCTCGACGGCCTCGCGCACGGCGGGGTCACCGGCGCCGGGCCCGCTGTCGATCGCCTTGCGGGTGACGTTGACCAGGTCCATCAGTCGCGCGATCACGACGTTGAACTTGAACGACTCCATCATCCCGGGGGCGTCGGCGAGGAACCGGTGCGTGACCTGGCGGAGTGCCCGGTCGCCGTCGGCCCACACGGCGTCCCGTGCGGACGTGACGTCGAGCGCCAGGCGGTACGCCCGCGCCAGGAACCGAGCCGAGGCGGACGGTGAGACGTCCTCCCAGTTGATGTCGTCCTCGGGCGGGCCGGCGAAGCCCATCACCAGGCGGATGGCGTCGACGCCGTTCGCGTCGAGCTCGTCGCCGAGCGAGACGCCGCCCTTCGACTTCGACATCTTCGAGCCACCGGACAGCACCATGCCCTGGTTGAGCAGCGCCGAGAACGGCTCGGTGAAGTCGAGGTACCCGAGGTCGAACAGCACCTTGGTGACGAAGCGGGCGTACAGCAGGTGCAGGATCGCGTGCTCGATGCCGCCGATGTACTGGTCGACGGGAGCCCAGCGGCGCGCGGCTGCCGGGTCGAACGCCTGGGTGTCGTCGTTCGCCGACAGGAACCGCAGGAAGTACCACGACGAGTCGACGAAGGTGTCCATCGTGTCGGTGTCGCGGAGCGCCGGGGTGCCGTCGACGGGGTTCGGGACGTTCACCCAGTCGGTCGCGCCACCGAGCGGGGACGTGCCCTTCGGCTTGAGGTCGAGCCCCTCGGTGTCCGGCAGCACGATCGGCAGCTGGTCCTCGGGCACCGGGTGCTCGGTGCCGTCGGCACCGTGGATGATCGGGATCGGGGTGCCCCAGAAGCGCTGGCGCGAGATGAGCCAGTCGCGCAGGCGGTAGGTCTTGGCGGCACGGCCGGTACCGCGTTCCTCGAGCAGCGCGATCGCCGCGGTGATGGCGTGCTGCTTCGACATGCCGTCGAGCGGCCCGGAGTTGATCATCCGGCCCTGGCCCGTCAGCGCTTCGCCGGTGGCGACCGGGTCGAGGGTCGGCACGTCGAAGTCGTCGAGCGTCGCGCCCTCGGGGATGACGGGGATCGCCCCGGTGACGGCGGCGTTCGTGTCGACGACCACCTTGACGGGCAGGTCGAACGCACGCGCGAAGTCGAGGTCGCGCTGGTCGTGCGCCGGCACGGCCATCACGGCGCCGTGGCCGTAGTCGGCGAGCACGTAGTCGGCGGCCCAGATCGGCAGGCGTTCCCCCGTGAGCGGGTGGATCGCGGACCGGCCGAGCGGCACGCCGGTCTTCGGGCGATCGGCGTTCTGTCGGTCGATCTCCGAGGTCTTCTGGGTGGCGACCAGGTACGAATCGAACGCAGCACGGACGTCGTCCGGAGCAGACGAAACGAGCTCAGCCGCCAGGTCGGAGTCCGGCGCGACGACCAGGAACGTCGCCCCGTGGATCGTGTCCGGACGGGTGGTGAAGACCGTGACCGGCTCGTCGCGGCCCTCGATCACGAAGTCGACGTCGGCACCGACCGAGCGGCCGATCCAGTTGCGCTGCTGCGCGATGACCTTCGCCGGCCACCGCCCCTCGAGCTGGTTCAGGTCGTCGAGCAGCCGGTCGGCGTACTCGGTGATCTTGAAGTACCACTGCGTGAGCTTCTTCTTCACGACGACGGCGCCGGAGCGGTCCGAGGTGCCGTCGGGCAGGACCTGCTCGTTGGCGAGCACGGTCTGGTCCACCGGGTCCCAGTTCACCCAGCTGTCCTTGCGGTACGCCAGGCCCTTCTCGTACATCTTCAGGAAGAGCCACTGGTTCCACTTGTAGTACTCGGGGTCCGAGGTGTGGATCTCGGTGGTCCAGTCGAACGACGGCGCGTAGCGCTTGAAGGACGCCTTCTGCTGCTCGATGTTCGCGTAGGTCCAGTCCTTCGGGTCCACCCCGCGCTTGATCGCCGCGTTCTCGGCCGGCAGCCCGAAGGAGTCCCAGCCGATCGGGTGCAGCACGTTGAAGCCCTGCTGACGCCAGTAGCGCGCGACGAAGTCCCCGAGCGCCCAGTTCTCGGCGTGTCCCATGTGCAGGTCGCCGGACGGGTACGGGAACATCTCGAGGATGTACTTGCGCGGACGGGTGTCGTCGAGGTCGGTGGTGAAGAGCCCGAGCTCTTCCCAGCGGGGCTGCCACTTCTCCTGGATACGACGGAAGTCGTAGGCGTTCGGGTCCTCGGCGTGCTGCTCGGTGGTCACGGTCGTCAACGATACAAGCCGGGAGGCCCGTCCCGCGTCCGCCTGTCGGCTCACCCTGCGAGCAGGCGTCCGTCCCGCATCCGCAGGGTGCGGTCGACCAGGTCCGGCGCCACCGGGACGTGCGACACGATGACGACCGTCCGACCCGCTGCGCGGGCCGTGGTGACGAGGTCACGCAGCACGGCGTCACCGAGGTCCGGGTCGACGTCGGCGGTCGGTTCGTCGAGCACCAGCACCGGGAACGCGTGCAGCAGTGCGCGGGCGAGCGCGAGCCGGTGCGCCTGGCCGCCGGACACGAGCACGCCGCGTTCCCCGACCGAGGCGTCCAGCCCGCCCCGTCGGACGACCCAGTCCCCCAGGCCGACCCGGTCGAGCACGGCGAGCAGTTCGGCGTCGGTCGCGGTCTCGCGGGCGAAGAGCAGGTTCTGCCGCACCGACTGGTCGAACACGAACGGGTCCTGTTCGATCAGGCCGACCCGCGCCCGCACCGCGTCCGGGTGCATCGCCTTCGCCTCGACGCCGTCGAGCGTGTAGGAGCCCTCGTGCTCCACGAACCGGACGAGCGCGTCGACCAGGGTCGACTTGCCGGCACCGCTCGGCCCCTGGAGCACGACGACCTCGCCGGGCGCGAGCGTGAACGAGACCCCGTCGACCGCGGGCTCGGCCGCCCCCGGCCAGCGGATCGTCAGGTCGTGGACGGCGAGTGTGACCGCACCCTCGACCACCAGCGACGCTGGGTCGGCGTCCTCGTCGGGCTCTGGGACGATGCCGACGGGCACCTCGGCGGGCACGACCTGCTCGACCCGTTCCGCCGCGGCACGCACGCGGCGGAGCGTCAGGACGGCGAGCGGGACGGTCCCGACGACCTCGAAGAGCGCCAGCGGCACGAAGACCGCCAGCGCCCAGAGCGGACCGTCGAGCGCACCGGACACCACGGCGGGGGCACCGACGGCGAGGATCCCGATCACCGCACCGCCACCGACCAGGCCGACCAGGGCACCGACGAGCGACTCGACCGAGCCACGGCGACGGACGGCCCGGGTGACGCCGGCGTCGAGCCGGGCGATGTGCGCGAGCCGCTCGTCGAGGGTGCCGTAGGCGGCGAAGACGTCGAGCGTCCGGACGGTGTCGAGCACGAGGTCCGCGACGCGACCCCGGTCTGCGGCGGTCTCGCGGTCGGAGCGCTCGGCGATCGACCGGGTGACGACGGTGCCGACCAGGGCCGCGACCGCCAGCGCGAGGAGGAGCACGATCGCCGCCGGCACCGACACGAGCGCCACGGCGATGACCGACAGCACCGCGACGACCCCGGCGGAGACGAGCGGGCCGACGACGCGGATCGGCAGGTCCTGCAGCCGATCGGTGTCGGTGACCAGGCGCGTCATGAGGTCGCCGCGTCCGGTCCGCCCGAGTCCGGCGGGCGCGATCGACGCCAGCCGCCGGTACATCTCCGTCCGCACCACGGCCAGTTGCCGGAAGGACGCATCGTGCCCGGCGAGCCGGTCGACGTACCGCAGCACGGCCCGCCCGAGAGCGAAGGCGCGCACGCCGACCATCACGAGCGTCAGGTACAGGATCGGCGGGTGCTCGGCGGCACGGGTGATCAGGTAGCCGCTCGCGGCGAGGAGCGCGACGCCACAGACCGCGCTGAGCGACCCGGCGGCGACCGCCTTCGCCCAACCGGACCCGTGCGGCATCGCGAGCCGCAGGACGGAGCGGCCACGGGCCTCCCGGCTCATGCGCGCACCCCCCTGCGGACCGTCACGGAACCGCCGACGCGGACGTCCACGCGGACGTCGGCCGCGGCGACGACCGCCGGTCGGTGGCTGGCGACCACGACGACCGCGCCGTCGGCCGCCAGGCCACGGGCGGCCGCGACGACCCGCGCCTCGGCCTCGGCGTCCAGCGCGGACGTCGGCTCGTCGAGCAGCACGAGGGGCGTGGCTGCGCGGCGCGCGCGGTACAGCGCGCGGGCGACGGCGACACGCTGTGCCTGGCCGCCGGACAGTCCGCTGCCACCGGCACCGACCTGGAGGCCCGGGTCGAGTCCCAGCCCCGCGTCGCCCAGGGCGGTGCGCACGTCGGCGTCCTCGGGGGTCGCGCTGAGCGCGACGTTCTCGGCGATCGTCCCGCGGACGAGACGCGGCCGCTGGTCGGCCCACGTGGTGCGCTCGGCGACGGAGGCACCGGCCGGGCCGGGCACGGTGACGGCACCGTCGTGCGGCAGGACACCGCGGAGCGCCGCGATGATGCTCGACTTGCCGGAGCCGCTCGGGCCGGCGAGCACGACGACGGTGCCGGGCTCGGCGTGCAGGTCGAACGGTCCGATCACGACGTCGGGTCGGCGGACGGTGAGCCCGCGGACGTCCAGGGCGGTGGCGGGTGCTGCGGTGTCCGTGTCGGTCCGGCTGCCGCCGCTGCTGCCGGTCGCGGACGGCGATGCGGTCTCGTCGTGGGCCAGCACGTCGAGCACCGCGGCCGAGGCCTCGACGCCGTCCTGGGCGGCGTGGAAGTCGGCGCCGACCTGGCGGATGGGGGCGAAGGCCTCCGGGGCCAGGACGAGCACGAACATCGCGGCGCCGAGGCCAAGCGAGCCGTCGACCAGGCGGATGCCGATCGAGACGGCGACCAGTGCGACGGACAGGCTCGCGGCGAGCTCGAGCGCGAAGCCGCTCACGAACGACAGCCGGAGCACGCCGATCGTGCCGCGGCGGTACTCGTCGGTGACCGCCCCGATGCGACCGACCTGGCGGCGCGCACGGCCGAAGACCTTGAGCGTGGCGAGCCCCTCGACGGCTTCGGTGAAGGCGCCACCGAGCTTCGCGAGGGCGTCCGACTGCTTCCGCTGCAGGGACTGCGTCGCCAGGCCGATCAGGATCATGAAGACCGGGATCACCGGCAGGGCGAACAGGATGATCAGCCCGCTCGTCAGGTCGCCCAGGCCGATCGCGACCAGGAGCATCGGCGTCGCGATCGCGGTGAGCGCGAGCTGCGGCAGGTACCGGCCGAAGTAGGCGTCGAGTGCGTCGAGCCCGGGGCCGAGCGTGGTGGCGAAGCCGGCGCTCGACCGGCCGGCCAGCCACGACGGACCACGCTCGGCGGCGCGGGCGAGCACCGTCGTGCGCATCTCGCTCTTCACCTTCGCAGCAGCGCGTGCCGCCAGGTCGTCGGTCGCCCAGGCGGCCACCGCGCGCAGGACGAACGCGCCGCCGAGCAGTGCGAGCGCCTGCCCGAACGCCGCCGGGACCGTACCGTCGCCGACGGCGTCGACCCCGAGGGTGACGGCCGCGGCGATCCCCCACGCGATCGCGATGGTCGCGAGCGTGCGGAGGACGCCGGTGCCGGCGGCAGCGACGATGAAGCCGCGCGCCGTCCGGGACAACCGCAGGAGTCGGGGGTCGAGGGGCTTCATCGTCGTCCGCCTAGTGCGCGGCCGCGGTGACCTGGGCGCGGGAGACGCGCTTGCGGAACACCCAGTAGGTCCAGGCCTGGTACGCGAAGACCAGGGGCACGAAGATCAGCGCGACCCAGCTCATGACGGTCAGCGTGTACGCCCCGGACGAGGCGTTGTACACGTTCAGGCTGTTGGCGACGTCGTTCGACGCCGGCATGACGTCGGGGAAGATCGCCGTGAACATCGCGAGCACGATCGCGGCGATGGTGACCGCCATCAGCGTGAAGGCGCGCCCCTCCTTGCCCCAGGCGTTGCAGAGCACCGCGAGGACCAGGGCGAGGGCGGCGACCACGGAGAGCACCAGCGAGGCCGGGGTGGCCCGGACGAAGGCCATCGACACCAGGAACGCGGCTCCGACGACGATCGTGACGATGCCGGCCCGGGTCGCCAGCCGCTTGGCGCGGACGCGGATCTCGCCCTCGGTCTTCAGCGCGACGAAGACGACCCCGTGGGTGAAGAACACCAGCAGCGTCGCGGCACCGGTCAGCAGCGCGAACGGGTTGAGCAGGTCGAAGATCGTGCCGGTGTAGTTGTGCCCGGCGTCCATCGGGATGCCACGGACGACGTTGCCGAACGCGACGCCCCACAGGAACGACGGCACGGCACTGCCGACGATGATCATCAGGTCGAAGCGGCGCTTCCACTCGAGGTGCTTGTTCTGGTGCCGGTACTCGAATGACACCCCTCGGACGATGAGTGCAGCGAGGATGAGCAGCAGCGCCAGGTAGAACCCGGAGAACATCGTGGCGTACCACTCCGGGAACGCCGCGAACAGGCAGGCCCCGGCGACGATGACCCAGGTCTCGTTGAGGTCCCAGACCGGGCCGATGGTGTTGATCAGGACCCGACGGTCGGTGTCGTCCTTGCCGAGGAACGGCAGGGACATACCGACACCGAAGTCGAATCCGTCGAGGACGAAGTAGCCGACGAAGAAGACGCCGACGATCGCGAACCAGAGAACGGGGAGATCCATCAGGCAGCGTCCATTTCTAGTAGACCGTCACTTCGTGCTTGACCTCGCCGGTCTCCTCGTCGACCTCGTCCGGGTCGGCGGGCCCCTCTTGCGCGACCTTCTTGATGAGCTTGAACTCGACGACGGCCAGCGAGCCGTAGATCAGGGTGAAGACCAGCAGCGAGATGAGGACCTCGAGCCCGGTCACGTTCGGCGACACACCGTCCTTCGTCTGGAGCAGCCCGAACACGAGCCACGGCTGGCGGCCCATCTCGGTGAAGACCCAGCCGACGATCATCGCGGCCATCGGCAGCGGCACGGTCCAGGTGGCGATGCGCCACACCCAGCGCTGCGTCGGGAACCGGCCCTTGCGGGTCAGCCACAGCCCGACCAGCGAGACCATGACCGCGCCGACGCCGAGGGCGATCATCCAGCGGAACGACCAGTAGGTGACCCAGATGATCGGCTTGTAGTCGCCGGGGCCGTACACCTGCGTGTACTGCGCCTGCAGGTCGTTGATGCCCTCGACCGTGCCGTTGAACGTGTGCGTCGACAGGAACGACAGCAGGTACGGCACCCGGATCGAGAACAGCTCGTGCACACCGTCGGGGGTACCGAGCGTGAAGATCGAGAACGAGGCGTCCTTACCGGTCGCGGTGTTGTACAGCGCCTCGGCCGCCGCCATCTTCATCGGCTGCGTGTCGACCATCGTCAGTCCGAGCTGGTCGCCGGTCAGGACGGTCAGCGCGCCGGCCGCGAGCATCGTCCACATGCCGAACTTGAGCGCCGGCATCATCGTCTCGAGGTTCTGGTTGCGGGCCAGGTGGTAGGCCGCGACCGAGATGATGACCGCCGCGGCGACCATGAAGCAGGCGAAGAGCGTGTGCGGGAACGCGGCCAGGGCGACCTTGTTGCCGAGCACCGCCCAGATGTCGGTGAGCTCCGCACGACCCTTGGCCTCGTTCATCGCGAAGCCGACCGGGTGCTGCATGAACGCGTTCGCGGCGATGATGAAGTACGCGGACATGATCGTGCCGGCGCTGACGCACCAGATGCTCGCCAGGTGCAGGCCCTTGGGCAGGCGGTCCCAGCCGAAGATCCAGATGCCGATGAACGCCGCCTCGAAGAAGAACGCCAGGATCCCCTCGAGCGCGAGCGGTGCGCCGAAGACGTCACCGACGAAGCGCGAGTAGTTCGACCAGTTCATGCCGAACTGGAACTCCTGCACGATGCCCGTCACGACACCCATCGCGAAGTTGATCAGGAAGATCCGCCCGAAGAACCGCGTCAGCTGCAGGTAGTGCGCGCGGCCGGTCCGGTACCAGGCGGTCTGGAACACGGCCACCACGGCTGCCATGCCGATCGTCAGCGGGACGAAGAGGAAGTGGTAGATGGTCGTCAGACCGAACTGCCACCGCGACAGGAGGAGCGGATCGAGGAGGTCGTTCATGCGGCGATTCCGAGACGGGTGGCCGCGCGCTGTTCGTGCACGTCAGTTGCTTCCTGTGGAACGGATACATCAGGTGTCACAGCCCTTGGGACACCACAAACGCTATCGCGCCGCGCCCCAGTTCGACAACTTGTAGAACCGCCCTGTGCACAAACGTGCACAGCCTCTGCACGGCACAACCGTGCGGAACCGATGTTCGCGCTGGCCACTCCGTGAACGACGACAGGCGCCGGGTAGATACCCGACGCCTGTCGTTTTACTTTCCGCCAGGTGCTAGAGCAGACCCTCGGCCTTGAGCCAGTCCTCGGCGATGGTGGACGCCTTCTCCTTGTCGGCCGTGCTCTTGGTGTTGAGCTCGATCAGAGCCTCGGTCGTGAGCTTCTCGTTGACCGAGTCGATCGCGTCCGCAGCCTTCTCGTCGACCTTCTTCGAGACGACCGGCACGACGTTCTGCGGCAGGATCAGGTTCTCCGGGTCCTTCAGCGTGACGAAGCCGTTCGCCTTGATGCTCGGGTCGGCCGTGTAGATGTCCGCCAGCTGGACGGTGTCGTCCTTGAGCGCCTTGACGGTCAGGGCGCCACCACCGTCCTCGATCGCCTTGAAGTCGACGTCGACGCCGTAGACCGACTTGAGCCCCTTCGGCCCGTACGGCCGCGTCTGGTTCTCGGAGTTGGCCCCCACGGTGAGCTTCTCGTCGACGTTCTTCAGGTCGGCGAGGCTCGTGACGTCGTTGTCCTCGGAGAACTTCTTCGTGACGGTGTAGCTGTCCTGGTCGGTCGCGTCGGCCTCGTCGAGGACCCGGAGGCCCTTCGGCAGGGCCTTGTCGAGCCCGTCGTCGATCTGGTCGGCGGTCTTCGCGTCCGAGTCCTTGTCGAAGTACTGCAGCAGGTTGCCGCTGTACTCGGGCATGACGTCGATGGCGCCCTTCTCAAGCTGCGGGATGTAGACCTCACGCTGCCCGATGTTGAAGTTGCGCTTCACGTCGAAGCCGTCCTTCTCGAGGACCTGGGCGTAGAGCTCGGCGATGATCTCGTTCGAGTAGTACTGCTGCGATCCGACGACGATGGTCTTCGAGTCGGACGAGTCGCTGGAGCCGCTGTCGAGCGGGTCGCTCGACGCGCAGCCGGCGAGGGCGGCGACGACGCCCACCGCCATCGCGGCGGCGACACCGGCGCGGATCTTGGGTGCTGTGATCACGAGGGATTTCCTTCCGGGAGTGGATTGCGGGCTCGCTCACGCGACCCCTGACGCTGTCGGGCCGACGGGTCCGCGGTGCCCTTCGGCACCGCCGCCCGCTGCAGCACGGCGAACACGATCTCGAACGCGATCGCGAGGGCGATCACGAGGATGGAGGCGCCGAGCATCTCGGCGTAGTCCTGGGTCTTCAGGCCGAGGAAGAAGTACCCGCCGAGGCCACCGGCCCCGACGTACGCGGCGAGCGTGGCCGTTGCGACGACCTGCAGCACAGCGGCACGGATGCCGCCGATCAGGAGCGGGAGCCCGAGCGGGATCTCGACCTTCCACAGGATCTGCCAGCCGGTCATGCCCTGGGCCTTCGCGGCGTCGACGACCCCCGGGTCGACGGACTCGATGCCGGAGTACGCACCTGCGAGCACCGACGGGATCGCCAGGATGACGAGGGCGAGCAAGGGAGCCTGCAGCCCGATGCCGAGCAGCAGCCCGAACAGCGAGAGCACGCCGAGCGTCGGGAGCGCCCGCACCCCGCCGGACACGGCGATCGAGAAGCCACGAGCACGGCGCGTGTGGCCGATCGCGTACCCGACCGGCACGGCGATGACGGCGGCGATGAGCACCGCGAGCAGGGTGATCCAGACGTGCTCCCAGAGGCGCTGGGGGATGCCGTTGTAGCCGCCGTAGTTCGCGGGGTCGAACACCCACGCGAAGGCCTGTCCGATGATCACGAGGAGACCTCCGCTGCTTGCAGGACCCGGCGGGCCTGTCGGCGTGACACCGAGTTCGTCCGGGTCCACGGCATGACCAGGCGCCCGAGCAGCACGAGGAGGCCGTCGAGGGCGAAGGCGAGCACGAGCACCATCACGATGCCGGAGAGGATCTCCTCGTAGATCCCGCGCCCCAGGCCGTCGGTGAACAGGAGGCCGAGGCTCGGGATGCCGAGGACCGCGCCGACCGTGGTCAGCGAGATCGTGGAGACCGACACCACCCGGAGCCCGGCCAGCAGGACCGGACCGGCGAGCGGGAGCTCCACACGGAAGAACCGCTGCGCCGGTGAGTAGCCCATCGCGGTCGAGGCGGACTTGGTCTCGGAGTCGACCGAGGTCAGCCCGTCGACCGTGGACCGGACCATCAGTGCGAGGCCGTACAGCGTCAGGCCGATGACGACGTTGATCGGGCTCTGCAGGTCCGTGCCGATGATGCTCGGCAGCGCGACGAACAGGGCGAGCGACGGGATGGCGTAGAGCAGACCGGCGAGGGTCACGATGCTGCTGCCCACACCCGATGCGAAGCGCGACCCGCCGGGCCGCTGCAGCCGGACCACCAGCCACCCGATCGGGATCGACAGCAGGAACGCGACGATGATCGGCGGGATCGCGATCGCGAGGTGGGAGAGGGTGTTGTCCCAGATCGTGTCGAGGTTCGCCAGCACCCACTTCACCGGGTGCCCCCACCCTGCGCCGGAGCACCCGGTGCGTCGTGCGACGCTCCGGCCTCTGCTGCTCGAGCGTCGGACTGCGGCACGGCCTCGGCGGCGTCGACGACCCCGACGGGGCCCGTCAGCACGCCGGCCGCGCGGCCTTCACCGTCGACGACGATCGGACCCGTCGGCGTCTGCTCGACACGGAGTGCGCGGCGCCCGCGGCCGGCGCCGATGAACGTGGCGACGAAGTCGTCGGCGGGCGCGGCGAGGATCTCGGCCGGCGTCCCCTGCTGGGCGATCTCGCCGCCCTTCTTGAGGATGACGACCTGGTCGCCGAGCTTGAACGCCTCGTCGATGTCGTGCGTCACGAACACGACGGTCTTGCCGAGTTCACGCTGCAGGCGGATGAGCTCGTCCTGCAGGTCGTTCCGCACCAGGGGGTCCACCGCACCGAACGGCTCGTCCATGAGCAGGATGTTCGGGTCGACGGCCAGCCCGCGGGCCACACCGACGCGCTGCTGCTGGCCGCCGGAGAGCTGTGACGGGTAGCGGTCGGCGAAGGCACGGTCGAGCCCGACGGTGTCCATGAGCTCGAGGGCGCGCTTCCGCGCATCGGCCTTGGAGACGCCGGTCAGCAGCGGGACGGTCGCGATGTTGTCGACGACCTTGCGGTGCGGCAGCAGTCCGGAGTTCTGCATGACGTACCCGATGTGGCGACGGAGCTCGACGGGGTTGATCCCGGCGACGTCCGAGCCGTCGATCTCGACGGTTCCGGAGGTGGGGTCGACCATGCGGTTGATCATGCGCAGCAGCGTGGTCTTGCCACAGCCGCTGGATCCGACGAAGACGGTGGTGGTCCGGGACGGGATGACCAGATCGAAGTGCTCGACCGCAGTCGTGCCGTCCGGGTAGGTCTTGCGCACCGAGCGGAACTCGATCATGGGGTGCCCTTCTGTTCGGAGGTAGCCCGACTCCGGATGAGAGTACCCGGGGGTGCCGACATCGGTTCGCTGTGACGATCCGTGACGGACCCGCGGCGGTGCGCAGGGCGGCGGGGATGCCGACGGGCTCGACGGGATCGGCGGGGACGACGACGCCCGCGCCTCGGTGTTCGGAGGCGCGGGCGGATCGGATCGGTCACCGGCGTGTCGCGCTGGCTGACTGGGTGGTCAGGACGCGGCGATCACCGATTCCAGGTGTGCTCGGTTCATCCGGCGGTACTCCTCGATCAGCTCCGTGTCGGGGTGTTCGCGGTCGCGGTGCGCCCGTGCCAGCACCGCGTGACCGGACTCCGCGAGGACGACCCAGGCACGGGCGATGCGCTCGTCGTCCGGCAGGCCGAAGCGGTCTCGCATGATCTGGCCGACGGTCGCGCCGAGCGCGCCCATGCGGTCCTCGGCATCGCCCGTGCCGGTGTCCGCCGGGTCGCCGAAGCGGATGGCCCGGAAGCCGGGCTCGGTGCGGTACATCTCGGCGGTCATGTCGATGAGCGCGTCGTTGGCGTCCTGCCAGGTCTCGGCGCCGCTGGCGTCGAGCACCTCGACGAAGCGGGAGGCGAGCCGCTGGGTGCAGCGGATCGCGAGTGCCTCGACCACGGCGATGCGGTCCGGGAAGTACCGGTAGACGGTGCCGATCGACGCCCCCGCGCGCTCGGCGACCATGGCGGTCGTGAGCCGTTCGAACCCGATCTCGTCGATCACCGCGGCTGCGGCGTCGAGGAGGCCGGCGAGGCGCGCCGAACTGCGGGCTTGGACCGGCTCGTTCCTGAGCAGTGATGATCCCCCCGGCAGAGCGTTCGTTACCTCGGTGACGAGCACGTGTTCTCCTCTTGCGCCCCAGCGCGGTTGGTTGGTGTGACGGGGACAACTTTCGCAGAACCCGCCTGGAACGTGGCTGCGACTCACCAGTTCCGCCAGCGCGCGGATTCGTCAGCCGTCCATGGGATGATGACGCCATGCCCGACCCGACGCCCCACGAGCCGTCGTTGGCCGAGCCGCTCCTGCACCGCGCGGCCCGCATCGAGGACGCCGTCCAGGAGTTCCGCGAGCACCGTGCACGCCGTCGCGGACTGGTGCCCACGGTGGTCCCGTACACCGGCTACGGCGCGCCCGGCTGGGTGCGCATCCTCTGCCGTGTGCTGCTGACGCGCCGCGGTCTCGCCTCCGACGTCTCCTACGCCGGCGTCCGCGGCTGGAAGAGCTTCACGAGCGTCGCCGTCGACCACGCCGAGGTCACCGTCACCGCCGGCGGCGTCTCCCACGTGGTCAAGACCGACCGTGGCGGCGTCGTCGACACCATCGTCCCGATCGACCTCGAGCCCGGCTGGCGCACAGTGCGGCTGTCGGCAGGCGGTGGGCGCGATGTCGAGGCCGACGTGTTCGTCGTGCACCCGGACACCCGCTTCGGGCTGCTGTCCGACATCGACGACACCGTCATGGTGACCTCGCTCCCCCGCCCCATGCTCGCCGCCTGGAACTCGTTCGTCCTGACCGAGCACGCCCGCCGCCCGGTGCCGGGCATGTCCGTGCTGTACGAGCGGATCCTCGCGCAGCACCCCGGTTCCCCGACGGTCTACCTGTCGACCGGAGCGTGGAACGTCGCCCCGACGCTGCAGCGCTTCCTGTCGCGCAACATGTACCCGTCCGGCACGCTCCTGCTCACCGACTGGGGTCCCACCCACGACCGGTTCTTCCGCAGCGGTCAACTGCACAAGCAGGAGAACCTGCGGCGGCTCGCCAAGGACTTCCCGGACATCCGCTGGCTCTTGGTCGGCGACGACGGACAGCACGACGAGACCCTCTACGGCGACTTCTCGCGGGAGCACCCGGACAACGTCGCGGGCGTCGCCATCCGGCAGCTGTCCACGAGCGAAGCGGTCCTGGCCGGTGGTCGCTCGCGGGCGCAGGAACGCTCCCGTGACTCGTCGGCGCCCTGGGTGTACGCACCGGACGGCGCCGGCCTGTGGAGCGAGCTCGCGCGCGTCGGCATCATCGAGTCCGACGCCTCCGACCCGGCCTGAGCGACCCTTCATCACGATCTCGGCCCGGAGTCCCTTCGGCCGACCGCAGTGCTCGGGCATCGGGTGTTCGATCGGTCCATGAGCACCGAGCCGGCCGCACCACCCCCAGCCGCACCACACACACCGCCGAACCGCATCGAGGACCACGCCCTGATCGGCGACACCGGCACCGCTGCCCTGGTCGGCCGCGACGGGACCATCGACTGGGCGTGCCTGCCGCGCTTCGACAGCTCGTCCACCTTCGCCTCGCTGCTCGGCACCGAGGACCACGGGCACTGGACGCTGCGGCCCGTCGACGGTGACGCCACCGCCGAGTGGCGGTACCACGGCGACACCCTGGTGCTCTCGACCGTCTGGACCACCCGTGACGGCGTGGTCGAGGTCACCGAGTTCATGCCCGTCGGAGCGCACCGCCCCTCGATCGTGCGGCGGGTGCGTGGGCTCCGCGGCACCGTCGAGCTCCGGCAGACGCTCCGGATCCGGTTCGACTACTCGCGGGCCCTGCCGTGGATCCGGCAGATCGGAGACGACGACGAACCGGCGCTGCTCGCGACGGCCGGTCCGGGCTCGGTGATCGTCCGGGGGCCGCAGTTCCGCGCCGACGACCACCGGCACAGCGCCGTCACGACGGTCCACGACGGCGACGTGCTCGACACGGTGCTCACGTGGTACCCCTCGCATCGCGAACCTCCGGAGCCGCTCGACGTCGACGCGGCCCTCGCCCACACGGTGGAGTGGTGGACGGCGTGGACCGCCCCAGCGCAGACCACCGGTCGGTACGCCGACGCCGCACGACGGTCGCTGGTGTTCCTCCGCGCGATGACCCACGGCGAGACCGGTGGCGTCGTCGCCGCCGCGACCACGGGCCTGCCGGAAGACCCCGGCGGCGAACGCAACTGGGACTACCGCTACGTGTGGCTGCGCGACGCCTCCCTCGCGCTCGCGTCGCTCATCGCCCACGGCTACCGCGACGAGGCCACGCACTGGCGTGGCTGGCTGCTGCGCGCGATCGCGGGTGACCCCGCCGACGTGCAGATCATGTACGGCATCGCCGGCGAACGTGAGCTGCCCGAACGGGAACTGCCCGAGCTGCCCGGGTACCTCGGGTCGACGCCCGTGCGCGTCGGCAACGGGGCCTCGACGCAGTACCAGGGCGACGTCTTCGGCGAGGTGCTCGCGGCACTGCACGACGCCCGCGAGCTCGGTGTCGAGGAGAACGCCGACTCCTGGGCGCTGCAGCGGGCGCTGCTCGGCTACGTCGAGGAGCACTGGCAGGAGCCGGACAGCGGCATCTGGGAGATGCGCGGCCCGCGGCGCAGCTTCACCCACTCGCGGGTGATGATCTGGGCCGCGTTCGACCGCGGGGTCGCCGCGGTCGAGGAGTTCGGCCTCGCGGGCCCCGTCGACCGCTGGCGCACCCTGCGCGACACCGTCCGCGCCGAGATCGAGGAGCACGGCTGGAACGCCGCGCGCGGTTCGTTCCGCCAGCACTACGACACCGACGAGGTCGACGCGAGCCTGCTCGTCCTGCCGCAGGTCGGGTTCTGCCGCGCCGACGACCCCCGGATGACGGGCACCGTGCGCGCCATCGAGGAGGACCTGCGCGTCGGGGACGACGGCCTCGTGCTCCGCTACCGCACGACGGCCGGCTTCGACGGGCTGTCCGGCGCCGAGCACCCGTTCCTGGCGTGCTCGTTCTGGTTGGTGGAGCAGTACGCCGCCTCGGGCCGGGTCGAGGACGCGGAACGCCTGATGGACGTGCTCGTCGGGTACGCGAACGACGTCGGCATGCTCTCCGAGGAGATCGACGTCGCCACCGGGCACCACATCGGCAACACCCCGCAGGTGCTGTCGCACCTGACGCTCGTGTCGGCAGCGGACGCCATCGAGCGCGCACGTGGCGCGACCGTCGGGCACCGCACGCGGTTGCCCGTCCACGACGGTGGCACGCGGTCGTGGACGGGCGAGGGTGAGCGCGCCGGCTCCCCCGCCTGACGTCCCGCTCGACGCCCTGAAGACGCCGTCGTCTTCGCGCGACGCCTCGAAGCCGCCGAGACGCCGCAGGATCCGGCGGCGTCACGATGACACGACGGCGTCTTGCGATGCCCTGAAGGCGACCCCACGACGGACGGGAGGCCCGGTGCCAGCTGGCACCGGGCCTCCCGTCCGTCCGTGCGTCCGTTCAGGACGTCGGGAACGCGTCCGTCAGGACGACGACTCCCAGTCCGCCGGGCCGCGCGAACCGGCGCGGTACTCCTCGAGCGGGACCTCGTCCGCCTTCCAGGCGGCGACGACCGGCTCCACGATCTCCCAGCAGCGCTCGGCCACGTCACCGCGGATGGAGAGCAGCGGGTCGTCGTGGAAGATGCCGTTCAGGACCTCGCCGTACGGGGTGAGCTCGCCGTCACTGAACGACGACGACAGGGTGACCTGTCCCATCTCGAACGGGTTGCCACCGCCGTTGGCCGACACCGACAGCTCGATCTCGTCCGGGTTCAGGACGATGCGCAGGGTGTCGGTCTTCGGGCGACCGCTCAGACCGGAGGGCAGGCGCGTGACCGGCTTGAAGGTGATCAGGACCTCTTTCCGGCTGGCGCCGAGGGCCTTGCCGGAGCGCAGCGTGAAGGGGACGCCGGCCCAGCGGGCGGTGTCGACCTCGACCGAGATCTCGGCGAGGGTCTCCGTCTTGCGCGACGGGTCGACGCCGTCCTCTTCCTGGTACGACGGCAGTTCCTTGCCGTCGATGGTGCCGGCCGTGTAGACCGCGCGGCGCGACGCGATCTTCGCGTCGTCGCCCTTGAGGCGGGTGGAGCGCAGGACCCGGGCGAGCGACGAGCGGAACTCGACCGCGTCGATCGCGGCCGGGGCGTCCATCGTGACCAGGCCGAGGATCTGCAGCAGGTGCGACTGGATCATGTCGACCATCGCGCCGGCCTCGTCGTAGTACTGGGCGCGGTTCTCGAGACCGAGGGTCTCGTCGTAGAAGATGTCGACCTTCTCGATGTTCTCGGCGTTCCAGATGGGCTCGAACAGGCGGTTCGCGAAGCGCAGACCGATGATGTTCAGCACGGTGGTGCGGCCGAGGAAGTGGTCGGTGCGGTGCACGCGGTCCTCGGGGACGAGCTTGAGCACGGTCTCGTTGAGGGCCTGGGCGCTGGCGACGTCGGTGCCGAAGGGCTTCTCGAAGGCCAGGGTCGTGCCCTCGGGGAGCTCGACGTGCTCGAGCGCCTCGCAGATGTCGGAGGCGATCTGCGGCGGGAGGGCGAAGTACAGGATCGGCTCGGATTCGGCCGCGGCCAGGAGCGCCTCGAGGTGCTTCGGGTCGGTGGGGTCGCCCTGGATGAACTGCGTCGACTCGATGGTCGCGTCGACCTCCGGCCCCTTGACGTCCTGCGACGCGAAGGACTGCGTGACGATGTCCTTCCACTTCTCGGGGCTGCGCTCGCTGCGGCCCGTGCCGATCAGCTGCACGGGGACTGCACGGCCGCTCTGCAGGAACGTGCCGAGGCCCGGCAGGAGCAGGCGGGAGGCGAGGTCGCCCGTCGCGCCGAAGATGATGAGGGTGCGCTTGTCGGTCACCTGAGGTGACTCCTTTCGCTGTGGTGGGAGGTCCGCTCCAGTCAAGTCGCGGGCGGGCCCGTTTGTTCCGGATCGGGACCGGAGTTCGTCTCCTGGACGCACTTCGGGCGGCACCGTTCTGGTGCCGCCCGAAGTGTCAGGTGCGCTGCAGCGCCGGGTCAGTGCCCGAAGTTGCCGCGGTAGTACTCGTAGACCCAACCGACCAGGGTGATCGCCACGAGGACGAGCCCGATCGGGACGATCCACAGGCCGGCGGCCACGCCGAGGAAGCACACGCCGACCGCGGCGGCCAGCAGGATGGGCCACCAGGACCACGGGCTGAAGTGCCCGAGCTCGGCGTCGCCGTCCTCGATGTTGGCGTCGGGGCGGTCCTCGGGCAGGACCCCGCCCTGGGACGACATGACCTTGCCGAGGTAGAAGGCGATGAACGCCGACATCAGGCCGGTGAGGCCGATCGCCACGGTGCCCACCCACTCGGGCTCGCCGTAGTAGATCAGCGCCCAGATCGTGTAGGCGGCGTCCGCCAGGATGAAGAACCCGAAGAGGATCCAGAACAGGTTGGTGTTCGCGCGCATGGCCTTACTTCACCTCGCCCTTCGCGGCGTCGTAGGTCGGGGCATCGGGGGCGTCCTTCGCGGGACCGACACCGATCGGCACACCGGCCTCGGGGTGGTTCAGGTCGAAGGCCGGGGACTCCGAACGGATGCGCGGGATCGACGTGAAGTTGTGGCGCGGCGGCGGGCAGGAGGTCGCCCACTCGAGCGAACGGCCGTAGCCCCACGGGTCGTTCACGGCGACCTTCGGTGCGTTCCGGGCGGTCACGTAGACGTTGAAGATGAACGGCAGGAACGAGATCGCGAGGATCATCGAGCCGATCGTCGACAGCTGGTTCATCCAGGTGAAACCGTCGTTCGGCAGGTAGGTCGCGTAACGACGCGGCATGCCGATGACGCCCAGCCAGTGCTGGATGAGGAACGTGGTGTGGAACCCGATGAACAGGAGCCAGAAGTGGATCTTGCCGAGTCGCTCGTTGAGCATCTTGCCGGTCCACTTCGGCCACCAGAAGTAGAAGCCCGAGAACATCGCGAACACGACGGTGCCGAAGACCACGTAGTGGAAGTGCGCCACGACGAAGTACGAGTCGGACACGTGGAAGTCGAGCGGCGGCGACGCCAGGATCACGCCGGTGAGACCACCGAAGGTGAACGTGATGAGGAAGCCGAGGGCCCAGAGGAGCGGGGTCTCGAACGTGACCGAACCGCGCCACATGGTGCCGACCCAGTTGAAGATCTTCACGCCGGTCGGGACCGCGATCAGCATCGTCATGAGCGAGAACCACGGGAGCAGGACGCCACCGGTGACGTACATGTGGTGCGCCCACACCGTGATCGAGAGGGCCGCGATGGAGATCGTCGCGTAGACCAGGGTCTTGTACCCGAAGATCGGCTTGCGGCTGAACACCGGGAAGACCTCGGAGACGATGCCGAAGAACGGCAGCGCGATGATGTAGACCTCGGGGTGCCCGAAGAACCAGAACAGGTGCTGCCAGAGCAGGGCCCCGCCGTTGGCCGGGTTGAAGATCTGCGCGTCGAACACGCGGTCGAGCCCGAGGCCGAAGAGCGCCGTCGCGAGGACCGGGAACGCCATCAGGACGAGGAGCGCCGTCACGAGGGTGTTCCACGTGAAGATCGACATGCGGAACATGGTCAGACCCGGGGCACGCATCGTGATGATCGTGGTGATGAAGTTCACCGCGCCGAGGATCGTCGAGAAGCCGGTCATGCCGAGCCCGAAGACCCAGAGTGTGCCGCCGAGCCCTGGTGTGAACGTCGTGTCACTCAGTGGCGCGTAGGCGAACCACCCGAACGAGGCTGCGCCCTGCGGGGTGAGGAAGCCGCCGACCGCGATGAGCGAGCCGAACAGGTAGAGCCAGAAGGCGAAGCCGTTGAGTCGCGGGAAGGCGACGTCGGGCGCACCGATCTGCAGCGGCATGATCGCGTTCGCGAAGCCGGAGAACAGCGGCGTCGCGAACATCAGCAGCATGATCGTGCCGTGCATCGTGAACAGCTGGTTGTACTGCTCCTTCGTCGCGACCACGTGCAGGCCGGGTTCGAAGAGCTGGGCACGGATCACGAGCGCCATCACACCTGCGAGCAGGAAGAAGATGAACGACGCGATCAGGTACATGTACCCGATGGTCTTGTGGTCGGTGGAGGTGATCCACCGGACGACGATGTTGCCCTTCCGACCCACCTTCGACGCCTGGAAGTCCGGCGACGAGGTCTGGGTCGGTTGGCCGACGAGTGACGTTGTCATCTGACGAGCCCCTACTTGTTCTCGCTGGACGCCTCGACCGGCGCCTTGTTGTTCGGTTCGTTGGAGTTGGTGTTGTACTCGTCACCGAGCAGACCGACCTTGCCCTGGTCCTTCAGGGTGTCGAGGTAGTCCTGGTACTGCGCCGGGGTGACGACCTTCACCTGGAAGAGCATCAGCGAGTGGTACTCACCGCAGAGCTCAGCGCACTTGCCCTGGTACGTGCCGAGCTTCTCCGGGATGAAGTACTCCCAGTTGGTCTTGCCCGGGAGCATGTCCTTCTTGTAGAGGAAGTCGATGACCCAGAAGGAGTGGTCGACGTCACGCGATGAGAGCTCGATCGCGACCTTCTTGCCCTTCGGCAGGTAGAGGGTCGGCAGCTGCGACTCGTCGATCGCCCCGTTGGCGTTCTCTTCTTCCTGGGCCTGGATGCCCTGGTAGTAGACGCTCTCTTCGGGGTTGTCCTTGTTGATGTAGTTGAAGTCCCACGCCCAGCGCTTGCCGTACACGTGCACGGTGGCGTCGGGGTCGGCGAAGGGCTTCTCGATCGCGGCCTGGTCCTTCGCGGTGAAGGCGAAGAAGCCGAGCACGAGGATCAGCGGCACGATCGTGTAGAAGATCTCGAGCGGCATGTTGTACCGCATCTGCACGGGCAGGCCGGTCTGGCCCTTCCGGCGGCGGTAGACGATCGCTGCCCAGATGACGAGGCCCCAGACGATGAGTCCGACGGCGAGGAGAACGACCCAGCTGGTGGTCCACAGGCCGACGATGCGGCTCGTGTGGTTGGTGACGTTCTTCGTCTCCTCCGTGCCGGGGAGCCATCCGTTCATCTGCTGCTGCGTGCAGCCAGCCAGTGCGATGACCAGACCGACGGCCACCGGGACGGCCGCCCAACGTATACGGCGATTCGAACGCACTGTTACCTCTCGCAAAAGACGTGAGCTTCAGGAGGTCAGCCCGTCGAGTCCGACGGCGAGCCGCACGAAGGCGGCGCATGGCTGGCTCCCAGCTTGATTGGAACACTCCTAGCTTACTCGCAGCTCGGTACCGCTCGCGCACACACGACACGGTTCTGGCCTCGATCCGCACGCCGACGGGCCCGATTCCGCCCGGTCGCGCCGCGCCCCGGCGCGCCACGTCCGGTCACACGAACGCGAGCGGGGAGCGACCGTTCCGGTCGCTCCCCGCTCGCGTGTCGGATCGCTGATGATCAGTGGAAGCTGTCACCACAGGCGCAGCTGCCCTGCGCGTTCGGGTTGTCGATCGTGAAGCCCTGCTTCTGGATCGTGTCCTCGAAGTCGATCGTCGCGCCGTCGAGGTACGGGACGCTCATCTTGTCGACGACGACCTCGACCCCGTCGAACTCGGCCGTGACGTCGCCGTCGAGCAGGCGCTCGTCGAAGTACAGCTGGTAGATCAGGCCCGAGCAGCCGCCGGGCTGGACGGCGAGGCGCAGGCGCAGGTCGTCGCGGCCCTCCTGCTCGAGCAGGCTCGCCACCTTGCCGGCAGCGGCGTCGCTCAGGAGGACGCCGTGCGACTGCGTTTCAGTCGCCGGTGCTCCGGTGATGGTGTCGCTCATCGCGCGTCTCCCTCCGGGCGGTGCTGGTCACCGCGCCTGGCGTCGATTGTAAGCACCCTCAGCTGCGCGTCGCGAGCCTGGCGAGCAGGATCGTCTCCGACGCGATGGCACGGTGCAGGACACCGAGGTGCTGCGACTCGTTCGGGCTGTGGGCACGGGTGTCCGGGTCCTCGACGCCGGTGACCAGGATCTGCGCGTCCGGGAACTCCGCGGCGAGGTCGGACACGAACGGGATCGATCCGCCGATGCCCTGCTCGACCGCCTCGGCACCCCACCCCTCGCGCATGGCCGTGCGGGCCTCCTGGACGGCCCAGCCAGCGGTGTCGACGAGGAACCCGTCGCCGCTGTCCGGCTCGGTGATCTCCATCCGTGCACCGAACGGGACGTGCTCGCGCAGGTGCCGCTCGACGGCCGCGTACGCCTGCCTGGCGTCCTGGCCGGGGGCGACGCGGACCGAGACCCGTGCCGAGACCGTGGGCAGCAGGGTGTTCGAGGCGTTCGCGACGCTCGGCACGTCCATGCCGGTCACCGTGATCGACGGCTGGAACCACATGCGGGACAGCACGGCGCCGGTGCCGATCGGGCGCACACCGGGGACGAGTGCGGCGTCGACGGCGAGTTCGTCCTCGGTGCGCTCCGGCACGTCGGCCTCGTACGAGGTCAGCCCGTCGACGGCGACCGAACCGTCCGCGTCGTGCAGCGAGGCGAGCAGCTGCACCATGGGGATCATCGCGTCCGGGGCCGCTCCCCCGAACATGCCGCTGTGGCTGGCGTGCTCGAGCGTGGTCAGGGTGAGCTTGAAGGTGACGTTGCCGCGCAGTGAGACCGTGATCGACGGCACCTCGGTCGACCAGTTGTCACTGTCCGCCACGACGATGACGTCGGCGGCGAGGTGCTCCTTCTGCTCGCGCAGGAACGTGCGGAACGAGCGCGAGCCGAACTCCTCCTCGCCCTCGACGAACAGCACGATCCCGAGGTCGAGGTCGTCACCGAACTGGGCGTGCACCGCGCGGAGCGACGCGATGTGCGTCATCACGCCCGCCTTGTCGTCCGAGGCCCCGCGGCCGTACAGGCGGTCACCGCGCAGGGTCGGCTCGAACGGCGGCGTCTCCCACAGGGCCTCGTCGCCCTGCGGCTGCACGTCGTGGTGGGCGTAGAGCATCACCGTCGGCTTGCCGTTCCGCGCCGGGCGCACCGCGAGCACCGCGGGCTGGCCCAGTTCGGTCTCGGCGTCGGCCTCGGCGACGTCGGCCGTCGAGCCGGACACCGCGGACCGCACGATCCTGACGTCGTCCGCGCCGAACACCCCGGTCGACCGGGCGAGGTCCGCGACGGCCTCGGCACTCGCGCGCACCTTCGCCGGGTCGAAGGCCGACCAGGACACCGACGGCAGGCGCACCAGCGCGGACAGGTCGGCGATCGTCGTGGGCAGTGCCCCCTGCACGTGTTCGCGCAGGGCGTCGAGGAGCGCGGGGTCGGTCGCGGGGCTGTGCTGTTCGCTGTCGGTCATGCCCGGTAATCTAGAGGAGATCCCGCACGCACACCGCCGTTAGGAACGCACCGTGGCGAAGGCAGCCCCCAAGACCAACACGACCGTCAACCCGACCGAGGCCGAGCTCCTCGAGCAGGGCAAGGGCCGCCCCACGCCGTCCCGCCGCGAGCGAGAGGCAGCGAACCGCCGCCCCCTCGTCGGCAACACGCCGGTCGACAAGAAGGCCGCCCGCGCTCGTCTCAACTCGGAGCGCGAGCGTGCCCGGGTCGGCATGGCCAACGGCGAGGAGCGCTACCTGCCGGCGAAGGACCGCGGTGAGCAGCGACGCTTCGTCCGCGACTGGATCGACGCCCGCTGGAACGTCGGCGAGGTCATGATGCCCGTGCTCGTGCTGTTCCTGATCGTCGGGTTCGCGGCCGCGCAGACCGTGATCGCGTCCTACTCGCTCCTGCTGGTGTGGGCGTTCGTGGCGCTGTTCATCATCGACTGCGTCGTGCTGTGGCTGTCGCTCCGCCGCAAGCTCACCGCCAAGTTCGGCGAGTTCCAGCGCGGCACGTTCCTCTACATCCTCACGCGGGCGTGGCAGCTGCGCTTCCTGCGGCTGCCGAAGCCCCAGGTCCGGCGTGGGCAGTACCCCACGCTCTAGCCACACACACATGACGAAGCGCCGCCCGGCATGCCGGGCGGCGCTTCGTCGTTTCCACTCCGTCGTTCCCGCACCCACACGACGGACTGGAGGCCCGTGGCGGTGTCGCCACGGGCCTCCAGTCCGTCAGGTGGTCGCGTCTACCGCGCGGCGAGACGCAGCCGCCGGCGGCGCAGCCGGTTGATGCGCGCGGCCCAGGTCGGTCCCTCGTAGAGGAACGCCGTGTAGCCCTGCACGAGCGTGGCTCCCGCGTCGATGCGGTCCTGCACGTCCTGCTCGGTGGTCACACCACCGACGGCGATGACGCAGAAGTCGGAGGGCACCGCGGCGCGGACGCGTCGCAGGACCTCGAGCGAGCGAGCGGCGACCGGCGCACCGGAGAGGCCCCCGGCACCCATCGCCTCGACGTCGGACGGATCGGCCGTCAGGCCGTCGCGGGAGATCGTCGTGTTGTTCGCGATCACCCCGGACAGTCCGAGCTCGACCGCGAGGCCCGCGATCGCGTCGATCTGCTCGTCGGTCAGGTCCGGTGCGATCTTGACGAGCACCGGCGTCCGGCCGGCGGCGTCACGCACCGCGGACAGCAGCGGTCGGAGCTGGTCGAGTTCCTGCAGTCCGCGCAGGCCGGGCGTGTTCGGCGAGCTGACGTTGACCGCCAGGTAGTCCGCGAACGTGGCGAGCCGACGGGTGGACTCGAGGTAGTCGTCGATGGCGTCCTCGACGGCGACGACCCGGCTCTTGCCGATGTTCACGCCGATGACCGGTCGGCCGGGGTTGCGGCGGGCGCGCTCGAGGCGTCGGGCGGCCGCTGCGGCGCCGTGGTTGTTGAAGCCCATGCGGTTGATGAGGGCGCGGTCGCCGATCAGCCGGAACAGGCGCGGGCGCTCGTTGCCGGGCTGCGGCTTGGCGGTGATGGTGCCGACCTCGACGTGGCCGAAGCCGAGCAGGCCGAGACCGGCGATGCCGCGGGCGTCCTTGTCGAACCCGGCCGCCAGGCCGAAGCGCGACGGGAAGTGGATGCCCATCGTGGTGACGCCGTCGGCCGCCGCCGGACGGCAGTACCGCTCGACGACGCCGCTCAGGAACGGCACGCGGGGCAGCCCCGCGATGACGGCGAACGCGAGGTGGTGGGCGCGCTCCGGGTCCATGTTCGCGAACACGGAGCGGAACACGACGCGGTACCCGCCGCGCACGATCCGTTCGGCGATGCCGCTCACGCGCGCGTGCCGGACGGTGCGGACGACCCGGCGGCCGCGTCGGATGCCCCGTGGTGGTCGCGGCGGAGCTGGCCGATGGCGTCCTCGAAGTCCTCGAGCGAGTCGAACGCCTGGTAGACGCTCGCGAACCGCAGGTAGGCGACCTCGTCGAGCTCCCGCAGGGGCGCGAGGATCGCGAGGCCGATGTCGTTCGCGTCGATCTGGCTGGATCCGGAGGACCGTACGGTCTCCTCGACGCGCTGGGCGAGCACGGCCAGGTCGCCGTCGGTGACCGGGCGTCCCTGGCACGCCTTGCGCACGCCGGAGACGATCTTGTCGCGGCTGAACGGCTCGGTGACACCGTTGCGCTTCACCACGTTGAGCGATGCGGTCTCGGTGGTCGAGAACCGTCGACCGCAGTTGGGGCACTGACGACGGCGGCGGATGGAGGTTCCGTCGTCGCTCGTCCGTGAGTCGACGACGCGGGAGTCCGGGTGGCGGCAGAAGGGGCAGAACATGTCGTTCCCCAGGCTATCGGTTCGTGCGCTCCGTCACGGCGGCCCCGTGCGCGGGGAGCTGCTCCTCGGTGGACAGCGCGACGATGTGCGGCGCGACCTCGGCCAGGGCCTCCGGCGTGTACCGGACGATCTGCTGGGGCCGCAGGAACGTCGACGCGGACAACCCGGACCCGAACCGGGCCTGGCCGCCGGTCGGCAGCACGTGGTTCGACCCGGCCAGGTAGTCCCCCAGGCTCACCGGCGTGCTCGGCCCGACGAACACCGCACCGGCGGCGTCGATGTCGGCCAGCACCGCGTCGTCGTCGACCGTCTGGATCTCGAGGTGCTCCGGCCCGTACGCGTTGCTCACGGTCGCCGCGTCGGTCAGCGAGTCCACCAGGACGATCGCGGACTGCGGTCCGTCCAGGGCGGCCTGGAGGCGCGCAGCCGTCCCGAGCACCGCGGTGCGTTCCGGGATCGCGGCCTCCACCGCGTCGGCGAACGTCGCGGACGTCGTCACCAGCACGCTGCCGGCCTGCTCGTCGTGCTCGGCCTGGCTGATGAGGTCGGCGGCCACGAACCCGGCGTCGGCGGTGTCGTCCGCGATCACGAGGATCTCGGTCGCCCCGGCCTCGGAGTCGATGCCCACCACCCCGCGCACCAGACGCTTGGCGGCGGCGACGTAGTTGTTGCCAGGCCCCGTGACCAGGTCGACCGGCTCGAGGTCGATCTCGGCGACGCCGTACGCCAGCGCGCCGACGGCTCCGGCGCCGCCCATCGCGTAGACCTCGTCGATGCCGAGCAGCCCCGCCGCGGCGAGGATCGTCGGGTGCACCGCGCCGCCGTGGTCGCGCTGCGGCGGTGACACGAGGGCGATCGAGGGCACGCCTGCGACCTGGGCCGCGACGACGTTCATCACCACGCTGGACGGGTAGACGGCCTTGCCACCGGGCACGTAGAGCCCCACACGGCGCATCGGCTGCCAGCGCTGGTGGACCTCGGCGCCGCCGGCCAGGGTCGTCACGGCCGGGGCGGGGATCTGCGCGGCACTCGCGGCCCGGACGCGGCGGATGGCCTCGTCGAGTGCTGCTCGGACCTCGGGGGTGAGCCCGGCCACGGCGGCGGTGATCTCGGCAGCGGACACCCGTACGTTCGCAGGAGCTCCGCCGTCGAAGCGCTCGGCCTGGTCGTGCAGGGCCGCGGCCCCACGGTGTCGGACGTCCTCGATCAACTCGCGCGCGGCATCGACGGCGTGCGACACGTCACCCGCGGCACGGGGCATGAGTCGGAGGAGTTCGGCACGGGCGGGGAGGCCGCCGCGGAGGTCGATTCGCTGCATCATGAGGCCTCCAGCGTACCGGCGGCGTGCTGCACGACGGCGTCGACCACGGGCCGGTGGCGGGCGGTCTGGTCGGCGTCCCACGCGTCGAGCAGGTGCAGCGTGGCGATCCGGAAGGCCAGCGCACGGACGAGCAGCTGCGGCCACTCGGGGACGCCGGTGCCGAGCACGCCGAGCCGACCGACGGCGACCCCGTGCCAGCACACGGCGTCGACCGCGGCGATCGCGGCGCCGAGGCCCGGCGGGCGCCAGTAGGGTGCCCAGTCGAACACCGTCGGCGGCTCCCCCGGCGTGAAGAGCACGTTGCCGAGCAGGTCGCCGTGGACGAGCTGCGACGGGGACGTCACCGGCCGGAACGTCGCGGCCAGGCGATCCAGCGTCGGGTCATCGGGCAGGGCTGTTCCGCCCCAGGCCATGCGGTCCGCCCGGCTCCAGGGCTCTCCGCGGTGGTCGAGGAAGTCGGGGCGTGGCAGATGGGCGATCGCGCGGTGGAACGCTGCACCCGCGGCGATCACGTCGTCCACGCGAGTCGGGTCGGTCCGACCGTCGACCCACCGCCAGGCCTCCCAACCGTCGTCGCCGGTGCTGACGCCGGTGCCGGCGTCGGCGCGGGCGTCCACGACCCAGTCCCCGGACGTGGCGGCGACGGGGCGCGGCGTCCGGAACCCGGCCGTGTGGACCAGCCGCGCCAGTGTGGCGGACCGCCACCGGGCCTCCAGGCGGTCACCGGACGGGCGGAGGACGACGTCCCCGGCGCGCCACGTGAGTCCGCGCCCGCCGCCCAGGCGCTCGAGCGGCCGGTCGTGCACGCCGAACGCCCGGAGGACGTGCGGTGCCGGCTGGCCGTCGGTCACGCGGTCCGCAGGATCTTCACCATCGGCCGGCCCGTGGCGACCTCGTCGACGAGCTTGTCGAGGTACCGGATCTGCCGCATGAGCGGGTCGTCGAGCTCCTCGATCCGCACCCCGCAGATCACCCCGGTGATGAGCGGGGCGTTCGGGTTGAGGTGCGCGCTGGCGAAGAAGTCCTCGAACGTGGTCCGGTCGGCCAGGTGCTGCGCGAGCGCCAGGTCGTCGAAGCCGGTCAGCCACTCGATGACGGTGTCGAGTTCCGCCTTCGTGTGGCCCTTCCGCTCCACCTTCGCCAGGTAGTGCCCGTAGACGTCCGCGACGGGCGTCCCGAAGATCCGGTGACCGGCCATGGTCGACGCTCCTACACCAGGCAGCGGGGTCCGAGCAGGCTCTTCAGCTCGCCGAACAGGTCGGGGGTCAGGTTCACCGGGAACGGCAACTCGAAGGTGCGCGCGACGTCGTCCTTGAGCAGCTTCAGCCGGACCTCGGTGTCACCCTGGTGGCGGCCGAGCACGGCGGCGAGCTCCGTCACCGTGGTCGTCGTGGCCTGTCGTTCCGGCAGGGACAGGGTGAGCGGGCCGGACCCCATCGCGTCGCCGACGTTCGGCTGGAACATGCTCACCGCGTGCAGGGCCTTGCCGTCGTCGCGCACGTTGACGCGGCCACGAAGCACGACGATCGAGTCGGGCACCAGCGACGGGCCGAACTCCTGGTACGTCTTGCCCAGGAACATCACGCCGATCTGGCCGCCGAAGTCCTCGATGTCGACGATGCCGTACGGGTTGCCGCTCGTCTTCGCCACCCGGTGCTGCACGCTCGTCAGCAGGCCGGCGACGGTCACCGTCTCGCCCTCGATCGAGTCGTCGGCGGTCAGCAGGTCGGCGATGGTGATCGACTGGTGCTTCGCGAGCTCGATCTCGAGCCCGGCGAGCGGGTGGTCGGACACGTAGAGCCCGAGCATGTCCCGCTCGAACGCGAGCTTGTCGCGCTTGGACCACTCCGGGCGGTCCGGCACCTGCGACACCGCGGCGCTCGGGGCGTCCTCGGCTGCCTCGGCGAAGAGCGAGTCGAAGTCGAACCCGACGTTGCCGTGGGCCTCGTCGCGCTTGACCTTGACCGCACCTTCGACCGCGCCCTCGTGGATCTCCACCAGGGCGCGTCGGGTGTCGCCGAACTCGTCGAAGGCACCGGCCTTGATGAGCGACTCCACCGTGCGCTTGTTCGCCGACGAGATCGGGATCTTGCGCAGGAAGTCGTGGAACGACTCGAAGGCGCCCTTCTCGGTCCGGGCCTTGACGATGTCGTCGACGACGTTGAACCCGACGTTGCGGATGGCACCCATGCCGAATCGGATGTCGTCGCCGACTGCGGCGAAGAAGCCGATCGACTCGTTGACGTCCGGCGGCATCACCTTGATGCCCATCCGGCGGCACTCGTTCAGGTACAGGGCGAGCTTGTCGCGGGCGTCGCCGACCGAGGTCAGCAGGGCGGCCATGTACTCGGCCGGGTAGTGCGCCTTGAGGTAGGCGGTCCAGAAGGACACCACACCGTAGGCGGCGGAGTGCGCCTTGTTGAACGCGTAGTCGGAGAAGGGCAGCAGGATGTCCCACAGCGTCTTGATCGCCGCGTCGGAGTACCCGTTGTCCTTCATGCCCTGCTGGAAGCCCGCGTACTGCTTGTCGAGCTCGGACTTCTTCTTCTTGCCCATCGCGCGGCGGAGGATGTCCGCCTGGCCGAGGGAGAACCCGGCGACCTTCTGCGCGATGGCCATCACTTGCTCTTGGTAGATGATCAGGCCGTAGGTCGTGCCGATGATGTCCTTGAGGGGCTCTTCGAGCTCCGGGTGGATCGGCGTGATCGGCTGCTCGCCGTTCTTGCGGAGCGCGTAGTTCGTGTGCGAGTTCGCTCCCATGGGCCCCGGGCGGTACAGGGCGATGAGCGCGGAGATGTCCTCGAAGTTGTCAGGCTTCATCAGGCGCAGCAGGCCGCGCATCGGCCCGCCGTCGAGCTGGAACACGCCGAGGGTGTCGCCGCGCTGCAGGAGCGCGTACGCCTCGGGGTCTTCCAGACCCATGTTCTCGAGGTCGAGCTCGATCCCACGGTTCGTCTTGATGTTGTCGAGGGCGTCACTGATGATCGTGAGGTTGCGGAGCCCCAGGAAGTCCATCTTGATCAGGCCGAGCGACTCCGCTGCCGGGTAGTCGAACTGCGTGACGATCTGGCCGTCCTGCTCCCGCTTCATGATCGGGATGATGTCGATGAGCGGGTCGCTCGACATGATGACGCCGGCCGCGTGCACGCCCCACTGGCGCTTCAGCCCCTCGAGCCCGAGTGCGGTGTCGAAGACGGTCTTCGCCTCGGGGTCGGTCTCGACCACGGTGCGGACGTCGACGGCTTCCTTGTAGCGCGGGTGGTCCTTGTCGAAGATCCCGGTGAGCGGGATGTCCTTGCCCATCACGGGCGGCGGCATCGCCTTCGTGAGCTTCTCGCCCATGCCGAACGGGAACCCGAGGACGCGCGAGGAGTCCTTGAGTGCCTGCTTCGCCTTGATCGTGCCGTACGTGACGATCTGCGCGACGCGCTCCGACCCGTACTTCTCGGTGACGTACTTGATCGCCTCACCGCGGCGCCGGTCGTCGAAGTCGACGTCGAAGTCGGGCATCGAGACGCGGTCCGGGTTGAGGAACCGCTCGAAGATCAGGCCGTGCCGGATCGGGTCGAGGTCGGTGATGCGCATCGCGTACGCGACCATCGAGCCGGCACCGGAGCCACGCCCCGGACCGACGCGGATGCCGTTGTTCTTGGACCAGTTGATGAAGTCCGCGACCACCAGGAAGTAGCCGGGGAACCCCATCTGGTTGATGATGCCGACCTCGTAGTCGGCGCGGTCCTGGACCTCTTTCGAGATGCCGTCCGGGTACCGGTAGTCCAGCCCCTTCGCGACCTCTTTCTCGAACCAGGAGTGCTCGGTCTCGCCCTCGGGCACCGGGAACTTCGGCATGTAGTTGGCCGAGGTGTCGAACTCGACGTTGCAGCGTTCCGCGATGAGCAGCGTGTTGTCGCAGGCCTCGAGGTTGTCGCGGAAGACATGCCGCATCTGCGCCGGGGTCTTCAGGTAGAACTCGTCGGCGTCGAACTTGAAGCGGTTCGGGTCGTTCAGGGTCGAGCCGGACTGCACGCAGAGCAGTGCCGCGTGCGACTTGGCGTCGTGGGCGTGCGTGTAGTGCAGGTCGTTCGTGCCGACCAGCGGGATGTCGAGATCCTTCGCCAGGCGGATCAGGTCGCTCATGATCCGGCGTTCGATCTCGAGGCCGTGGTCCATGACCTCGGCGAAGTAGTTCTCCTTGCCGAAGATGTCGCGGTAGTCGGCGGCCGCCTGCACTGCTTCGTCGTACTGGCCGAGACGCAGGCGCGTCTGGATCTCCCCCGAGGGGCAGCCCGTCGTGGCGATGATGCCCTCGTGGTACTCCTGCAGGAGCTCGATGTCCATGCGGGGCTTGAAGTAGTAGCCCTCGAGCGACGCCTTGGACGACAGACGGAACAGGTTGTGCATGCCCGTCGTGTTCTCGGCGAACATCGTCATGTGCGTGTACGAGCCGGCACCGGACACGTCGTCGCCACCGCCGTCACCCCAGCGCACACGGGTCTTGTCCGAGCGGTGCGTGCGCGGCGTGATGTACGCCTCGGTCCCGATGATCGGCTTGACGCCGCCGGCCTTCGCGGCCTTCCAGAACTCGAAGGCGCCGAACATGTTGCCGTGGTCGGTCACCGCCACGGCGGGCATCCCCTGCGCGGCGGTCTCCGCCACGAGGTCGGAGAGCCTGGCGGCACCGTCGAGCATCGAGTACTCGCTGTGCACGTGCAGGTGGACGAAGGAGTCGGAATCCGACACGGAACCTCCGGTTCGTACGGTGTGCTGCGGGGTGGGAACAGCCTAACCGCGGCCGCCCACATTCCCGCGCGCGTCGGGGCGGACGCCAGGCGCGTGGCGGGGCCGCACCGCGCCTCCAGGCCGGCACCGGGTCGCGACACGCTCGGGGCGCGTCGCGGAGGGGGCAGGACACGCCGCAGACGAGCCGCAGCGGGTGCGGAAAGTGTCGCCTGGCGGCCTCGCAGCCGACAGTTCGCGACCCCTCGGCACAAGCGGCCGGGCGCGGCAGCCTGGAGGCGCGGGGCGGGCCCCACCGCGCCTCCAGACCGGCACCGGGTCGCGACACGCGCGGGGCGCGCCGCCGAGGGGGCGGGACACCCCGCAGGCCGACCGCCGCGGGTGCGGGTGCGGGAAGTGTCGCTTGGCGGCCTCGCAGCCGACAGTTCGCGACCCCTCGGCACAAGCAGCCGGGCGCGGCAGCCTGGAGGCGCGTGGCGGGGGCCGCACCGCGCCTCCAGACCGGCACCGGGTCGCGACACGCTCGGGGCGCGCCGCTGAGGGGGCGGGACACCCCGCAGGCCGACCGCCGCGGGTGCGGGAAGCGTCGCCTGGCGGCCTCGCAGCCGACAGTTCGTGACCCCTCGGCGCAAGCGACCGGGGGCTGCGGCCTGGAGGCGCGTGGCCGGCCCGTACCGCGCCTCCAGACCGGCCCCGGTCGCGACACGCTCGATGCGGGCCGCCGAGGGGGCAAGACACGCCGCAGGCCGACCGCCGCGGGTACAGAACCCGTCGCCTGGCGGCCTCGCAGCCAACAGTTGGTGACCTCTCGGCGCATGCGGGGCGCGTCGGCCTGGAGGCACGGGCGGGGCCGCACCGCGCCTCCGGGCCGGAAGCGGGTCGGGACACGCGCGGGGCGCGCCACCGAGCGGGCAGGACACGCCGCAGGCGCGCCGCGGGTACAGAACCCGTCGCCTGGCGGCCTCGCAGCCGACAGTTCGTGACCCCTCGGCACAAGCAGCCGGGCGCGTCAGCGCGACGCGCTCCGGATCTGCTCCAGCGCGGCCTGCAGGTCGTCCGGGTACTGCGCCTCGAACGACACCCACTCGCCTGTGCGGGGGTGGTCGAAGCCCAGCCGGACGGCGTCGAGCCACTGGCGCGTGAGCCCGAGCTCGGCCGCCAGCACCGGGTCGGCGCCGTACATCGTGTCCCCGACGAGCGGGTGGCGTGTCGCCGCCATGTGCACCCGGATCTGGTGGGTGCGCCCGGTCTCCAGGTGCACCTCGAGCAGGGTGGCGGCGCGGAAGGCCTCGAGCGTCTCGTAGTGGGTGACGCTCGGCTTGCCCTCCGACGTCACCGCGAACTTCCAGTCGCTCGACGGGTGCCGGCCGATCGGCGCGTCGATCGTGCCCGAGGTCGGGTCCGGGTGGCCCTGCGCGAGTGCGTGGTAGACCTTCTCGACCGTGCGCTCCTTGAACGCCCGCTTGAGGTGTGTGTACGCACGCTCGGTCTTCGCGACCACCATCAGTCCCGAGGTCCCGACGTCGAGGCGGTGCACGATCCCGGCGCGTTCAGCGGCGCCGGACGTCGCGATCGTGAAGCCGGCGGCAGCGAGGCCCCCGGGCACGGTCGGCCCGTCCCAGCCCGGCGAGGGGTGCGCCGCGACGCCGACGGGCTTGTCCACGACGACGATGTCCTCGTCGTCGTGCACGATCGTCATGCCCGGCACGGCCGCCGGAACGATGCGCGGCGGCTCCTTCGGGGTCCACTCGACCTCGAGCCAGGAGTCGGCGTGCAGACGGTCCGACTTGTCGACGGGCACCCCGTCGACGCGGACGCCCCCGGCGGCGACGACGTCGGCCGCGAACGACCTGCTGAAGCCGAGGAGCTTCGCGATGGCGGCGTCGACGCGCTCACCGGCGAGCCCGTCGGGCACGGGAAGAGAACGCGATTCGGTCACGTGGCGTCGTGGCCCAGCGTGTCGCGACGGTCGCGGTCGTCGGGCCTGGAGGCGCGGGTCGGCTCGTCGACAACCGCGTCAGCCGACGAGAACGCGGCCCCACCGTCGAGCGGCTGCGCCGCGTCGAGCGGCTGCGCCGCGTCGAGCGGCTCCGCCGCGTCGAGCTGCGCCTGGCGCTTGGCCGAGAGCGTGCGGGTGCCGTCGAGGTTCACCCCGAGGATCACCAGCAGCACGAAGACCACCATGCTGATGCAGATGAAGGAGTCGGCGACGTTGTAGATCGCCGGCATCATCCACGGCGTCGAGATGAAGTCCACGACGTGGCCACGACCGAAGCCGGGCTCACGGAAGAGCCGGTCGAGCAGGTTGCCCAGCGCGCCACCGAGCAGCATGCCGAGCACGATGGCCCACCACATCGACCGGATGCGACGCGAGTACACGATGATCGCGACGACGACCGCGGCCGAGATGACCGAGAACACCCAGGTCATGTTCACCGCGAACGAGAACGCCGCCCCGGGGTTCCGGACGTACAGGAACTGCAACGCCCCGCCGAGGACCGGGACGGGGGTGCCGTACGGCAGGTTCGCGACGACCAGCGTCTTGGCGACCTGGTCGAACGCCACCACCACGACAGCGGCGAAGGCCAGTGCCGCGATCGCGCGGACACTGACCTTCGCTCGTGATGCTGGTCGCGACAACGTCAGTTGCCGAAGCCCTGCGCCGAAGCCGGCGCCGGGGTGAGACCGGACTGCTCGCCCGAGTCGAGCTCGGAGAGCTGCCCCTGGATGTAGCTCTTGAGCTGCGCACGGTAGTCGCGCTCGAAGGTCCGGAGCTCGTCGATCTTGCCCTCGAGCTGGCGCTGCTCCTGCTCGAGCACCGCGACACGCTGACGGTTCGTGTTCTCGGTGTCGGCGATGATCTGGCGCTGCTTCGCCTCGGCCTCGGAGACCAGGCGAGCGGCCTGGGCCGTGCCCTCGGCGATGAGCGCGTCGCGCTTCTCGATGCCCTCGCGGACGTGCTCCTCGTGGAGACGACGCGCCAGGGTCAGGAGGTTCGTGGTGCCCTCGGTGTCCTCGTCGGCGGGGACCGTGGTGGTCGGTGCCGCCGCGGCGACCGGAGCGGGCTCCGGTGCTGCCTCGACCGGGGCCGGGGTGGGCTCCGGCTCGGCTGCGGGAGCAGGCTGCTCGGCCTGCGCCGGCTGCGGGGCCGACTCGGCCGCCTGCAGGCGCTGGCGGAGCTCGTCGTTCTCCGCGGTCAGGCGACGGAGCTCGACCACGACCTCGTCGAGGAAGTCGTCGACCTCGTCCTGGTCGTAGCCCTCGCGGAACTTCGTCGGCTGGAACCGCTTGTTGACTACGTCTTCCGGCGTCAAAGCCATTGCCGTCACCTCAATAGAACTGCTGAACGTGTGGAACCGCGTGCGGTGCGACCGAATGTACCAGTCGTACCGTGCGGTGCGGATGCGCCACCGGAGCGGGCATCGATCCCGACCACCGTACACCGACGATGGGGCGGAACCGTGCCGCGCGCCTGGCGTGGCGCGTGTCGCGGACGGGAGTCCGCTCAGATACCGCGTGCCAGAGCGGCGACCACGAACCGGGCGATGATGACGACGAGCATCACGATCGTCCAGCCGAAGTCGAGCGCGACCGGCCCCAGGCGGAGCGGCGGGAGCACCCGTCGCACCGCTCGGATGGGCGGATCCGTGATCGTGTAGACGAACTCGGACACCACGAGCATGCCCCCGCGCGGACGCCAGGAACGGTTGAAGCTCTGCACGAGGTCGAGCGCGAAACGCCCCCACATCACGAAGAAGTACAGGAGCAACGCGAGGGAGATGATCCCTAGGATCACGGACACGATGGGGCTCGCTCGTCTCGGGCGAGCGTCGTCAGACGACGCTCAGGGGCGGGTGTGCCGGGTACGGCTCAGGACTGGGCGAAGAAGTTCGCCTCGATGTCGGACTCTACCTCAGCAGGCTCACCGCTCACTGCGACGTGCGCCGGCGAGAGGAGGAAGACCTTGTTCGTGACGCGCTCGATCTTGCCGAACAGACCGAGCGACAGCCCCGAGGCGAAGTCGATCATGCGTCGGGCGTCACCCTCGGTCATCTGCGAGAGGTTGATGATGACGGGGATGCCGTCGCGGAAGCTCTCGGCGATGGACTGGGCGTCCTTGTACTCGCGCGGGTGGACGGTGAGGATCTCGTTCATTTCCTGGACCGGGGTCGCCTTCTGTGCGGTCGTGTGCGAGCGGCGGAGCGGAGTGACCTGGGCGCCGCGCTGGTGGGTGTGCGTCTTGGTGGGAGCCGGTGCCGCTGCGGGAGCGGCCGCGGGGGCTGCTGCCGCGGCGGGGGTCTCCTGCTGTTCGGCGGGCGCCGGAGCAGCCGCTGCGGCCTGGCGGGCAGGGGCTGCCTGCTGGCGCGCGGGCTCGGGCTGCTGCTCGTCCTCGTAGTCGAGTTCCTCATCGGCGAGGCCGAGGTAGACCATCGTCTTCTTCAGCGGGTTGGCCATGGTTCCTCCGGGGTTCGTGCTCGTGGTGCCCTGCAACGAGGCTAGGGTGCGGGCGGCCGGTTTCCCGTGATTGCGGTGCCGATCCGCAGGTGTGTCGCGCCCTCGAGGATCGCCTCGGCGTAGTCCCCGCTCATCCCGGCCGAGATGTCGGTCGCAGCGGGCTCGAGCGCCACGACCCGTTCGGAGATCGAGCGGAGTCGGGCGAAGGCGGCTCGGGGCTCCTCGTCCAGGGGCGCGACCGCCATGACACCCCGCAGCCGGATCGTCCCGGTGGCCAGCACACGCGACACCATGGCGTCGACGTCGTCCGGCTGCACCCCGCCACGTCCGGGGTCGTCGGTGAGGTTCACCTGCACGAACCCGTCGATCACCGGCGGGTCCGGTTCGGCCTCGGTCGGGGCGAACGCGTCGACGACGGAGCCACGGTCGAGCGACTGCACGACGTGGGCGTACCGCCGGGCCTGCCGGGCCTTCTTCGACTGCAGCTGCCCGACGAAGTGCCAGGTCAGGCCGAGGTCCGCCAGTTCCGCGGCCTTCGCCTGCGCCTCCTGGTGGCGGTTCTCCCCCACGTCGGTCACGCCGAGCGCGGCGAGCTCACGGACGAGCGACGCTGGGTGGTACTTCGTCACGACGACGAGCGTCAGCTCGTCCGGTGACCGCCCTGCGGCGCGCGCCGCGTCGGCGATGCCGCCCCTGACGGACGCAACGCGCGCCTCCAGTCCGTCGTCGTGAGACGAGGCCTGGAGGCGCGTGTCGGCTACCAAGGGTGGGTTACTTCAGGAAGTCGGGGACGTCGAGCTCGTCGTCGTCGTCGAACGCCGGGTCGGCGGCGCGCTGCACCGGCGGCTGGTGCTCCTGCGAGGCCCAGGACGGGCTCGACGTGGTGGAGTCCTCGATCGCGCCGGTCGAGGCGGCGACGGGCGCCGCGGCGCTCGACTCCGGGTCGACGTAGCTCGAGCGACGTTCCTTCTGCTGCTGCGCCGGCTCGCCGCCGTCGAAGCCCGCGGCGATGACGGTCACGCGGACCTCGTCGCCCAGGGTGTCGTCGATGACCGCACCGAAGATGATGTTCGCCTCGGGGTGCACGGCTTCCTGCACCAGGCGCGCGGCGTCGTTGATCTCGAAGATGCCGAGGTTCGACCCACCCTGGATCGACAGCAGCACGCCGTGCGCACCGTCGATCGAGGCCTCGAGCAGCGGCGACGCGACGGCGAGTTCGGCCGCCTTGATCGCACGGTCGGCCCCGCGGGACGACCCGATGCCCATGAGCGCGGAACCCGCACCCTGCATGACGCTCTTGACGTCGGCGAAGTCGAGGTTGATCAGGCCCGGGGTGGTGATGAGGTCGGTGATGCCCTGCACACCGGCCAGGAGCACCTGGTCGGCCGTGGCGAAGGCCTCGACCATGGAGATGCCGCGGTCGCTGATCTCGAGCAGGCGGTCGTTCGGGACGACGATGAGCGTGTCGACCTCGTCCTTGAGGCCCGCGACGCCGTTCTCGGCCTGGGACTGGCGGCGCTTGCCCTCGAAGCTGAAGGGCTTCGTGACGACACCGATGGTCAGTGCGCCGATGGACTTCGCGATGCGTGCGACGACCGGTGCGCCACCGGTGCCGGTGCCGCCGCCCTCGCCCGCGGTGACGAACACCATGTCGGCGCCGGCCAGGGCCTCTTCGATCTCCTCGGCGTGGTCCTCGGCGGCGCGACGGCCGACCTCCGGGTCGGCGCCGGCACCGAGGCCGCGGGTGATCTCGCGGCCGACGTCGAGCTTGACGTCGGCGTCGCTGAGCAGCAGGGCCTGGGCGTCAGTGTTGATCGCGATGAACTCGACGCCACGGAGACCGAGCTCGATCATGCGGTTGACGGCGTTGACGCCGCCGCCGCCGACACCGACGACCTTGATGACGGCGAGGTAGTTGTGGTTCGTGGTCACGTCAGTCAGGCCTCCGGTCGAACCCTCAACCTCTACTTGAAGTTCAGGGGCAATGCTGGTAGATGTGGTGCTGGCTTCGACGCTACGGGTGCGTTCGGCGCACTGTCGCCCCGCCACGCCGCGTGTCGCCGATCAGGTCCGGCAATTCAGTCCTTGGCGCGGATGACGCCGTTGTCCGGTGCCGAGACGTCGTACTCGACGACGACGCCCGGGTTCCGGGCCGCGTGGTCCTTGACCAGCGCGGCGAGCAGTTCGGCCTTCGCGTCCGAGTCGTCCGGGCTCCCCCACACGACGGTCGAGCCGTCCTTGAGGGTCAGGGTGACGTCGTCGGCCGTCGACCCGGCGACACGTGTCACCTGGGACCGCACGGTCGACGGCAGCGCCAGCACGACCTCGGTCATCGTGCGGAAGCTCGCCGAACCGAGGCGCGCCCGGCCGATGTCGGCGAGCGGCATCGTGGCGGGACGCTTCGGCGACGACTGCACGACGATGCCCGCGGGGTCGACGAGGTCGAACGTGCTGCCGGACTGCACCGCGACCACCGGCGTGCGCTCGGTCACCGTGACGACGAGCGTGTGCGGCGGGGCCTCTTCGGTCACGTAGCTCTCGATGAGCGGGAAGCCGGCGACGTCCCGCTTGATCGCGTCGAAGTCGAGCCGGGCCAGGGGCGTGCCGATCTGGTCGGACAGCGCCTGGCGCAGCGCGGACTCGTCGACGCGGTTGGTGCCCTTGATCTCGATCGTGCGGAGCGCCATCAGCGGTGAGAACACCGCGACGAGGATCGAGACCCCGAGCACGAGGACGACGCTCGCCGCCGTGATCCACGCGGCGCGACGGTGCCGGCTGCGCCGGGTGAACCGGCGGACCTCGGCACGCTCGAGCAACCGGCGTCGACGCTTCGCGATGCGTGCCTCACGCGCGGTCTCGGCCGCGCGCACCCGCGCCCCGATGGGCGCCTCGGCGTGCTGGTCGGTCCGGGAGGCACCGGTCGCGTCGAGCACGTCGGTCACGGTCACGTCGTGGTCGGCTGCACCGCTCGTGGCGGCTCGGCGTTCCGCGTCGCGGCGGTCGGCCTCCGGGTCCCGGTGGTCCTCGTTCGGCGTGTACTCGCGCAGGCGGTCAGCCACGGTGGAGAGTCCGGCGCCGAACCGGCGTCCGGCCGCACCGGCGAAGGCGCCGACGCGGTCCCGCTGGGGACCGGAGGCGTCGGCGTCGGGCTGGTCCGCGGGGGTGGGGTCGACCGTTCCGTCGACCGGGGCTTCCGGGGCGGACGTGGGACGGGCCTCCCGGTCGTCGGCGACGCGTCCGCGGAACGGCAGCCGCTGCTTCGAGGGACCACGACGCTGCCGGGGCGCTTCCGCGGCCTCGGCCGGGGCGTCCCTGCGGGCGTCCCCCTCGTCGAACCCCTCGGGGCGCTTCACCGGGACGACGCTCCGTCGGCGCCCAGGGCCCCGAGCACCTGCGGGATGATCCGGTACACGTCGCCGCAGCTGAGCGTCATGATGATGTCGCCGTCACGGGCGACCGCGGCCGCGCGTGCCGCGGCCTCGTCCCAGTCGGGCAGGAACTCGACGCGCGACTGGTCGGCGAAGCGCTCCTGCACCAGGGCGCCGGTCACGCCGGGCTCCGGGTCCTCGCGGGCGCCGTAGACGTCGAGCACGACCGTGTGGTCGGCGAGTTCCTCGTACACCTCGGCGAAGTCGCCGGCCATCAGACGGGTGCGTGAGTACAGGTGCGGCTGGTGGATCGCGATGATGCGGCCGTCGCCGACGACGTTGCGGGCGGCCTTGAGCGCCGCGGCGACCTCGGTCGGGTGGTGGGCGTAGTCGTCGTAGACCGAGACCCCGCGCTCGACACCGTGCAGCTCGAAGCGGCGCTGGGTGCCGCCGAACGCCTCGAGCCCGCGGATCGCGTCGGCCGGGGCGACGCCGAGACCGGTGAGGACCGCGAAGGCGCCGACGGCGTTGATCGCGTTGTGCCGGCCGGGCACGCGGAGGGTCAGGTGGTACGCCTCACCATCGGCACGGAAGTCGACCTCGACGCCGGCCGACTCGGTGATGCCCTCGATGCGGACGTCCGCGTCGACCGCCTCGCCGAACGTGACGATCTCGGGCGCGTCCGGGCGCTGGCGGATGCCGGCCGTGACCGTCTTCGCACCGGCGTCGTCGCTCGAGATCACGACGCGCTCGCTCGCCTTCGCGGCGAACTCGACGAAGGCCTCGGTGAAGGCCTCCTCGCTGCCGTAGTGGTCCAGGTGGTCGGCGTCGACGTTGGTGACCAGGGCCACGGCGACGTCGTAGAGCAGGAACGAGCCGTCGGACTCGTCGGCCTCGACCACGAACAGGTCGCTCGACCCCGGGGCCGAACTCGTGCCGAGGGACTGGATGACGCCGCCGTTGACGAAGCTCGGGTCGAGGCCGAGCTCGACCATCGCGGTGACGATCATGCCGGTCGAGGTGGTCTTGCCGTGCGCACCGGCGACCGCGACCAGGCGGTGCTCGGCGATCAGGGCGGCGAGGGCCTGCGAGCGGTGGAGCACCGGCAGACCGCGGCGCTGCGCCTCGAGGAGCTCGGGGTTGTCGGGCCAGAGGGCGCTCGTGACGACGATGGTGTCGGCCTGGCCGACGTTCGCCGCGTCGTGACCGATCTGCACGGTCGCGCCGAGGTCGCGCATCGTGCCGGTCGTCTCCGTCTCGCGGGAGTCGCTGCCCGTCACGCGGTGCCCGGCGGCGAGGAACATCCGGGCGATCCCGCTCATGCCCGCGCCGCCGATGCCGACGAAGTGCACCGTGCCCAGGTCGTCCGGGATCGGCTGGGTCAGGTCCGGCTTGATGGTCATCGTTCCTCCGTGGTGCTGGGGGCCTGCTTCGCGGCGTCGAGGACCAGGTCGGTCATCCGGTCGGCGCCGTCGCGGTGGCCGACGCTGCCCGCCCGCACGGTCATGTCCGCGATGCGGGAGCGGTCCTGCAGGATGCTCAGCAGCTGGAACGTCACCCAGTCCTGGTCGAATTCCCCGTCGGCCACCAGGACGGCTCCCCCGGCGTCGACGACGTCCTTCGCGTTGTGACGCTGCTCACCGTTGCCCACCGGGTACGGCACGAGCACGCTCGGCAGCCCGACGGCGGTCAGCTCGCACACCATGCCGGCGCCGGAGCGCGACACGACGAAGTCACTCGCCGCGTACGCCAGGTCCATTCGATCGCAGTAGGGCAGCACGTGGTAGCCGTCCAGGTCGCTGGGGCCGATGTCCGACGCGGCACCCACGACGTGCAGGACCTGCCAGCCGGCACCCACGATGGCGGCGGCGGACTTGTTGATCGTCCGGTTGATGCTCCGCGCACCCGAGGAGCCGCCGGTCACGAGCAGCACGGGTTGGTCCGGGTTGAGCCCGAACTCGGCGAGCCCCTCGGCCCGGACAGCGCGGCGGTCGAGTGACTCGATCTCGCGACGGAGCGGCATGCCGACAACGCGGCCGTGGCGCAGGCGCGTGTTCGAGAAGGTCAGGCCGACGTGCTCGGTGAGGAACGCTGCGAGGCGGTTCGCCAGCCCGGGCTTGGCGTTCTGCTCGTGCACGACGATCGGGGTGCCGGTGCGGCGCGCGGCGATGTACGCCGGAGCGGCCGCGTAGCCACCGACGCCGAGGACCACCTCGATCTCGTGGTCGCGGATGATCTGCTCGGTCCGCTTGACCGCCGCCGCGAAGCGCTGCGGGAAGCGCAGGGCCGCGCCGTTGAGCTTCCGGGGGAACGGCAGGCGCGGGATCGTCAGCAGCTCGTAGCCGCGCATCGGGACGAGGCGGGACTCCAGCCCCTCGGCGGTGCCCAGCACGAGCACCTCGGCGCCCGGCTCCCGCTCGGTCAACCGGTCGGCGACCGCGAGCAGGGGGTTGACGTGGCCGGCGGTGCCGCCGCCGGCGAAGAGGTACTTGCTCACCGCAGTGATCCGTTCGTGGAGGTCCGGCCGAGTGGGGCGTTCGTCAGGCCGGGGTCGTTCTTGCCGGGCAGGTCACGCGCGAAGGAGAGCACGACGCCGATCGCCACCAGGGTCATGATGAGGGCAGAACCACCGGCCGAGATGAGCGGCAGGGGCACACCGAGCACGGGCAGCAGGCCGAGCACGACGGCGATGTTGATGAGCGCCTGGCCGATGATCCACGCGAGGATGCCACCGGTGACCGTCTTCACGAAGGGGTCGCGGGACTGCCGGATGATCTTGATCATGCCGACGGCGAGCACCACGAACAGGCTGAGCACCACGACGGCGCCGATCAGGCCGAGCTCCTCGCCGATGATCGCGAAGATGTAGTCGTTGTCCGCCTCAGGCAGCCACGACCACTTCGCCTTCGAGTTGCCGAGGCCGACGCCGAACACGCCGCCGGACGCGAGCGCCCACATGCCGTGCACGGGCTGCCAGCAGATGTCCTGGTACTGGCTGGTGTCGGTGCACCCGGACAGCCAGGCGCTGATGCGGGTCGAGCGCGAGGCCGAGGCCATCGTCACGAAGGGCAGCATCACGGCGAACGCACCGAGGCCGACGAGCAGGTGCCGAGCGCGGACGCCGCCGATGTACAGCGCGCCGAACACCAGGATGAGCATGACCATCGCGGTGCCCTGGTCACCACCGAGGACGACGAGCCCGAGCGAGAGCATCGAGGCGATCCCGATCGGGATGAACACCTCTTTCCAGTCGTCGAGCTTGTCCCGCTTGACGTAGATGATGGCGCCGATGCCGAGCACCAGCCCGAGCTTCACGACCTCGGACGGCTGCGCGGTGAACGACCCGAGTTCGATCCAGTTCCGGTTGCCCTGGATGTCGATGCCGAGCGGGGTGAACACGAGCAGCTGCAGCACGAGCGCAGCACCGAGCAGCCGCATCGCCCACTTCCGCCAGATCCGGGTCGGGACCCGGCTGGCGATGAGCATGAGCGGCACACCGAGCACGGCGTACAGGCCCTGGCGGGACGCCGCCCCGAAGAAGTCGTGGGTCGCCGCGTACTCCTCGACGCTCGACGAGGACAGCACCATCACGACGCCGAAGACGACGAGGAACAGCGTGACGCCGAGGATCGTGTAGAAGGTGCTGGACTCCGCGACGAAGACGTTCTTGACGGCGACGATCGCGCCGTTCGTCCGTCGTGGGGTCGACGCGGTCCGGCCGTTACGGCTGTTCGGAAGATCCGTCGGTGTCGTCGCCATCGACTTCTCCTCCCAGGTGCTCGTTGACCGCGGCCGCGAAACGCTGCCCCCGGTCGGCGTAGGAGCCGAACTGGTCGAACGACGCCGCCGCCGGGGCGAGGAGGACGGTGTCGCCCGGCCTCGCGACCGATGCGGCATGCCGGACCGCCTCGCGCATGACCTGATCAGTGTCCGTCGTCTCCACCTGGAGCACCGGGACCGTGGACGCGTGTCGCGCGAATGCCTCGAGGACGGGTGTCCGGTCGGTGCCGATCACCACGACGGCGCGGACGCCGGGGCCGAAGCGCTCGACCAGACCGTCGACGTCGACGCCCTTGAACAGGCCGCCGACGATCCACACGACGGTGTCGAACGACGCGAGCGACGCGGTGGCGGCATGCGGGTTCGTGGCCTTGGAGTCGTCGACCCACGTGATGCCGTCCGCCCGGGCCACGAGCTCGGTGCGGTGGTGGTCGGCGCGGAACGCCCGGACGGCTGACCGGATGGCGCTCGGCTGGACGGTGCCGGCACGGGCCAGCGCGGCGGCGGCCAGGACGTTCATGGTCATGTGCGGGCTGGCGAGCCCGGCGGCCTCGAGGTCGGCGAGCGTCGACAGCTCGAGCGCGCTGTTGCGGCGGTCGTCGTTGAACGCCCGGTCGCACAGGACGTCCTCGACGATGCCGACGTCACCGGGAGCGGGGACGCCGGGGGTGAAGCCGACCGCACGGCAGCCCTCCACCACGTCGGCCTCCTGCACCATCCGCCGGGTGGCCTCGTCCGAGGTGTTGTAGACGCACGCCATCACGGTTCGCTCGTAGACCTTGGCCTTCGCCGCGCGGTACGCCTCGGCCGAGCCGTGCCACTCCAGGTGGTCGTCGGCGATGTTCAGGCAGGCGCTCGCGAGCGGCACCACGGCACCGTCGCCGGACGTCGCCGCGTAGTGCAGCTGGTGGCTCGAGAGCTCGACGACGAGCACGTCGTAGCCGACCGGGTCGCGGACGACGTCGAGCACCGGCACGCCGATGTTCCCGCACGCGACGGCACGCAGGCCGCCGGCCTCGTACATCGCGGTCGTGAGCTGTGTCGTCGTGGTCTTGCCGTTCGTGCCCGTGATCGTGATCCAGGGGGCCGCGACCGGGCCGCGGACGACCTTGTCGCGCACGCGCCAGGCGAGCTCGATGTCGCCCCAGACGGTGCTGTTCGTCGCCGACCACCGCACGGTGGCGTTGTGCGGGGGCAGCCCCGGCGACACGATGACGACGTCGGGTGCCTGCTGGACGAGTGCGTCCGGGACGGTGTCGAGCGGTGTCTGCAGGAACCGGGCACCGATCACGTCGAGCAGCTCGACGCTGTCGGCGGGGGCGTCGGTCGAGTAGACCGTCACCTCGCTGCCGAGCTCCACGAGGGTGTCGGCGACCGAGAACCCGGTGGCACCGAGGCCGAGGACGGCGACGTTGAGCCCCTTCCACCCCCCGGAGTACCAGCTGTCGAGGGAGTTCAGGCGGGACGGCGAGGACACCGGGTCAACCAACGCGTGCGATCCATTCGAGGTAGAAGAGTCCGACCCCCGCCGCGACGAAGAGCCCGGCGATGATCCAGAAGCGGACGACGACGGTCACCTCGGCCCACCCCTTCAGTTCGAAGTGGTGGTGCAGCGGACTCATCAGGAAGATGCGCTTGCCGTGGGTGATCTTGAAGTACGCACGCTGCAGGATGACGGAGCCGGTGACGATGAAGAACAGGCCACCGATGAGGATGAGCAGCAGCTCGGTGCGGCTGAGGATCGCGAGGCCGGCCAGGGCACCGCCGAGGCCGAGCGAACCGGTGTCGCCGAGGAAGATCTGCGCGGGCGAGGTGTTGTACCAGAGGAACCCGATGAGCCCACCGCAGACCGCGGCCGCGACCACGGCGAGGTCGAGCGGGTTCGACACGGTGTAGCAGGCGTGTGCGGTGCTCGAGTCGAGCCGGGCTCCGCCGCAGATCTGGTTCGACTGCCAGAACCCGATGATGACGTACGAGCCGATCGCCAGGATGCTCGACCCCGTGGCCAGGCCGTCGAGCCCGTCGGCCACGTTCACACCGTTCGACGTGGACACCGTCAGCAGGACGATCCAGGCGAGGAACAGCACGGTGCCGATGACCGTGCCGAGCGCCATGAAGTCGAGCCACGGCACGTCGCGGATCGCCGAGATCATCGTCGATGCCGGCGGCTTGCCGTTCGACGTCGGCACGACCAGGGCGATCGTGGCGAAGATGACGCCGACGATGACCTGACCGAGGACCTTGGCCCAGCCGCCGAGCCCGAGGCTCCGCTGACGCCGCACCTTGAGGAAGTCGTCGATGAAGCCGACGAACCCGAGTCCGACCATCAGGAACAGCACGAGCAGCCCGGACAGCGTGATCGAGTCACGCCCGACCAGGTGGCCGACGAAGTACCCGATCACCGCACCGATGATCAGGACGATGCCGCCCATGGTGGCGGTCCCGCGCTTGGTGTGGTGGGACTGCGGACCGTCGTCGCGGATGAACTGCCCCCACCCGAGACGGTGGAAGAGCTTGATGAAGAACGGGGTGAGCAGCAACGTGAACACCAGCGACGTGGCGCCGGCGACGAGGAGCGCGATCATTCGGTGACACCTCCGAGGCGGTCGCCGAGGAATCGCAGTTCGGCAGACTTCGAGGACTTGACGAGGACGACGTCGCCGGGGCGGAGCATCTCCTGCATGGCACGGACGGCGTCGTCGACGTCCTCGATGTACACGGACTCGCCGTCCCACGATCCCTCGAGGGTGGCGGCCTGGTGGATGGGCATCGCGCCGCGGCCGACGACCACGAGCTGTCCGATGCCGAGGCGGACGACGAGCCGACCGATGCGATCGTGCTCCTCGACGGAGAACTCACCGAGCTCGGCCATCTCCCCGAGCACCGCGACGGTCCGCTCCCCCGGGCGCACGATCTGCGCCAGGGTCCGCAGCGCCGCCGCGGTGGAGTCGGGCGACGCGTTGTACGCGTCGTTGATGACGGTGACGCCCTCGGGGCCGCCCTGGAGCAGCTCCATGCGCCAGCGCTCGGCGCGCGTCATCGACGCGAGCGCCGCGGCGCCGTCGGCGAGCGGGACGCCCCACAGGTGGGCCACCGTGAGCGCGGCGGACGCGTTCATGGCGTGGTGCTCACCCAGGATCGCGAGGCGGACGTCGACGTGGTCCGGGCCTCCAGACAGGGTCGCGTCCGTCGGACGCTCGCCTTCGGTGCGGACGGGAGGCGCGGTGAGGGTGAAGCGGGTGCCGCTGCGGTCCGTCTCGATGCCGGTGATGCGGTAGTCGGCGTCCGCCGACGTGCCGAAGCCGACCACGTGGGCGGCCGTCAGGTCGCGCATCGACGCGACCCGGTCGTCGTCGACGTTGAGGAGGGCGGTCGCGGAGGCGGGGAGGTCGGTGACCATCTCGGACTTCGCGCGCTGCGTCGCCTCGATGCCGCCGAACTCGCCGGCGTGCGCGAGGCCCACCTTGAGGACGACGCCGACGTCGGGCTCGGCGATCGAGACGAGCTTGGCGATGTGGCCGACGCCGCTCGCGCCCATCTCGACCACCAGGTACCGGGTGTCGTACGTCACGCGGAGCATCGAGATCGGTGCGCCGACGTGGTTGTTGAACGAGCCCTCGGGCGCGACGGTCGCGCCGTGCTGCTCGAGGATCGTGCGGAGCATGTTCTTCGTGCTCGTCTTGCCGTTCGAGCCGGTGATGCCGACGACCCGCAGGGGTGCCGGGCGCCCGTCGGCGTCGACGCGGTCCGCGGTGCTCATCCGGACGCGCGTGACCACCTCGTGCGCGAGCACGGCGAGGGCCTCGTACCCGTCGGTGACGACGATCTGCGGCGCGGTGGTGTCCACACGCTCGGGCGTGATGACCAGGGCAGCCCCGGCGTCGACGGCCGCGGGCACGAAGCGTCGGCCGTCGGTGACCTCGCCGGGCAGGGCGAAGAAGACGCTGCCGGGGCGGACCAGGCGCGAGTCGGTCTCGACCGAGCCGTCGACGACCAGGTCGCCGGGCTCGGAGACGTCGGTGGCCTGGGCGCCGCCGATCAGCTCGCCGCCGATCGCGGCGGCGATCTCGGCGAGGGTCATGGCGATCATCGGACGTCCTCCGCCGGACCGGAGTTCGGCTCCCAGCCGGCCTCGCGCAGGGCCGCACGGGCCTCGTCGCGGGCGGAGTACGGGGTGCGGACGCCCTGGATGTCGCGGTAGTCCTGGTGCCCCGGACCGGCCCAGAGGATCGAGTCCCCCTCGCCGACCAGGCCCACGGCCGTGCGGATCGCGGCCTCGGGCGGGCTGACCTCGTGGATCTCGTGGTCGGGGTAGGCGGCACGTGCGGCGTCGACCAGGGTCTTCCGGATCGACGCGGCGTCCTCGAAGCGCGGGTGGTGGTCGGTGACGACGAGGATGTCGCTGCCGGCCGCAGCCACGCGGGCCATGTCCCCGCGCTTCGTGGTGTCCCGGTCGCCGTCGGCGCCGAACAGCATGAGGACCTTGCCGGAGGTGAACTGCCGGACCGCCGCGAGGGTGTTCTCGAAGGCGTCGGCGCTGTGTCCGAAGTCGACGTAGACGCTCGGGCCCTGCTCGCCGGAGACCCGCTCGGTGCGGCCGGGCAGGTAGCACTCGATGGCGGAGACGCGGTGCGTCTCGCCGTCGCGCTCGCTCGCGTCGTCCTCGTCGGGGTAGCGGCGGTGGTTGCTCTCCAGCGCGTGCGCGATGGCACCGAGCTCGAACCCGCCCTCGACGAGCATGACGATCGCGAGTGCCGCGTTCGCCGCCATGTGCCAGCCGATCAGCGGCACACGGGTGGTCAGCTCGCGGCCCTCGGGGCCGGTCAGGCGGAACTCGGTGTACGCGGCGTGCGCCTCGACGATGTCGACGTGCCACTCGGCCTCGACGTCGGGGTGCACCGTGATCGTGGTGACCGGGATGCGGGAGTCCTGCACCACGCGGTGGCCCCAGTCAGTGTCCAGCGAGACGACGCCCCGACGGGCGTGCTCGGGCTGGAACAGCGGGAGCTTCGCCTGGTAGTACTCCTCCATGTCGGCGTAGTCGTCGAGGTGGTCGTGCGACAGGTTCGTGAAGGCTGCGACGTCGAAGACGATGCCGTCGACGCGGTGCCGGCTGAGGGCCTGGGCGCTGACCTCGACGGCGACCGCACGGACCTCGCTCTCGCGCATGCGGGCGAGGAGCGCGTGCATCTCGCTGGCCTCGGGCGTGGTCAGGCGGCTCGTCACGCTGAGCGAACCGATGTGGCGCTCCGCGGTCGAGCTCAGGCCGGTGACCAGGCCGAGCTGCTTGAGGATGCCCTCGAGGATGTACGACGTGCTCGTCTTGCCGTTCGTGCCGGTGACGGCGAACAGCTGCGGCAGGTCGGTGGCCTCGTCGGGGTGGGTGCGGTAGACCCACGCCGCGACGTCACCGAGGGCGGCGCGGGGGTCGTCGACCACGAGCACCGGCAGCCCGGACGGCTCGACCAGTGCGACGCCGTCCTGGTCGGTCAGGACGGCGACGGCGCCGCGCTCGGCGGCCTCCGTCGCGAACTGTGCGCCGTGCCGGTTCGCACCGTGCACGCCGACGAACAGGTCACCCGGCTGCACCTCGGTGGCGCTCAGGGTGACCCCGGTGGTTTCGATGCTGTCGACCGAGCCGACGACTCGCAGACCGAACGCGTTGGCGAGTTCGGAGACGGCCCTCGGGGTCGGGTGTTCGGGTCGGAGGACCGGGGGGATCCGTGCGGACAAGTGTTCCTTCTTCCTCACCACGTGGACGGGTAGAGCTTCGCCTCGGACGCGGAGGGGGCTACTCGGTACTTCTCGAGCACCTGGGACATGAGTGTGCGGAACGCCGGAGCCGCTCCGCTGGACCACTTGTTGGTCTGCGGCTTCGTGAACGTCACCGTGACAACATACTGGGGGTCTTCGGCGGGTGCCATTCCGGCCACCGACGTGATGCGCTGACCGCCGTATCCCTGCGACCCCTCGGCCACCTCGGCGGTCCCCGTCTTCGCGGCGATGTTGTAGCCGGAGATCGGCTTCATGCCCACCAGCGTGCCACCCGTGACGACGCTCTGCAGCATGCCGGTGACCTGCGTGGCGGCGGCTGCGGAGACGACCCGCTGCTTCTGCACGTCGGGCGCGTCGATCGTCTTGCCGTCCGCCGTGGTGCAGCCCTTGACGAAGTGCAGCGGGATCCGGACACCGTCGTTCGCGATCGTCTGGAAGACGCTCGCGACCTGCACCGCTGTCGTCGAGATGCCCTGACCGAACATCGAGTTGATGTTCGTCTGCTGGTCCCAGTTCGGGCTGGTGCCGTAGTCCATCGAGGGCTGGCCCGGGTAGTCGATGGCCGTCTCCGGCTCGAACAGCCCGAACTTCTTCATGTAGTCGAAGCGCTGCTGGGATGTCAGCCGCGCGCCGAGCTCGGTGATGCCGACGTTCGACGAGTTCTGCAGGATGCCGGTGAGCGTGAGGTTCTCGGTGGCGTGGAACTCGGAGTCGTGGATCGTGCCGCCCCAGGGGAACGTGCGCGAGTACGGCACGACGGCCTGGTCGGTGGGGCTCGACTTGCCCTGGTCGAGCAGCGCGGCGGCGATGGCGGCCTTGATCGTGGAGCCCGGCTCGTACGACGCCGTCAGGGCACGGGAACCGAAGGCGCCCTTGTCGGTCGTGGCGTCGACGTCGTTCGGGTCGACCGTCGGGTAGTCGGCGACCGCCAGCAGCTCACCCGTCTTGACGCTCGTGACCGTCGCCGTCGCGGACTCCGCCTGCAGGGTCTTGGAGGCGGACGCGATGGTCTGCTGCGCCATGTACTGCAGGTCGCTGTCGATGGTCGTCTCGAGCGTGCCGCCGTCCTTGGCCTTCTTCGTCGTCACGGTGCTGCCCGGGAGCTGCACGCCGTCCTCGCCGCGCTCGTAGGTCTCCGAGCCGTTGGTGCCCGCCAGGCACTGGTTGTAGGAGTACTCCAGGCCGGCCTGGGCGCCGTCGGTGCCCATGAAGCCGGTCAGGTTGCCCGTCGTCGCACCCGTCGGGTACACCCGCGCCGCCTGTGGCTCCGGGTACAGCCAGGGGATGCCGAGTGCACGCACGGCCTCGTAGTGCTGCACGTCGAGGCCCTTGACCAGGTACGCGAAGTCGGACTTCGGGTTCGCGGCGATGTTCTTCCGCATGGTCGCGACGTCACCGCCGGACGCCTTCGCCAGCGCACTCAGGGCGGTGCCGACACTGACGTCCTTGATGCGGGTGCCGCCGAGCTTGCCCTTGAAGCCCTTCACCAGGCGCGGGGAGGTCGTGATGTTGTAGCGCGTGACGCTGTCGGCGAGTTCGGTGCCGTTGCGGTCCACGATCGACCCGCGGGTGCCGTAGATGGTCACGGGGATGCTGCGCTTCTGGGCCGACGCCTTGTTCAGCTCCGACGCCTGGACGACCTGGATGTCGACGAGCCGCACCACGAACACCCCGACGAGGGCGATCACGGCGAGCATCACGATGCTGTAGCGCAGGCGTCGGTTGCGGATCGTCTTCGTCACGCGGTGCGGTCCTTCCCGGGCGGTGCTGAGGGTGCGGCGGACCCGCCGGTCACCGGGTGGAGGGCGCCTGGAGCGGGTTCGCGTCGGACTCTACGGACGACTTCGCCGTCCCCTGGTCCGACGCGCTGGCGCCGCTCGTCTTCTCAGACGCGGCCGTGCCGTCGGTGGATCCCGTGGTGCCCGCGGCGCCCGACGTGTCCTTCGTGCTCGACGTGTCCTTCGTGCTCGACGTGTCCTTCGCGCTCGACGTGCCCGTCGTGCCCGACGTGCCCGTCGTGCCCGTCTCCTTGCTCGTCGACGTGTCGCCCGGCTTCGTGGCCAGCGGCACGTCGTTCAGCAGTGAGTTCGGCACCTGGTTCTCGGTGGACGCCGTGGCCTCGTCGGGCTTCGCCGGGGTCGGCGTGCCGTACACCCGACCGGTCTTCGGATCGAGGTACACCGGCGTCGAGTTGGCGATCATGCCGAGCGACTGGGCGTTGCGTGCCAGGTTCTGCGGCGAGTCGAGGACCCGGAGCTGCTCGGACAGGGACTGCTGCGTGCGGGACAGGTTCGTCTGCTCGGCGGACAGCGAGTTGAGCGTGTAGGCGCCCTGGCTGAGCACCATGCTGATGCCGAGCTGGGCCAGCAGCAGGATCCCGAGCGCGGCGACGGCCACGACGGCGTACCCGATGCGGGGGCGTGCCCGACGCTGGGCCGCGGTCGGGGTGACCTCGACCAGCTCGGGGCGGCGCTGACGGTCGGGGCGCGGGGCCCGCGACGGGACGACCGCGGGGTCGACGAGTGCGAGGTTCGTGCTCATGTCAGTTCCGGATCCGCTCGGCCGCGCGCAGGCGCACGGGGGTTGCTCGGGGGTTGGCGGCGCGTTCGGCCTCGTCGGCCAGCTCGGCGCCCTTGACGATCAGGGAGAAGGTGGGGGCGTGCTCGGGCAGCTCCACCGGCAGGCCGGCGGGAGCGCTCGACTTCGTGCGCTCCACCAGTGCCCGCTTGACGATGCGGTCCTCGAGGGACTGGTACGACTCGACGACGATCCGACCGCCGACCGCGATGGCGTCGAGCGCCGCCGGGATGGCTCGCTCGAGCACGCTCAGTTCGGCGTTGACCTCGATGCGGAGTGCCTGGAAGACGCGCTTGGCAGGGTGCCCCTGGCGCTGGATGGCGACCGGGGTCGCGTCGTGCAGCACCTGGACCAGGTCGCCGGACATCTCGAACGGCTTCGTTTCCCGCCGCTCGACGATCGCTCGGGCGTAGCGGCCGGCGAGCTTCTCCTCGCCGTAGCGCTGGAAGATGCGGCGGAGTTCGCCCTCGTCGTAGGTGGCCAGGACGTCGGCGGCGGTCTGCCCCTCGGTCCGGTCCATCCGCATGTCGAGCGGGGCGTCCTGGCTGTACGCGAACCCGCGCTCGGCCCGGTCGAGCTGCAGCGAGCTCACGCCGAGGTCGAAGAGCACGCCGTCGACCGTCGTGAAGCCCTCGCCCTCGATCGCGTCGACGATGCCGTCGTACACGGTGTGCACGAGCCGGACTCGGTCGCCGAAGCGGGCCAGGCGCTCCCCCGCGATGCCGAGTGCGTCGGTGTCGCGGTCGAGCCCGATGAGCGTGAGCTCCGGGAAGCGCTCGAGCAGGCCCTCGGAGTGGCCGCCCATGCCGAGCGTGGCGTCGACGACGACCTTGCCCGGGCCCTCGAGCGTCGGCGTGAACAGGTCGACGATGCGCTGGAGCATCACCGGCGTGTGCGGGAAGCGTGGCGTCTCGTTGTCGTTGTCGGCCATGTGCAGCCCCTCGTCTCCTGGGCCGTGGGTCCGGATCCCCATCCATGCGACCTGACACCGGGGAAGTGGCGTCAGGGCTTCACGGCTGGGAGTCCCGATCCGCGGATCAGAAGATCCCCGGGATCACCTCCTCGTCGTTGTCGGCGAATGCCTCTTCGGCTTCGGCGTAGTAGGCCTCCCACGCGGGGGTGGACCAGATCTCGGCACGGTCACCGCTGCCGATGACCGTGAGGTCCCGCTCGAGCCCCGCGTACTCGCGGAGGTTCTGCGGGATCGTCACGCGGTTCTGCTTGTCGGGCTGTTCGGCGCTGGCCCCCGAGAGGAACAGACGCATGTAGTCCCTGGTGCGCTTCGACGTCATCGGGGCGGTCCGGATGCGCTCGTGGAGTTCCTCGAACGTCCGGGCGCTGAAGACCACGACGCAGCGTTCCTGGCCGCGGGTCATCACGAGCCCGCCGGACAGTTCGTCCCGGAACTTGGCGGGGAGGATCACGCGACCCTTCTCGTCGAGCTTCGGGGCATGAGTACCGAGCAGCACGTCGGGCCTCCCCTCCGCTCCACCGGACCGTTGCGAGCCCCACTTTACTCCACTCCCCTCCCCTCGCCCAGGATTCCACTCCCTTTTCGGCCCGCGACACCCCTACTGGGGGCATGCAGACTGGAATGCACTGCGCAGCGATGACCTCGCAGGCCCGGAATCATGCGGTTCGACAGCGCCGAGGGCTGCGTGGAGGAAAGTGGAGGACTTTCGCAGCCGGTGGAGCACGTCAGGGCGCGCCGCGGGATCACGGTCGGCTCCACCACGCCCGGCTGCCGGTCAGCGCACGGTCAGGACGTGCCGCCGCCGCGACGCCGAGTGGTCACGAACCGTCGCTCGCGCGGGCCCCAGCCGACAGTTCCTGCACCCTCGGCATCCAGCGCGCGGCAGGTCGTGACCACTCGCGCGGGCACGACCGGCGACGGTCCACCCCGGCCTGGAGGCCCGCCCCACCGCCGCCGCGGTCCTCACCCGGGCTCACGGTCGGCTCCACCACGCCCGGCCGCCGACGAGCGCACGGTGACGACGTGCCGCCGCCGCGACGCCGAGTGGTCACGATCCGTCGCTCGCGCGGGCCCCAGCCGACAGTTCCTGCACCCTCGGCATCAACCGCACGGCATGTCGTGACCACTCGCGCGGGCACGTCCACGCCCGGACGCCGCAACAAGAGCCCCCGCCCCCGGAAACACGAAACGGGGCCGACCCGAAGGTCGACCCCGTGGAGGAGTGTGGAGGGAGTCCTGATGACTCCCGTCAGCTACTGACTCTGGTCGTTGCGCTTGTCCCAGCGCTCGTTCATCCGGTCCATGAAGGACCCGCCGCCACCGGTGGACGGACGCGCCGACCCACCGGATGCGGGCTTGCCCGGCCGAGCGGGCTTCGCCTTCGGAGCACGCATACCCGGGCGCAGCGCGAACAGGACGCCGGCGAGCATCACGACGAAGCCGAGGATGCCCAACAGCGGCGCCTTGATGACGAGGCCGACGATGACGATGGCGACCCCGGCGAGTGCACCGAGGACCCCGAGTGTGATGGCTGTGTACGTCGGACGACCCTGTCGACGTGTGACACGAGCCACGAAATCGGAATCGTTCTGGTAGAGGCTGCGCTCCATCTCTTCGAGAAGGCGCTGCTCCTGTTCCGAGAGCGGCATCTTGGTTCCCTCTGTTCCTGGGATCGACGCGGGGTTGAAAAACGCGGGTTGAGTGGACCGATTCTATGCCTCGACCACTCCACTAGGGTAGGGATCGTGGCTGAGAGTACGCGATTAGTGGACCTCGTATCGGCGCGTATCGACCGGGCACTCGACGAGCAGCGTGAACGGCTCCTCGCGATCAGCCCCGACCTCGCGCCGTTCGACCGGTACGCCCGAGACCTGCTGTCCGGCGGCAAGCGCTTCCGGGCACTGTTCTGCTACTGGGGATGGCAGTCGGTGGCGGGCCGTTCGGGCTCGTTCGACCCGCTGGCCGAGGGGTCCCGGCAGACCACCGCCGAGGCGATCGTCACGGTCGCGGCCGCGCTCGAGGTCTTCCACGCCGCCGCCCTGGTGCACGACGACATCATGGACCGCTCGGACACCCGCCGTGGGCGTCCGGCCGCGCACCGCCGCTTCGAGTCCCTGCACGAGGAGTCCGGCTTCGTCGGCGACCGCGGGCAGTACGGCACGAACTCCGCGCTGCTCCTCGGCGACCTGCTGCTCTCGCTGAGCGACTCGGTCTTCGACGAGGGCCTCGCGCGCCTCGACCCGGTGCGGGCCCGCATCGTCCGTCAGGAGTTCCACGCGATGCGCCTCGACGTCACGGCGGGGCAGTACCTCGACGTGCACGAGGAGACCGCCTGGCCGGTCATCGACGAGTCCGAGCACCTGCTCCGTGCCCAGCGCGTCATCGTCTTCAAGTCGGCGAAGTACTCGATCGAGGCCCCGCTGGTCATCGGTGCCCTCGTCGCCGGCGCGAGCGACTCCCAGCTCGAGGGCCTCCGCGCCTTCGGACTCCCCCTCGGCGTGGCGTACCAGCTGCGCGACGACATGCTCGGGGTCTTCGGCGATCCCGAAGTCACCGGCAAGCCGGCCGGCGACGACCTGCGCGAGGGCAAGCGGACCGTCCTCATCGCCTCGGCGCGCAAGACGCTGGCGAACGGCCCGCGGCAGCTCCTGGACGAGCTCCTCGGAGACCCCGACCTCGACGAGGAACAGGTGCAGATGCTCCGCGCGACCCTCACCGAGTCGGGCGCCGTGGCCGCCGTGGAGCGGTCGATCGAGCGGCACGTCCAGCGCGCCAAGGCGGCGCTCGACGCCTCGCCGCTGACACCGTCGGCCCGCGAGCAGCTCGCGTCGCTGGCCGACACGGTCAGCCGCCGGTCGTCCTAGACGCGTTCCACACGGGGCGCGACAGGAGGCCCGTGGCGACACCGCCACGGGCCTCCTGTCCGTCCGGAACGCGTCTAGAGCAGCGACTGGGCGACGCGACGCACCTCGGCCTTGCGACCGGCGCGCAGCGCCGCGATCGGCGTGGTGCCCATCGCGTCGTCGACGGTGAGCATCCAGCGCACCGCCTCGTCGTCGGTGAAGCCGTTGTCGCCGAGCACGATCAGCGTGCCACGCAGTTCGGGCATCGGCTCCCCGTCCTCGAGGAACTCGACCGGCACGCGCAGCACACCGCCGACGCGGGCTGCCAGCAGGGTCTTCTGCTCGAAGAGTCGGTGGATCCGTCCGGGGCTCGTGCTGAACATGTCCACCAGCTCGGGGACGGTCAGCCAGCGTTCGGAGAGGGACAGGTCGTCGGCGGGTGCGGCACTCACACGCCCATGGTGCCAGAGTGACCGCCGGAGTGAATGCGCCTCGTTCGTCACATTCGTCACATCCACCCCATCCGACTCTCTGGTTGACTTGGGAATCAGGCCGTGCCAGCGTTGTGGCACCTGTGAGTGCGCGCATGCGTGCGCACGGCTCAGTCGAGATCAGGAGAAACCCGTGGACCACGCTGCAGACGAAGTCGCCCGGCGCGCACGATCCGCCCGGTTCGCCACCATGCCCATCGTCCTCGCGGGCACGATCGCCGTGACCGCCGGGCTCACCGGCCCGATCGCCCACGCCGAGCCGCGGCACGACGACGCCGACGCGAACCACAAGCGCCACGTCGACCAGGACCGCGCCGTGACCGACCGTCCGGTGTTCGGCACCGCCGTCGCGCGGCCGACGCAGACCGTCGTGCGGACGGTCGCCGCCACCACGACGGCCACCACCACGGCTGTGCCCACGAACTACACGGTCCACCACGGCGACACGGTCTCGGGCATCGCCGCCCGCTTCGGCCTGTCGGCGCAGGAGATCCTCGTGCGCAACGGCCTCGGCTGGAACACGATCATCCACCCCGGGCAGACGCTCCACCTGGCATCGACGCCCGCCGTCACCACCGCCGCGGTGCGGACCTCCGGGTCGACCGGCGGCTCCGGCTCGGACACCTCGAGCTACCACGTGAAGCAGGGCGACACCGTCTCCGGCATCGCGTCCCGCGTCGGCGTGTCGACCACGGCGCTCCTCAGCGCGAACAAGCTGTCGCAGCGGAGCGTCATCTACCCGGGGCAGACGCTGCGGGTACCGCACGGCTCATCCTCGACGCCGTCGGTCTCCACCGCCTCGGCCCCGTCGACGAAGACGAGCGTGAAGATCAGCGCCGGCGACACCGTGGCCTCGATCGCCGCCGCCCACCACGTCTCTGTCAAGTCGCTCCTGTCGGCGAACGGCCTGTCGTACACGAGCACGATCTACGCCGGCAAGACGCTCGTCATCCCGTCGTCGAACGCCACCGCCGCGCCTGCGGTCCCCGCGCGTGCGGCGGTCAGCGGTGCCGTCGGCCTGAGCGCCGAGCAGCGCCAGAACGCGGCGACCATCGTCTCCGTCGGTCGATCCCTGGGCGTCCCCGACCGCGGCATCGTCGTGGCCCTCGCCGCCGCGATGCAGGAGTCGAGCCTCCGGAACCTGCCGCACGGCGACCGCGACTCGGTCGGCCTGTTCCAGCAGCGTCCGAGCCAGGGTTGGGGCAGCGCGGCGAAGCTGCAGGACCCGGCGCACGCCACCGCGCTGTTCTTCGGCGGGCGGAACAACCCGAACGCCGGCAAGACCCGCGGGTTGCTCGACGTGCCCGGCTGGTCCTCGATGAGCATCACCGACGCGGCCCAGGCCGTGCAGCTCTCCGCCTACCCGAAGGCCTACGCCAACTGGGCGAGCGCCGCCCAGGGCTGGCTGGCGACCCTCTGAGCCTCATCCGGAAGATCGAGATTGGGCCACGGGCGGTGCGCCGGTGCGCCCGAGTGCGGTTCCGATTCGTAGAATGCCGCCGATGACCACCAACGCCGCCACGGATCCGATGATCGGTCGCATGATCGATCAGCGGTACCGCGTCCGCTCCCGCATCGCGCGCGGGGGCATGGCGACCGTCTACCTCGCGACCGACGTGCGCCTCGAGCGACGCGTCGCGATCAAGATCATGCACGGGCACCTGGCCGACGACCAGGCCTTCCGTGAGCGCTTCATCCAGGAGGCCCGGTCGGCGGCCCGGCTGTCGCACCCGAACCTGGTGGGCGTCTACGACCAGGGTGCCGAGGGCGAGATCGCCTACATCGTCATGGAGTACATCCCCGGCATCACGCTGCGGGACCTGCTGCAGGAGCACCACGCCCTGACGCCCGAACAGGCGACCGACATCCTGCGCGCCGTGCTCGCCGGACTCGCCTCGGCCCACCGCGCCGGCATCGTGCACCGCGACCTGAAGCCCGAGAACGTCCTGCTCGCCGACGACGGCCGCATCAAGCTCGGCGACTTCGGCCTGGCCCGTGCCACGACCGCGAACACGGCGACCGGCGCGGCCCTGCTCGGCACGATCGCCTACCTGTCCCCCGAGCTCGTGACCCGCGGCGCCGCCGACTCGCGCAGCGACATCTACGCACTCGGCATCATGCTCTACGAGATGCTCACCGGCGAGCAGCCCTACAAGGGCGAGCAGCCGATGCAGATCGCCTACCAGCACGCCAACGACTCCGTGCCGGCACCGAGTGCCGCCGTGTCCGGGGTGCCGCCGGAGCTCGACGAGCTGGTCGCCTGGTCGACCGCACGGGATCCCGAGGACCGTCCCCGCGACGCCCGCGAGATGCTCGACCACATGTCGGGCAACCAGCAGCGTGCGACCGGCCAGTACCGCACCGCCGTGCTGCGCCCCGAGAACGGGACCGCGATCCTGCCCTCCGGTGGCGCGGGCACGCTCGGCGCCGCAGCGGCCGCAGCATCCGTCGGGGCCGCCGGAGGAGCCGCCGACGAGACCGCCATCATCGACCGGTCCGGCGACCGGGACACCGGCGACCGCGGTCGAGCACCCGCCCGTGCGCGCGGCAACGCCCCGGGCCCCCGTCGGACCGGGGCACAGCCGGGCGTGCTCTCCCCCGCCGGACAGCGGCTCGCCGACCAGTCGGCAAAGCGCCGGAAGCGCGGCTGGATCCTGCTGTCCGTGGTCGTCGTGCTCGCGCTGATCGGAGCCGGCTTCGGCTGGTACTTCGGCCCGGGGCCGGGTGGCAACGTGCGGATCCCGGAAGTCACGGGCAAGTCGGTCTCGCAGGCCCGGCAGCTGCTCGAAGCACAGGGCCTGCAGGCGGCGTCGAAGACCGGGACACGGTTCGACGCCGTCGTCGCGAAGGGGCAGGTCTCCACGACGAAGCCGGCCGCGGAGCGCGAGGTGCAGAAGGGCACGGCGGTGCAGATCGTCGTGTCGAACGGCCCCCGGATGATCCCGCTGCCGGCGATCGTCGGCCAGCCGCTCTCCACCGTGACGGCCGCGCTCGACGACGACTTCGAGCTGCAGGACGACCGGTACGAGTTCTCCGCCGACGCCCCGAAGGACACCGTGGTCGCGGCGACCGGTCGGGTGTCCGGCGGCAAGCCGCTCGACCTCACGACGGTGAAGGCCTACGGCGAGACCGGGCCGGTCACGCTGACCGTCTCGCTCGGCCCCGTGCCCGACGTGGTCGGCAAGACGGTCGACGAGGCCTCCGCCGCACTCGACGACGTCGGACTGATCCTCGGCGCCCGGACCGAGGAGTACAGCGAGAGCGTGCCCGCGGGCCAGATCGTCTCCGCCGCCGTGCAGGACTCCCCCGCCGTGCGCGGGTCGGCGGTGGACGTCGTCGTGTCGAAGGGTCCGACGCCGATCACCGTGCCGGAGGACGGCGTCATCGGGGCGACGATCAACGAGGCGACGAAGACCCTCGAGGACCTCGGGCTGAAGGTCTCCGTGCCCGACTGCACGAACATCCTCTGCGGCTTCTACGACTGGAAGTCGAAGCTGCCGGTCACCGGCACCGACCCGGGTGCCGGCGCAACGGTCCACCGCGGCGACACGGTCACCCTGTCCTACGACCAGTAGTTCCGCCGGGCAGTTCCCGCGGCCCGGAACGTGTGGACACGACGGACAGGAGGCCCGGTGCCAGCTGGCACCGGGCCTCCTGTCCGGGGGTTCCTGCGTTACGAGCGGTCGGGCTGGTGCGCGCCGAGTTCCTCGGCCACCAGGAAGGCGAGCTCGAGGGACTGCATGTGGTTGAGGCGCGGGTCGCACAGCGACTCGTAGCGGGTGGCGAGCGTGGCCTCGTCGATGTGCTCCGAGCCGCCGAGGCACTCGGTGACGTCGTCACCGGTGAGCTCGACGTGCATGCCACCCGGGTACGTGCCGACCTGGCGGTGCGCCTCGAAGAAGCCGAGGACCTCGTCCACGACGTCGTCGAACCGGCGGGTCTTGTAGCCCGTCGGCGTGGTCAGGCCGTTGCCGTGCATCGGGTCGGTGACCCACAGCGGGTTGGCGTCCATGCCCTTGATCGCCTCGAGCAGCTTGGGCAGCTCGTCGCGGATCTTGCCCGCGCCCATCCGCGTGATGAAGGTCAGGCGACCCGGCTCACGGTTCGGGTCGAGCTTGTCGACGAGCGCCTTCATGTCGTCGACGCTCGTCGTCGGGCCGAGCTTCACGCCGATCGGGTTGCGCACCCGCGACAGGAAGTCCACGTGGGCGCCGTCGATGTCGCGCGTGCGCTCACCGATCCAGATGAAGTGACCGGACGTGTCGTACGCCAGGCCGGAGCGCGAGTCGATGCGGGTCATCGGGCGCTCGTAGTCCATGAGCAGCCCCTCGTGCGAGGCGTAGAACTCGACGTGCTTGAGCGCCTCGAAGTCGGCGCCGCAGGCGTCCATGAAGCGGATCGCGCGGTCGATCTCCTTGGCGAGGTGCTCGTAGCGGGCGTTCGCGGGGTTCGAGGCGAAGCCCTTGTTCCACGAGTGCACCTGCCGCAGGTCGGCGAAGCCCCCCTGCGTGAAGGCCCGGACGAGGTTCAGCGTCGAAGCAGCGGTGTGGTACCCCTGCACCAGGCGGCGCGGGTCGGCCGTCCGGCTCTCCGGCGTGAAGTCGTAGCCGTTCACGATGTCGCCGCGGTAGGCGGGCAGCGTGACGTCGCCCCGGGTCTCGAAGTCGCTCGAGCGGGGCTTGGCGAACTGCCCGGCCATGCGCCCCATCTTGATGACGGGCATCGAGGCGCCGTAGGTCAGCACGACGGCCATCTGCAGGATCGTCTTGACCCGGTCGCGGATGGAGTCGGCGGTGGCACCGGCGAAGGTCTCGGCGCAGTCACCGCCCTGCAGCAGGAAGGCCTTGCCCTGGGCGGCCGCGGCGAGCCGCTCGCGCAGCTTGTCGACCTCGCCCGCGAACACGAGCGGCGGGAGCGTGGCGATCTCGGCCGACGCGGCCTCAGCAGCGGCGGCGTCCGGCCAGGTCGGCTGCTGCTTGATCGGGAGCGTCCGCCAATAGTCGAGCCCCTCGATGACGTCCGGATCCTGCAGGGCGACGAAGTCGGTCGACTCGAACAAGGGCGTTACCTCGGTGTTCTGTGCGGGCGGCCCGACGACGCCACCGGCACCAGGCCGCGCGTCGTCGATGGGCGTCCTGGCGGGGTGCCGGGACCATCAGAGCCTAACGTGCAGGCGTCGACTTCCGTTCCCGCATGACGGCCTCGCGCGCGGAGCTCGCCCGCTCCTTCACGCTGGTGGCGTAGACGTCCACGTACTCCTGTCGGCTCAGGCCGGCGAGCTCGTGCATGACCTCGTCCGTGACGCTGCGCAGGATGAAGCGGTCGGTCTCGAACCCCTGGAACCGCGAGAAGTCGAGCGGCTTGCCGAACACGACCCCGACGCGCTTGATCTTCGGGAAGCGCTGCCCGATCTGCTGCACCTCGCGCGTGCCGACCATGGCGACGGGGACGACGAGCACGCGCCCCTCGAGGATCATCCGGGCGATGCCGGTGCGGCCGCGGTAGAGCTTGCCGTCGGGGCTGCGGGTGCCCTCGGGGTAGATGCCGAGCTGCTCACCGCGCGCCAGGACCTGCAGGCCGGTGCGCAGCGATGCCTCGGACGCCTTGCCGCCGGAGCGGTCGATCGGCAGCTGGCCGATGGCGTTGAAGAACGTCTTCGTCGCCCAGCCCTTCAGCCCGCGGCCGGTGAAGTAGTCGCTCTTCGCCAGGAACGACAGTCGACGGTCGAGCACCGCCGGCAGGATCACCGAGTCGATGAACGAGATGTGGTTCGACGCGAAGATGACCGGGCCCTTGGCGGGCACGTGCTCGCGGCCGACGACCCACGGCCGGAACAGGGTGAGGATGAGCGGGCCGAGCACGAAGTTCTTCAGCAGCCAGTAGGTCATCGACGACTCCAGGTGGTGAGAAGGTGGTGGCCCGGGTGGGTGGCCCGACCCTACGCCGTGCGGGCGTGGATGCGGGCGAGGTCGGCGGCACCGACGACGCCGGCGTCGTTGACGAGTTCGGCGATCACGAAGTCCGGCTCGGGGTGGTACCCGCGGGCCGGCAGGTTGTTGAGGTACGCCTGCTTGATCGGATCGAGCAGCCGGTCTCCCGCACTGGCGACGCCGCCGCCGAACACGAAGAGCTGCGGGTCGAGCACCGCGGACAGCGACGCGCACGCCTCGCCGAGGTGCCGACCGAGCCGACGGAGGGCCGCGAGGGCACCCGGGTCGTCGGCCAGGATCAGGTCGCCGACGATCTTGCCGTCGAGCTGGCCGCCGTTGTCGGCGCGGGCGTCGGCCAGGGCCGAGCCGATGCCACCGGCGTCGGCGACGTCGTTCGCCATGCGCTGCAGGGCACGACCCGAGCCGTACTGCTCGATGCAGCCGCGGGCACCGCAGCCACAGGGCAGCCCGTTCGGGACGATGCGCAGGTGGCCGATCTCGCCGCCGGTTCCGAAGCCCCCGCGGAACAGGCGGTCCTCGGTCACGATGGCACCGCCGACGCCCGTGCCGATGGTGAGCATCGTCATGTCGGACACGAGCCGACCGGCGCCGAACCGGAACTCGGCCCAGCCAGCGGCGTTCGCGTCGTTGTCCACCGTGATGTGCAGGTCGCCGAGGCGCTGCTGCAGCTTCTGCCGGAGCGGTTCGTTCCGCCACCGGATGTTCGGCGTGTAGTAGACGATCGACTGCGAGGCGTCGATGAACCCGGGGGCGGCGACCCCCACGGCGCCGACCAGGTGGAGCGAGCTGAGTCGCTCGACCATCGAGACGACGTCGTCGAGCATGGCGTTCGGGTCCGCAGCGTTGGTGGCCACGCGGTCCTCGGCGACGATCTCGCCGAGTTCCGTCACGACCGCACCCGCGATCTTGGTGCCCCCGATGTCGATTCCGATGGCGTGCACGAGCAACGAGCCTACCGGTTCGCCGCGAAGTCACGGAACGCCCGGTGACGCGTCCTATGCTGGCGGTGTCGCCTCGGTGTTGAGGCGCACTCGAGTCGAACCGGCAGACAAGGGAGTCACCGTGAACGATCAGCGTCCTGCACGCAGCAGCGCCTCCACCGACACGTCCACCGCTGGCAGCGCCGCCACCGGGACCACGCCGTCGGCCGGCAGGCACGCCACACCGCCCGGCGCCGGCCCGGCCGCTCCGGCCCAGGGCCGCCCGGTCTCCGCGGGCCACGGCGGTCCCGTCGCCCCGGACCACGGCTCGGCGGCGCGGCTCCTCGGCGACCGCGTCCGGCTGACGCCCGACCGTCCGATCCTGGCCCAGCGCCACGGCGACACCTGGACGACCTTCACCGCGGCCCAGACGCTCGCCCGGGTGCGCGGCATCGCGAAGGGCTTCGTCGCCGCCGGGCTCGAACCGGGCGCGCACGTCGCGATCCTGTCGCGCACGCGGCTCGAGTGGACCCTGGTCGACTTCGCCGTGTGGACAGCCGGCCTGGTTTCCGTGCCCGTGTACGAGACGAGCTCCCCCGACCAGGTGCGCTGGATCCTGTCCGACTCCGAGTCGGTCGCGATCGTCGTCGAACAAGAGGAGCACGCGCGCCGCGTCGCCTCCATCGCACCCGACCTGCCCTCCCTGGGCCAGCACTGGACGATCGACGGCGGCGGCCTCGACGACCTGACCCGGCTCGGCGAGGACGTCACCGACGACGAACTCGATGCCCGGACCGCGAACGTGCACGGCCACGACGACGCCACGATCATCTACACCTCGGGCAGCACCGGTCGGCCGAAGGGCTGCGTCCTGCGGCACGACAACTTCACCGCCACGGTGGAGGGCGCGAGCGAGGCGATGCCCGAGGTCGTCGCCGACGGCGCCTCGACCCTGCTGTTCATCCCGCTCGCCCACGTCTTCGCCAGGTTCATCGCCGCGATGTCGGTGTCCGCCGGCGTCCTCGTCGGCCACGAGCCGGACACCAAGGACCTGATGCGCGCGGTGTCGACCTTCAAGCCGACGTTCCTGCTCGCGGTCCCCCGGGTGTTCGAGAAGATCTACAACTCAGCGGAGCAGAAGGCCGACCTCGGTGGCAAGGGCAGGATCTTCCGCGCGGCCGCAGACACCGCGGTCGCCCACTCCGAGGCCCTCGCAGCCGGCAGGGTGCCGTTCCTGCTCGGCCTGAAGTTCAAGCTGTTCGACCGGCTCGTGTACGCCAAGCTCCGCGACGCCCTCGGCGGCCGGGTCGGGTACGCCGTCAGCGGTTCGGCACCCCTCTCCCCGCGGCTCTCGCACTTCTTCCGCTCGATCGGAGTGCTCATCCTCGAGGGCTACGGCCTGACCGAGACCACGGCACCCGCCACGGTCAACCGCGCCCGCGAACTCCGCATCGGGACCGTCGGCCGCGCGCTGCCCGGCATCGAGGTCCGGATCGCCGACGACGGCGAGATCCTGATCCGCGGCGTCGACGTCTTCGACCGGTACTGGCGGAACGACGAGGCGACCGAGCACGCCTTCGCCGACGGCTGGTTCCGGACCGGTGACCTCGGCCGGCTCGACGCCGACGGGGTCCTCACGGTCACCGGACGCGCCAAGGAGCTCATCGTCACCGCGAGCGGCAAGAACGTCGCCCCGGCACCGCTCGAGGACGGCATCCGCGAGCACCCGCTCATCGGCCAGGTCGTGGTCGTCGGTGAGGGCAAGCCGTTCGTCGCCGCGCTCGTGACGCTCGACCGCGAGATGCTGCCCGGCTGGTGCGAGTCCCGCGGGATCACCCCGGCACTGAGCGGGCACGAGGCCGCGTACGACGAGCGCGTGCTCTCCGCCGTCCAGGAGGCCATCGACGCCGCCAACGGCCGGGTCTCCCGCGCCGAGTCGGTCCGGTCGTTCACGATCCTCGACACGGACCTGACCGAGGCCTCCGGGCACCTCACGCCGAAGCTGACGATCAAGCGGTCGGTGATCCTGAAGGACTTCGCCGCGGACATCGACCACATCTACTCCGGGTCGAAGGTGCAGACGACGGCGACCCCGGTGATCGAGGGTCGGCGGCGCAACCGCGCGTAGCCGCCTGGTCGTTCCGGGCGTACCGGGTTGATTCGGGCGTACCAGGTCGGTTCTTCCGACCAGGTACGCCCGATTCCGGCAGGTGCGCGCGGGTGTGGACGCAACAGCCTGGAGGCCCGGATCACGTCCGTCGGACGCGATCCGGGCCTCCAGGCCGTTCAGCGGGCGCCGGGGGCGCCTGCGGGGCTCAGGCCTCCTGCGACTGCTCCGTCGCGGGGGCGTCGAGGACGGCGGTCGAACCGGTCGCGACGGTGGTCTCGGCAGGTCGACGGTTGGTGCGGGTGCGGTGCGAGCTGAGCTCGTCGTTCTGACTGGTCATGCGGGAGTCCTGGGGGGGATGGGATGGTCGTCGGTGGGAGGCCGACAGCAGCACGGTACCTCCTCGTCAGGACAAAGCGACAATCCCCCGTGGGGGTGTTACACCACTGTTCACAGCCCGCGAACCCGGGCCTGTGCAAGCGCTCAGTGGAACCAGGCCTGCGCACGGATGTCGCGCAGGGCCTGACGGCGGACCTCGGGGTCGAGCGTCATCACGTAGACGGTTCCGTCGAGGTGGTCGCACTCGTGCTGGAGCGCCTCGGCCATCAGGCCGGTGCCCTCCAGGACGACCTCGTCGCCGTCGACGTCGACGCCGCGGACCTTCGCGTACGGGTACCGACGGGTCGGGTAGCCGAGCCCCGGGACGGAGAGGCACCCTTCCTCCATGAGCTCGGGCTGCCCGGAGACCTCGACGATCTCGGGGTTGAGGACGTAGCCGACCTCGCCGTCCACGTTGTACGAGAACGCACGGAGCCCGACGCCGATCTGGGGCGCGGCCACTCCGGCACGACCGGGTTCCTTGACGGTGTCGATGAGGTCCTGCACGAGGTCACGGACCCCGGCGCTCCCGAGCAGTTCGGGGCGGATCGGGTCGGCCGGCGAACGGAGGACGGGGTCGCCGAACAGGCGGATGGGACGAACGGTCAATTTACTGCAGCACCACCAGGAGGTCGCCGGCGTCCACCTGCTGGGTCACCGGGATCGCGAGTCGGCCGACGGTGCCCGCCACGGGCGCCGTGATGGCCGCTTCCATCTTCATCGCCTCGATGCTCGCCACCGGCGTACCGGCCTCGACGACGTCACCGACGGCGACCTTGAGCGTCACCACGCCGGAGAACGGCGCGGCCACGTGCTTGGGGTCGGACGCGTCGGCCTTCTCGGCCGCCTTCGTCTCGACCTCGACCGAACGGTCGCGGACGGCGACCGGGCGGAGTTGCCCGTTCATCGTCGCCATGACCGTGCGGATGCCCTTGGCGTCCACCTCGCCGATCGCCTCGAGCCCGACGAACAGGTCGACGCCCTTGCCGAGCGGGACGCTGTGCTCCTGCCCGGGTCGCAGCCCGTACAGGTAGTCGACGGTCGGCACGACGGACAGGTCGCCGTACTGCTCCCGCACGCGCTGGAACTGCTGCGTCGGCTGCGGGAAGAGCAGGCGGTTGAGGGCCTGCTGGCGCTCGGGTCCGGGGGTCTCGAGGTGCGCGCGTTCGTCCGCGGGCACCGGGGTGATCTCGAGTCGGACGTCGCGACCGGCCAGGACCTTCGAGCGGAACGGCTCGGGCCAGCCGCCGGGCAGGTCGCCCAGCTCGCCGGCCATGAATCCGACCACGGAGTCCGGAATGTCGTACTTGTCGGGGTTCTGCTCGAAGTCGACCGGGTCGGCACCGACCGCGGCGAGCTGCAGCGCGAGGTCGCCGACGACCTTCGACGACGGCGTGACCTTGGTCGGCCGACCGAGGATCCGGTTCGCCTCGGCGTACCAGTCCTCGACCTGCTCGAACCGGTCGCCGAGCCCGAGGGCGATCGCCTGCTGCCGGAGGTTCGACAGCTGACCACCGGGGATCTCGTGCTTGTAGACACGCCCGGTCGGCCCGGCGAGCCCGGACTCGAACGGGGCGTACACGCGACGGACCGATTCCCAGTACGGCTCGAGGTCCCCGACGGCGTCGAGGGACAGGCCGGTGTCGCGCTCGGTGTGGGCCAGGGCTGCGACCAGGGCGGACATGCTCGGCTGGCTGGTCGTGCCGGCCATGGGTGCGGCGGCCACGTCGACGGCGTCGGCCCCGGCGCGCGAGGCGGCGAGCAGGGTCGCGAGCTGACCGCCGGCGGTGTCGTGGGTGTGCACGTGCACCGGCTGGTCGAAGCGCTCGCGCAGGGCGGTGACGAGCTTCTCGGCCGCACCGGCACGGAGCAGCCCCGCCATGTCCTTGATGCCGATGACGTGCGCGCCGGCCTCGACCATCTGCTCCGCCAAGCGGAGGTAGTAGTCGAGCGTGTAGAGGTCCTCGGCGGGGTCGAGGAGGTCGGCGGTGTAGCAGAGCGCCGCCTCGGCGACGGCCGTGCCGGTCGCGAGCACGGCCTCCAGGGCGGGACGCAGCTGGCTGACGTCGTTCAGCGCGTCGAACACGCGGAAGACGTCGACGCCCGACCGAGCCGCCTCGTCGACGAAGGCGTCGGTGACCTCGGTCGGGTACGGCGTGTACCCGACGGTGTTACGGCCGCGCAGCAGCATCTGGATCGGGATGTTCGGCATGGCTTCGCGCAGCGAGGACAGGCGCTCCCAAGGATCTTCACCGAGGAACCGGAGTGCGACGTCGTAGGTGGCACCACCCCAGGCCTCGACGCTGAGCAGCTGCGGAGTGAGCCGTGCGACGTGCGGTGCGACGGCGACGAGGTCCTTCGTGCGGACCCGGGTGGCGAGGAGCGACTGGTGGGCGTCCCGCATCGTCGTCTCGGTCACGGCGAGGGCCGTCTGGGCGCGCAGGGCCTTCGACCACTCGGCCGGCCCCATCGCCAGCAGGCGGTCGCGCTGCCCCTCGGGCACCGGCGCAGTCAGGTCGGTGGCCGGGAGCTTGTCGGCCGGGTCGGTGACCAGCGGCGACCGCTCACCGTTCGGCTTGTTCACCGTGACGTCGGCGAGCCAGGTGAGCACCTTCGTGCCGCGGTCCTTCGAGACGTGGCCGCCGAAGAGCTGCGGGCGTTCCTCGATGAACTTCGTCGAGACGTCGCCGCGGGCGAAGTCCGGGTCCTCGAGCACGGCCTGCAGGAACGGGATGTTCGTGCTGACGCCGCGGATGCGGAACTCGGCGAGGGCACGCTTGGCCCGGGACACCGCCGCCGGGAAGTCGCGGCCGCGGCACGTCATCTTCGCGAGCATCGAGTCGAAGTGCGGGCTGATCTGCGCGCCGGTGGCGACCGTGCCGCCGTCGAGCCGGACGCCCGCGCCGCCGGGGCTGCGGTAGGTGCTGATCCGGCCGGTGTCCGGACGGAAGCCCTGCGTCGGGTCCTCGGTCGTGATGCGGGTCTGCAGCGCGGCGCCGTGCACGGCGACGGTGTCCTGCGACAGGCCGAGGCCGGCGAGGGTCTCCCCCGCGGCGATGCGCATCTGCGACTGCACCAGGTCGACGTCGGTGACCTCTTCGGTGACCGTGTGCTCGACCTGGATGCGCGGGTTCATCTCGATGAAGACGTGCTGCCCCTCACGCTCACCCTCGGTGTCGAGCAGGAACTCCACGGTGCCGGCGTTGACGTACCCGATCGACCGGGCGAAGGCCACGGCGTCGCGGTGCAGTGCCTGCGCGACCGCGGGGTCGAGGTTCGGCGCCGGCGCGATCTCGACGACCTTCTGGTTGCGCCGCTGGACCGAGCAGTCCCGCTCGAACAGGTGGATCGTGCCCGCGTCGGTGCCGGTCGCGTCGGCGAGGATCTGCACCTCGATGTGGCGCGGACGGATGACGGCCTGCTCGAGGAACATCGTCGGGTCGCCGAACGCACTGTCGGCCTCGCGCATGGCCGCTTCGAGGGCGTCGCGCAGCTCGGGCTTCGTCTCCACACGGCGCATGCCACGGCCACCACCACCGGCGACGGCCTTGGCGAAGACCGGGAACCCGATCGCATCGGCGCCGGCGATCAGTTCGTCGATGTCGCGGCTCGCCGGGGTGCTCGCGAGGACCGGGACGCCGGCCGCGATCGCGTGCTCCTTCGCGGTGACCTTGTTGCCGGCCATCTCGAGCACGTGCTCGCCCGGACCGATGAAGGTGATGCCGTTCGCGGCTGCTGCCGCGGCGAGCTCCGGGTTCTCGGACAGGAACCCGTACCCCGGGTAGATCGCGTCGGCCCCCGACTCGCGGGCGACGCGGATGATCTCGGAGACGTCCAGGTACGCCCGGACCGGATGGCCCCGCTCCCCGATCAGGTAGGCCTCGTCGGCCTTGAGACGATGCAGGGAGTTCCGGTCTTCGTACGGGTAGACGGCGACCGTACGGGCCCCCAACTCGTACGCGGCACGGAACGCGCGGATGGCGATCTCGCCACGGTTCGCAACGAGGATCTTCGTGAACACGACGTCCCTTTCAGCCCGGGTTGAGGTGAGACAACCCTAGTGGCGGTAACGTTGCTCAACGTGCATGTACTCAGCGTGAGCTCCCTCAAGGGTGGTGTCGGCAAGACGACGGTGACGCTCGGCCTGACCTCGGCCGCGTTCGCCAAGGGACTGCGCACGCTGGTGGTGGATCTGGACCCGCAGTCCGACGTCTCCACGGGCCTCGACATCAACCTCGCCGGCCACCTCAACGTCGCCGACGTCCTCGAGAACCCGAAGGAGAAGATCGTCCGTCAGGCGATCGCCCCCTCGGGCTGGACGAAGGGGTCGCAGGGCAAGATCGACGTCATGGTCGGGTCGCCCTCCGCCATCAACTTCGACGGGCCGCACCCGTCGATCCGCGACATCTGGAAGCTCGAAGAGGCCCTGGCCAACGTCGAGCAGGACTACGAACTCGTCCTCATCGACTGTGCGCCGTCGCTGAACGCCCTGACGCGCACCGCGTGGGCCGCGTCCGATCGCGTCACCGTCGTCACCGAGCCCGGCCTGTTCTCCGTCGCCGCCGCCGACCGTGCGCTGCGCGCCATCGAGGAGATCCGCCGCGGGCTCTCCCCGCGCCTGCAGCCCCTCGGCATCATCGTCAACCGTGCCCGCGTGCAGTCGCTCGAGCACCAGTTCCGCATCAAGGAACTCCGCGACATGTTCGGCCCGCTCGTGCTCTCCCCACAGCTGCCGGAGCGCACGTCGCTGCAGCAGGCGCAGGGTGCGGCGAAGCCGCTGCACGTGTGGCCCGGCGAGTCCGCGCAGGAGATGGCGAAGAACTTCGACCAGCTGCTCGAGCGCATCATGCGCACCGGCAAGATCGGTCCGTACGCCGAGGGTGGCGCCGCGTAGGTCGGTGCTCGTGCGGTCGCGGCGCGGTCGCATGACATGCCGCTCACGTCGCCCGAAAGGTCGCCAACTGTCAGCCGGCAGCGTCGCAGGCAACAGTTCGTGACCACTCGGCGACGCGCAGGCGGCGATTTGTGACTACGCGGCGACTGCCGAGAGGCCCACCCCGGCCTCGCTCGACACGCCCCGCTCGATACGCCCGGCTCCGGCTCGCCCAGTGGTCACAACGCACCGCTCACATCCGCCGAGTGCTCACCAACTGTCGGCCGACAACGTCGCAGCCGACAGTTCGTGACCACTCGGCGACGCGCAGGCGACGGGTCACGACCACGCGGCGACTGCCGGGAGGCCCACCCCGGCCTCGCTCGACACGCCCGGCTCCGGCTCGCCCAACGGTCACAACGCACCGCGCGCATCCGCCGAGTGCTCACCAACTGTCAGCCGGCAGCGTCGCATGCGACAGTTCGTGACCACACGGCGAGACGCAGGCGGCAGGTCGTGACCACGCGGCGACTGCCGGGAGGCTTATCCCGGCCCCGCTCGACACGCCCGGCTCCGGCCCGCCCAACGGTCACAACGCACCGCTCACGTCCTCCGAGAGGTCACCAACTGTCTGCCGGCAACGTCGCAGCCGACAGTTCGTGACCACACGGCGAGACGCAGGCGACGGGTCACGACCACGCGGCGACTGCCGGGAGGCTCATCCCGGCCCCGCTCGACACGCCCGGCTCCGGCTCGCCCAGCGGTCACAACATGCCGCTCACGTCCGCCGAGTGGTCACCAACTGTCGGCCGGCAACGTCGCAGGCAACAGTTCGTGACCACTCGGCGACGCGCAGGCGACGGGTCACGACCACGCGGCGACCGGCCGGAGGCTCATCCCGGCCCCGCTCGACACGCCCCGCTCGACACGCCCGGCTCCGGCTCGCCCAACGGTCACAACATGCCGCTCACGTCCGCTGAGTGGTCACGAACTGTCGGCCGGCAACGTCGCAGGCAACAGTTCGTGACCACTCGGCGACGCGCAGGCGACGGGTCGCGACCACTGGACCCGAACCCGGATGGTCAGGAAGCGCGGGAAGCGCGACGAGCGGCGAGCTCGTCGGAGGGGTCGGCCGCCGCGGTGGCGTCGAGCTCGACCAGGGAACTCTCGACCTCACGCAGGACCTTGCCGACCGCGATGCCGAAGACACCCTGGCCGCGGGACACGAGGTCGATGACCTCGTCGTCGGAGGTGCAGAGGTACACCGAGGCGCCGTCGGACATCAGGGTGGTCTGCGCCAGGTCGGAGACGCCTGACTCACGGAGCTGGTTGACGGCGGTGCGGATCTGCTGCAGCGAGATGCCGGTGTCGAGCAGCCGCTTCACGAGCTTGAGCACGAGGATGTCGCGGAACCCGTACAGGCGCTGCGACCCGGAGCCGGCCGCCCCACGGATCGTCGGCTGCACGAGTTCGGTGCGGGCCCAGTAGTCGAGCTGTCGGTACGAGATCCCGGCTGCCCGTGCGGCGACGGTGCCGCGGTAGCCGTTCTGCTCGTCGTGCTCGGGCAGACCATCGGTGAAGAGCAGCCCGAGGTCGTACCGGGTCACATCAGACTCGGTGCCAGGGGTGTCGTTCCCACTCATCAGCTTGCCTTCCACGACGATCGAGCTCCCACCCGAAGCTTCAACGACGGGTTGAGAGTTGTTCCGAGGTCCACGGTAGCGACTCCGACCGCTCCCGCGCGGGACATCCGACCCGGCGCGTCCGGCGTGTCGAGGATACGCCTCGGCCACTGACACACAAGCCCTGTCGGAGCACCGGACGGTGTCATGCGTCGAGACGGCCGATGGCCTGGCGGATGAGGTTCGACCGGATGATCTCGAGGTGCCCGGCGATCTCGCGCGCGAGCTCGGTGGCCTTTGCCCGCGAGGTCGCGTCGCCCCGGCGTGAGACCGGCATGAGGGCGGACTCGATGAGACCGACCTCGCGCTCGGCAGTGCTGCGCAGCGTGCGGAGGTGTCGCGGCTCGATACCGGTGCGCTGCAGTTCGACCAGGGCCTTCAGCACGGAGACGCCGTCGTCGCCGTAGGTGTCGGTGGCCGGCAGCAGCGAGGCCGAGACCGCGTCGGCGAGGAGCATCGGTGAGGCGCCGGCTGCCCGGACCGTCTCTTCGCGGGTGTACCGGCGCTCGCGTCCGAGGATCGACGGCTTCGGTGCGTCTCCGCCGCCGGGCAGGACGGGTTCGCGCCCGGCATCGAGGTCGGCCAGGTAGTCCTTGATGACCTTGAGCGGCAGGTAGTGGTCACGCTGCAGCCCGAGGATCACACGGAGCCGCTCGACGTCGGCCGCGGAGAACTTGCGGTACCCACTGGCCGTGCGGATCGGGGTGACGAGCTCGCGCTCTTCGAGGAACCGTAGCTTGGAGCTCGACAGGTCCGGGAACTCGGGCTTGAGGCGAGCGAGGACCTGCCCGATGGTGAGCAGGTCCGGTGCCGCGGACCCCGCCCGGGCCGCAGCGGACCGTGCGGCCACTACGCGTTCGCCAGGCGCGCCAGGTCGACCCGAGATGCGTAGAACGTCAGGCGGAACTTGCCGACCTGGACCTCGGCCCCGTCGGTGAGCAGCGCTTCGTCGATGCGGACACCGTCGAAGTACGTGCCGTTCAGGGAGCCGTTGTCCTTGACGCTGAAGCTCGTGCCGTGGCGAAGGAACTGCGCGTGCTTGCGCGACACGGTGACGTCGTCGAGGAAGATGTCGGCGTCGGGGTGTCGACCGGCCGTCGTGACGTCGGAGTCGAGGAGGAACCGCGCACCCACGTTGGGGCCACGACGGACCACGAGCAACGCCGACCCGGAGGGCAGGGCGTTGACGGCTTCACGTTCTTCGGTCGAGACACCGGACTCGGCGGTGAGCGCCGCGCCCATGTCCATGCTGAAGGTCAGCGTGGTGTCGACCAGCCGCTGCTCCGGGGTCTTCTGACCGCCCGGCTGCGGGACCACTGGATCTGGCATCGGTGGACCTCCTCCTCTTGGCCCATCAGCGTATCGGAAACGAAGGCCCGAGCGGCAGCCCCGATCTGGGACTGTGGAGGGACTTCCGCGATCCGCGAACGCGGGAGCGGCGTCAGCGACCCGTGCGACCCGGCGTCACCGACCCCGCGCGAGCAACCAGAGCAGGTACGGCGCCCCCACGACACCCGTCACGACCCCCACCGGCAGCGCGTTGCCGGGGATCGCGAACTGGGCGAGCAGGTCGCTGCCGAGCGTGATCGCGGCACCGACGGCGGCGGCCGGCGCGAGCGCGACCCGTCCGCCGCCGACCAGGCGTCTGGCGATCGGCGCGGCCATCAGCGCCACGAACGAGACCGGCCCCGCCGTGGCGACGGCTGCGGCGGTCAGGCACACGGCGGTGAGGAGCAGGAGCACCTTCGCCCGGTCCGGCCGGAGCCCGAGTGCGGCGGCGACCTCGTCCCCGAGGCTCAGCACCTGCAGGCGGGCGGACTGCAGCAGCGCGAGCACGCCGAGCACGACGAACGCGACGCCGAGCACCCCGACCAGGTCGCGGTCCACGGCGTTCAGGCTGCCGGAGAGCCAGAGCAGCGCGGCGCCGGCCTGGGTGACGGTGCCGCTCGTGAGCATCCAGCCGGTGATGCTCAGGCAGATCGCCGCGACACCGATGCCGACGAGGACGACCCGGTTGCCGGTGATCCCCCGTCGCCAGGCGAGCCCGGCGATGACGAGCGAGACCACCACTGCGCCGACGAGCACGACCGAGAAGAGCGTGCCACCGCTGGCACCGAACAGCACGATGGCGGTGAGTCCGGCGGCACTGGCCCCCGAGGTGATCCCGATGACGTCGGGGCTCGCGATCGGGTTCCGCACGACGCTCTGCACGATCGCGCCGGCGACGCCGAGGCTGGCGCCGACGAGGACGGCACCGAGCACCCGCGGCCCGCGGAGCTGCCCGATCACGAAGTCCGAGATCCGGTCCCCCTGGCCGAACAGGGAGGCGAGCACCTGGCCCGGGGTGAGCGGGATCGAACCGGCGCCGAGCCCGACCAGGACGAGCACCACGACGACCACGACCACGGCGACGAGCACCGCGACCTCACGGCGCAGCCCGGCCGAGCTGCCCAGCCCGGCCGAACGGCCCAGCCCGGCCGACCGGCCCAGCCCGGCCGACCGGCGCACCCCGGCCGAACGGCGCATGCCGGCCGACCGGCGCAGCCCGGCCGACCGGGGACGCGAGGAGCCGAACAGCTGCCTCACAGTCCCCGCACCACCCTCGAGCGCACGAGCGCGATGAACACCGGCGCTCCGATGAGCGCCGTGACGATGCCGACCTGCAGCTCCCCCGGGTACGCCACGACGCGGCCGATGACGTCGGCGACGAGCAGGAGCGCGGGGGCGACGATCGCCGACAGCAGGATGGTCCAGCGGTGGTCGGGGCCGCTCAACCGACGGACCGCGTGCGGAACGGCGAGTCCGACGAAGGCGATCGGCCCGGCGGCGGCCACCGCGGACCCGGCGAGCAGCACCGCGACCAGACCGCCCACGGCGCGGACGAGCACGACCCGCTGCCCGAGCGACGCCGCGAGTTCGTCCCCGAGCGCGAGGGTGTTCAGCGACCGACCGAGACCGAACGCGATCACCAGCCCGACGAGCACCGGCGCCGTGATGATCCCCGCCGTGCCGAGGTCCTTGCCGGCGAGGGCACCGACCTGCCAGAACCGCAGCTGGTCGAGCAGGCTCTGGTCGGTCACGAGCACCGCGGTGGTGACCGACGACAGCGCTGCGGCGACCACGGCTCCGGCGAGGGCGAGTCCGACGGGTGAGAGGCCGCGACGGGCGACGGTCGCGATCCCGTACACGAGCAGTGCGGCGAGGGCGGCCCCGACGAACGCGAAGGGCAGGTAGGCGGCCGTGCCGCTCACGCCGAAGACCGCGATCCCGGCCACCACGGCCAGGGTCGCACCGGAGTTGATGCCGAGGACGCTCGGGTCGGCGAGCGGGTTCCGTGTCACGCCCTGCATGACCGCCCCGGCGACCCCGAGCGCCGCCCCGGCGAGCAGTCCGACGACGGTGCGGGGCACCCGGTTGCCGAGCACGATGAGCCCGACCTCGTCGCTCCGCCCGGGGTGCAGGACGGTGTCCAGGACGGTGCCGAGCGGGATCGGCCGCGAGCCGTACGCGATCGACAGCGAACACGCCACGGCGAGGACGACGACCGCCAGCACGGTCGCACCGACGAGTCGGGGGACGGAGCTGGGAGCCGGGGGCGTGGACGTCGACGGAGACATGGAAGTAAGGCCACCCTAACGCCGGAGCCCCACTCGGCGTCCCCCGAGCAAGCCCGGAGCGTGCGCAGGGTTCGTTCATAGGCTCGTCATGGGGAAGCGCTCTGTACTGATCTCCATCGACGCCCGACCGGGCCGTCGAGGGACGACCGGAGAGCACCGATGAACGAGACCCCGAACCCCGCAGCCGCCGACCACGACGAGAACGGCACCCCCGCCGCGCAGCAGCAGGCTCCGGGCATGCACTGGGAGGCGCCGCACGCCGACCCGGCCTCCCTGCGCCCGGCGTACGCGTTCGACGGCTCCGGTCCCTACCTCTACGGTCCTGACGGCTCCGGCCCCTACGCCTACACGCCGGACGGCCGCGGCCCGTACCTGATCGGCAGCTCCGCCCTCGCCGGCGCGAACCACGCCTGGGCGTCCTCGGCGGCGACCGCCAACCACCCCGGTACGACGAAGCGCCCGCGTCGCCTGGGACTGATGATCGGCTCCGGCATCGCCGCACTCGCCATCGTCGGTGCGGCCGGCGGCACCGCCCTCGGCCTGTCCTCGCAGGGGACGACCACGACGTCGAGCCAGTCGCAGGGCACCACCACGCTGCCCGGCACCGGATCCGGCACCGACGGCACCGGCAGCAGCGACGGCACGAACGGCTTCACGGTGCCCGGCGACGGCAGCGGCAGCGACAGCGACAGCGACAGCGACAGCGACAGCGGGACGACCCAGTCCCCCGCCACCGCGGCGACGGCCGCCGACAAGAAGGGCGTCGTGACGATCAACACCGTCCTGAACTACGACGAGTCGTCGCAGGCGGCCGGCACCGGCATGGTCCTGACCTCCGACGGCACGATCCTGACGAACAACCACGTGATCCAGGGCGCGACGAGCATCACCGTCACCGACGAGACCACCGGCAAGGAGTACAAGGCCGACGTGGTCGGGGCCGACGCCACCAACGACGTCGCCGTGCTGAAGCTCGAGAACGCCTCGGGGCTGTCCACCGTCACACTGGACGACGACGGTGAGCCGAGCACCGGTGACACCGTCAAGGACGTCGGCAACGCCGAGGGCACCGGCAACCTCGTCGCCGCCGAGGGCACCGTCACCGCGATCGACCAGGACATCCAGGTGCAGAGCGAGTCCGGCACCGGCACCGAGTCCCTGACCGGCCTGATCGAGATCTCGGCGGACATCGTCTCCGGTGACTCCGGCGGACCGGTGCTGGACAGCGAGGGCGAGGTCGTCGGCATGGCCACGGCAGCGTCCTCGGGCACGGCCGACGTCACCGGCTACGCCATCCCGATCACCACCGCGAAGACCATCGCCGAGAAGATCCTCGACGGTGAGTCGTCGGGCACGATCACCATCGGGCTGCCCGCGTTCCTCGGGGTCCAGGTCAGCAACACCACCGGCACCACGGGCGGCGTCGCCGTCGCCGGCACGGTCGAGGGCTCCGGCGCCGCGAGCGCCGGCCTGGCCGCCGGGGACACGATCACGAGCATCGACGGCACCGCCGTGACGAGCTCGGACCAGCTGACGCAGGTCGTCCAGTCGCACTCGGTGGGTGACAAGGTGAGTGTCCGCTACACCGACAGCACCGGCGCCGCGAAGACCGTCACCGTCACCCTGACCGCCGGCCCCGCCGCGTAGCGGGAGAACGCAGGCGCGCTCAGCCCAGCAGCGCCCGCACCACCGACCGGTAGACATTGGCCGGGGAGTCCGTCCGGAGGGCGGTCTCCCCGGCCTTCGTCGTGCCCACGCGCGCGAATCCGTGTCCCTCGGCCCGCACGATCGTGATCGGCTTCGGCTTGCCCGGTCGACGCAGGTACGTGACGGTCCACGGCGCAGCCCAGAACCGCGCGAGGCGCGGGTCCGCCTCGGCGAGGGCCTCCGGCAGGTCCGGTGCGTCCGGACCGCCGGCCAGCTTGCGGCCGAGCAGGTGCCCTGGGAGCGACCCCGTGCGGAACGGGAAGGTCCACGTCGGACCGATGCCGAGCCTCCCGGCCATCAACGCGACGGCCCGGTCGGGCGTGACGGACGCGACCACGGCGCCCGCCGCGTCGGTCCCGTCGACGACGGTCTGCGACCAGGCCTGGAGGCGCGACTCGCCCCCGTCGGGCAGGTGCTGTTCCAGCGTGACCGGCTGGGCATCGCCCTGCCAGGGTTCGAGCAGGGTCTGGGTCGACTCCGGCAGCGTGCCGAGCCGACCGACGAGGCCCGCCTCGATGAGTTCGCGACCCGCCGCGGCGCGGAGGAGCGTGGGGTTCCACCGGCGTCCGGCGAGGCTCTGCAGGGTGCCGATCGCGTCCGTGCTCAGCCGGGGGCCCTCGAGCGGTGCCGTCGGGGCAGGGGCCGGCAGGGGTTCGAGGTCGCGCTCGGGGCGGACCGGGACCGTCTCGGTGGCGCGGACGCTCTCGAGGACGGCGAGCACGAGGTCGTCGGTCTCGAGCAGCCGGGCGAGCGGGCGTTCGATCGTCAGGTCGACGCGGTGCCGACCGGTCACGAAGAGCAGGTGGGTGCCGGCGACGTCGCCGTGCTCGTCGGGCCGGACGTACTCCACCAGCCGGGCCGGGGCGCCGGCGGTGGTCCACGGGTCGCAGCCGACGAGCAGCAGGCCCTCGACCGAACCGGGCAGCCGCGCGAGCAGGCCGGTGTTCTCGTCGCCGATCGCGCGGTCGCTGGGTCGGGATCGGACGGTGAGGACGACGTCGTCGCCGGTGACGCGCAGGTCCGCCTGGGCTGAGTCCTCGCGGCGCCAGGAGTCCGGGCGGCGGAGGGTGAGGCGGGCGGTGCGGTCCTCGGTGCCGAGCGGGACGGGGACTGCCATGGGATGAGCGTATGTCGGGAGCGGGGTGCCGGGGCCTGCGGCTCGCCGGGCTGGGCTCGCACCGTGCGAGGTGCTGGGCTCGCACCGTGCGAGGTGCTGGGCTCGCACCGTGTGTCAGCGCCGAGCAGGCCGCGCGGGCGGGGGCGGCGGGACGGGCTTCGCGGCGACGACGTCGTCGAGCCGGACCTCGACCGGGCCGCGGCGGGTCGCGATCGTCACGGCGTCGGGCGTCCGGGCGACCAGGTCACCGAGGGCGTCCTGCGCGCCGTCCCCGTGGTGCGCCCGGACCACCAGGCGGTCGCCGAGCGCGGCGTCGTGCAGCACCCCGAGCGCACGGGCCCGGGCGATCACCGCCTGTTCGTCCGCATGCACCACCCCAGGGTACGGGCCGCCTAGAGTGTCGACATGGAGAAGGCCCGGGTCGACAGCTGGATCTGGGCCGTCCGGATCACGAAGACCCGGTCGGCCGCGACTGCCGCGTGCAAGGCCGGTCACGTCCGGGTGAACGGGGAGCGCGCGAAGCCGGCGCAGCCGATCGGCCCCGGTGACGAGGTGCGGGTGCGCCAGAACGGCTTCGACCGCGTCGTCGTGGTGACCGGCATCATCCTGAAGCGGACGAGCGCCCCCGAGGCCGCGAAGCACTTCGAGGACAAGACCCCGCCGCGGCTGTCGAAGGAAGAGGCCGGGTTCGTCCCGATGCGCGAGCGCGGTGCCGGACGGCCGAGCAAGCGGGAGCGTCGCGACCTCGAGAAGCTCCGCGGCTACTGACGCTTCGGCTTGCCGTAGGGGTCGATGACGACTTCGAACTCGGCCTCGCCGTCCCACTCGACGGTGACCGGCTGCCCGGTCCAGCGGGCCTCGAGGTGACCGTCGTCGTCCTCGTCGGAGCCGCACAGGGCCGAACCGCTCGGCACCCGCTCGATCGCCACCCGTCCGTCACGGCCGACCGCGTACAGCTCGACGACCCGTCCACGGATCGCCTGCGTCCGCGCCGAGTCGTGTCGGACTTCGCCGAACCGCCGTGCTCCGTCCGCGGAGACGACCCAGTACTCGACGACGTCGCCGATCTCCACCGCCGGGCCGCAGCACTCGTGCTCCCAGCCCCCGATCTCGACCACGACGTGCAACGCGGACATCAGACGAAACGGACGGTCTGCTGCAGGCGGTCGCGGATCTCGAACACGTCGACCGAACCGGCCGGCGACCAGACGCCGCCCAGCACCTGGGCGAGCGCACTGCGGCGGACGACGAGCGCGGTGGGCTTCTTCGGGGAGCCGACGAGCTGCACGTCCTCGGTGACGGCGGCGTCCGGCACGACGAGCAGCCGGCCGGAGAACCGCACCCGGGTCTGCTTCTGCACGGCGCGGGCGGCGCGGACGAGTTCCTTGACGGGTCGCTCCCCCGGCGCGAGCGTCTCGCCGACGATCTCGCCGTGCTCGACGCGGACCGGAGCGCCCCAGTCGATGGACTCGACGGCCCAGAGTCCGCTCGCGGTCAGGACGGCGTGGTCGAGCTTGCCCTCGGCCCCGGCGTCGAGATCGTGCCACACGGTGACGCCGATCCCCATGTCGGAGACGATCAGGGCGGTTGCCTCTTCGGCCAGGGCTTCGGCGAGCAGCCGCCGGATGTGTCGGGGCGCGGAGCGGATGAGCGTGGGGTCGTAGGGGTCCTCGATGGGGTCGCCGAGGCCGACCCACTCGCGCTCGGCCTGCAGGAAGACCTCGCGCGACCGACCGCCGGGGTGTCCGTGGGACCGCGCCCGGGGGCGCGTGTCGCGACGCGCTGCCGGGGGTGCGTAGGCGTCGCGACCGGTGCCACCCCTGCCGGTGGAGCCGGAAGCACCGAACGAACCGGACGCGCGGGACCCGACGTCGTACGCGCGCCGGGCTTCCGGCGTGCCGATGCGCTCCCATGCGATCTGGACCTGGCGGAAGCGCTGGGCGTCGCCGCCGAGGTCGGGGTGCGTCTCGCGGGCCGCCCGCCGGTAGGCGCGGCGGAGCGCGTCGTCGTCAGCCGTCGCGGGGACGCCGAGGACTTCGTAGGGGGTGGCGTCGGCCGGGCTGTCCGTCATGGCCCTGCGACATTACCGGAGGCAGTGTCGGAGTCCGCCGCATGGTTGCTGGGTGCACTCTGGAGGAGCGGTGCGGCCGGGCTGCCTCGGCACACGGTCCGCAGGTGGTCGCGTCAGACCACCGTGGTCACGACCGGCGCTCCGAGGAACGCCGCGTACCGCGCGGCCGCAGCCTCGAGCGCACGGACGGACGACGCGTCGAGGGTGCCGAAGGGTGCGACGGTGACGAGGTGCTCGGCCCGGCGCTCGGTGCGCTTCCAGGTGCCGACGACGCGACCCCGCACGACGGCCATCGGCAGGAACACGCCGTTGGCTCCGGGGACGACGCGGTCGGCGTGGGCGGGGTCGAGCTGCGCGGACCGGTCGGCGTACCCGAGCAGGTACTCGTCGAAGCCGGGGAGAAGGTGCCCGGTGGGGACGCGCGCGGCCGTCGGCCGGTCGGCGAGGGCGAGGAGCCCGTCGCCGAGGTCCTCGACCGCGTCCCCCGCCACGGCCCGGGCCCGGCGGAGGTCACTGAGCGGCAGCTTCGTCCAGCTCGCGGCGTCGGCCTCGGTCGCGGGGCCACGGCCGCGCAGGTACCCGAGCAGGACCCGGCGGAGGGCCTCGTCGCGGTCCGGCGGCTCAGCGGTGGCGGGTGCCCACTCGTCGAGCAGCACGAGCCCCTGCCCGACGCGGGCGGTGGGACCCCAGGCGACGAGGCGTTCCTGCGCGAGCTGCAGGACCAGGTGGTAGCCGCGACCTCCGGCCGGGTCGATGCCGGCAGCGCGGTACGCCGCGAACAGGTCGTCCCGGACCAGCGCACGGCCGCCCTCGAGGGCCGCGATCGTCGCCTCACGGGCCCGGCCGAGCAGGGCGTCGTCGATGCCGAGCTCGGCGGCGCGTCGGGCGATCGTGCGGAGGGTCCGCTCAGCGGTGAGCGAGAGCAGCAGGCGCAGGTCGTCGGGGCGCAGGGCGTGCAGGGTGCCGCGCATCGACCACGAGCGGACGAGTTCCCCGCGGTCGAAGGCCCCGCGGACGTCGTCCCGCGTCGACCCGGGAGCGCGGACCCCGATGGCCCAGAGCACCTGGCCGAGGTCCTGCCCCTGCACCCCCAGCATCCGCTCGACGACCTCCGTGGGGCGCAGCCCGGGCGCCGCGATGCCCTGCGCCGCGAACCGCGCCGAGCGGAGCCGCGCGGGGCTGGTGGTCACGCGACGGCGGCGGTGACGGCGTCGGCGTGCTGCTCCAGGTAGGCGACGTCGGCGCGGTACAGGTCGGCGTGGCCGTGCTGCAGGTCGCTGACGAACTTCGGGTTGCCGGCGGCGGCCTCGTGCTCGATCGTCGTGACGAGCGCGACGAGGGACGCGATCATCGTCTCGGCCAGGACGCTGCGGGAGCGGTCGTCGAGCGCGTAGGCGCGGCAGAACTCGGCGGCACGTGCGAGCCGATCGTCGAGGTCGGGGGCGGTCGATCCCTCGACAGCGCCGGTGGTGAACGGCGCGAACCGGTAGACGGCACTCGCGACGTCCCAGACGCGGGGACCGGGGTGTGCGGTGTCGAAGTCGATCAGGCCGACGGCGGCGATGCCGTCGTAGACGCAGTTGTACGGGGCGAAGTCGCCGTGCACGATCGTCTCGACCGGAGCACGTTCGGCCTGCGACCAGAGGTCGTCGGCGGCGCTGCGCGGGAAGCTGGCACCGGCGTCGTGGAACTGGCGGAGCAGGCGGGCGCTGGTGACGAGGGCTGCCTCGCTGGCGATGTCCTCGGTCCAGGGGTACTCCCCAGCGACGCCCGGGACGAACGAGACCGTCTCGAGGGTGTCACCGAGGGCGATCGGTTCGGGGGCTGCGACGAACCCCTGCTCGTGCAGGTGGGCGAGCAGCCGGTGCACCGTGGGGGTCCACGGCCCGGCGGGGCGGTGGACTCGGTCGTCGGCCCTGGTGATGCGCTCCAAGGGGAACCTCCTGCGTGTTGCGTCTCCGTTGACGAAGGGCCAGCGTACCGATCAGGACCGGCATGCGTCCCAGTCCATCCGGAACACGATCGGCCCCAGCGCGGTGACTACAGCTGGTCGCGCAACCAGGACGGCCCGTGGACGGTCGCGCCGAGGGCCTCGACGCGGTCGCGGAGCTCGCGGTCGGCCGTCACGACGACGACCGGCCCGTCGCCGGCCTGCACCGCGGCCCGCACGGACTCGACGATCGCGTCGTCGCCGGAGGCCGGAGCACGGACGACGTCGACAGCGCCGGTGGCGGCACCGCGGTCTGCGGCGGCTACGGCGTCTCCGTCGGCACCGCGCTCGACGCTCGCGCCCCCACCGTCCGCAGCGGCCCGGGCCTCCCCCTCGAGCACCACGGTCCACCGCGGCCACCACCGCGCGAACGGCAGGTCGAGCAACGACGCGGACACCCCGCCCGCGGCGAGCGCCGACACCTGTGCGAGCAGGCGTGACGCAGCGCCGGCTCGGTCCTTCCACCAGCCGTCGGGCACGCTGCCGACGACGTTCGCCGCGTCGACGACGACGTGCGGCGTGGTCGCGACGGTGGCACGGAGCGCCGGCCAGGACCTGCCGAAGCCGGGGTGCAGGGGCAGGTCGTCGACCTGGTCGATCGGGATCCACGACAGGGCGAGGCTCTCGCGGTCGGCGATGACGGGTTCGAAGGGTCGGGAGGCGCGCCCCACGACGGTCGTGTAGGTCCAGAACCCCAGGTCGAGCAGTGCCGTGTGGCGCAGGGCGATCGCGTCGTCGGGCACACCGGCTTCCTCGGCGGATTCGCGGAGGGCGGCGGTCACGGCTGCTTCGCCCTGGTGCCGTGCGCCGCCGGGGATGCCCCAGGTGCCGCCGTGGTGGCTCCACTCGACGCGGTGCTGCAGGAGCACGCGGCCGGCGCCGTCGTCGACGAGCAGGCCGGCGGCGCCGAAGCGTCCCCATGCCTTGGTGCCGTCGGGGCCGACCGCCCAGGCGTCGCCGGGGTCGCGGGGGCCGGGTGGGGGCCCGGGGGGCGTTGCATCTGGCACGGTCCAACCCTGGCACACGGTGCCCGGAGCGGGCCTCGAAGTGGTCACCGGGCGTCGTGTACGGTGTCGCTCGAGACACGGGGTGCCGCATCCAGCGGCTGAGATCACACCCGTCGAACCTGCTCGAGCTCGTACTCGCGAAGGGATCGTCCATGGAAACCGCTGCGCCCTCCCCTGCCTGGGCCCACCGAACCGCCGAACTGCTCGAGGCCGTGCGTGCCCGGGCCCCGCTGGTGCAGTGCATCACGAACACCGTCGTGCAGAACGTCACGGCGAACGTGCTGCTCGCGCTCGGGGCCTCGCCCGCGATGGTCGACGTGGCGACCGAGGCGGGGCCGTTCGCCCGCGTCGCGGACGCCCTGCTGGTGAACACCGGCACCCCGCACGCCGAACCGCGGGTCGCCGCGCTCGAGGCCGTGCACGCCGCCCGTGACGCGGGCACCCCGTGGGTCCTGGACCCGGTGGCCGTCGGCTCGCTGCCGGTGCGGACCGCCCTGGCGCGTGACCTGCTCGCGCTGCGCCCGACGGTGCTGCGGGGCAACGCGTCCGAGGTGCTCGCCCTGCTCGGCGACTCGGCCGGTGGCCGCGGGGTCGACAGCACCGTGGGCACGGAGGACGCTCGGGTCGCGTCGGTCGCTGCTTCGGACGGGAGGCTCGTGGCCGCGGTGGCCGTGTCGGGTGCGGTCGACCTGCTGGTCGCGCCCGGCATCGGTGTGGTCCGGGTCGCGAACGGCACCGACCTGCTGACGCGGATCACCGGAGGCGGGTGCGCGCTCGGCGCGGTCGTCGCCGCGTTCACGTCGGTCGCGCCGGAGGACGCGGGGGCCGCTGCCGTCGCCGCCACCGCGGTGCACACGATCGCCGCCGAGCTCGCGGCACGGGAGGCCGGCGGACCGGGGACCTTCCAGCCGCTGTTCCTCGACCGGCTGGCGTCGCTGACGCCGGAGGACGTCGTCCGCGAGGCCCGGATCACCCTCGAGGCCGCTCCCGCGGTCGACGCCCGGGCGGTGTCGGCGTGAGCGGGCTGCAGTCTGCGGGGTTCGGCGTCTACCTGGTGACCGACGGTGCCCTGGCCGACCGGCACGGCATCGGGGTGCTCGGGGTCGTCCGCGCCGCAGTGCACGCCGGGGTCCGGATCGTGCAGGTGCGGGACAAGGACGCCTCCGCGCGTGACCTGCTCGCCCTGACCGCCGCGGTCGCCGACGCCGTCGGGGAGCGCGCGAGGGTGGTGGTCGACGACCGGCTCGACGTCGCCCTCGCCGCACGGCACGCGGGACACCGGGTCGCGGGCGTGCACCTCGGCCAGTCCGACGTCCCCGTCACGGCCGCTCGCGCCCTGCTCGGAGCGGACGCCCACGTGGGCCTCACGGCGAACACGCTCGCGCACCTGGCTGCCGTCGAGCGACTCCCCCGCGGCACCGTGGACCTGCTCGGCGTCGGGGTCGTGCACCCCACGGCGACGAAGGCCGACCACCCGCCGGCCCTCGGCCACGACGGGTTCGCCCGGTTGGCCGCCGCCACCGACCTGCCGTGCGTGGCGATCGGCGGGGTGACCCTCGACGACGTCGTGCCGCTCCGGGCAGCCGGTGCCGCGGGCGTCGCGATCGTGTCGGGCATCTGCGCCGCGGCCGACCCCGGGTCCGCCGCGGCGGCGTACGTGGCCGCGTGGGGCCGTGGGCCCGGCCACGGGGCGGAGGCCGGACGATCCGGTGACCTTGATCCACGCCTCCAGGCCGACGCCACGCACCACGGGGCGGACGCATGAGCGTCCCACGGGTGCTGAGCATCGCCGGGACCGACCCGACGGGCGGGGCCGGGATGCAGGCGGACCTCAAGGCGATCGCCGCGCACGACGGGTACGGGATGGGGGTCGTGACGGCGCTCGTCGCGCAGAACACGCACGGGGTGCGGTCGGTACACCTGCCGGACGTCGGGTTCCTGCGGGAGCAGCTCGACGCGGTGTCGGACGACGTCGTGGTCGACGCGGTGAAGATCGGGATGCTCGGCACCGCCGACGTCGTGCGGGTCGTGACGGACTGGCTGCGGGAGCACCAGCCGCCGGTGGTCGTCGTCGACCCGGTGATGGTGGCGACGAGCGGGGACCGGCTGCTCGACGAGGACGCGGCGTCGGCCATGGGGGCGCTGTTCGCGCTCGCCGACCTGGTGACGCCGAACCGGGCCGAGCTCGTGGTGCTGGCGGAGCTCGCCGGCGCGGGTGCGGCTGGTTCCGGTGCGCCGTCGTCGGCTTCGTCGTCGTCGGCTTCGTCGCTGGATGCCGCGCGTGCCGTGGCGGCGCGGTGGGACGTCCTGGTGCTGGCGAAGGGCGGCCACGACGAAGGGCCGACCTCCGATGACGTGCTCGTGGCACCGGACGGAACCGTGCGGGTGTTCACCGGTCCCCGCGTCGCGACGACGAACACGCACGGCACCGGGTGCTCCCTGTCGAGTGCGATCGCGACGCTCGCCGCGCGGCACGGCGACTGGGAACTCGCGGTCGGGGTGGCGAAGGAGTGGCTGACGGCGGCGCTGCGCGGGGCCGACGCGCTGTCGGTCGGGAGCGGCAACGGCCCGGTCGACCACGGAGCGCAGGCGCGGGCAGCCCTGCCGGCGCTGTCGTACACGGACGTGTGGTGGACGGATGCGGCATCGGTGCTGCAGGAGACCATCGACTGCGCGTTCCTGGTGGGGCTCGGGGACGGGACGCTCGAGCCGGAGGTCTTCGCGGGCTACCTGGCGCAGGACGTCCACTACCTGCGGGCGTACGAGCGGCACCTGGCGGCGCTCGGGGTTGGTGCCCCCGGTGCCGGTTCGGGCGATGGTGCCGGCGGTGCTGCTGCGTTCTGGGCGGCGGCTGCGCAGGGGTGCGCCGACGAGGCGCGCGACCTGCACCACCGTCGGCTGGCCGGCTCGCACGCCGACGATCCCGTGCACCCCACGTGCGCCGGGTACCTCGCACACCTGCAGGAGGCCGCCGACTCCGGCTCCCCGGCGGTGCTCGCCGCCGCGGTGCTGCCCTGCTTCCGGGTCTACGCCTGGGTCGGGTCGCAGCTCGGGGTCGCTCCGGACAGGCACGCCTTCGCCGACTGGATCACGGCGTACGGGGACCCGGGGTTCGCGGCGTCGAGTGCCGAGGCGACCCGGCTCGTCGAGGAGGTGGCCCGTGCGGCGACACCCGACGAGCGAGGGCGGATGGCGCGGGCGTTCCGACGTTCGGTGGAGTGGGAGCTTGCGTTCTTCCGGATGCCGACGGAGGCACGCGGCGCCCGAGTCTCGCGCTGAGGGACGGTTCTCGGGTCGGCCCGGCCGAGAACTGTCCCCCGGGCCGAGTCTCGGCGGGGATCAGCGGGCGACCGGCGGCAGCCGGACCAGTTCGACGGACAGCTCGGCACCGCTGACCGTGCCGCGCATCCACGTGTGGTCGGGCTGACGACGGCGGTCGGTCGGCGAACCGGGGTTCAGCAGGCGCATCCCCGACGGCGCCACGGTGTCCCACGGGATGTGCGAGTGGCCGAAGACGAGCACGTCGGTGTCCGGGTACTCGGCGTCCATCCGCCGCTCCCGACCGGTCGACGCCCCGGTCTCGTGCACCAGGGCGAAGCGCAGGTCCTCGACGCCGAACCGGGCGACGAGCGGCAGCCGGTCGTCGAACTCCGCACCGTCGTTGTTGCCCCGCACGCCCTCGAAGCGGCTGGACCGCGCCTGCACGGCGTCGAGGGTGGCCAGGTCGACCCAGTCCCCCGCGTGCACCACGAGGTCGGCGGCGTCGATGTCGGCCCACAGCCCGGGCGGCAGGTCCTTCGCGCGCTTGGGCAGGTGCGTGTCGGACAGCAGGACGAACGACGTCGTCACGACTCGGTGGGTGCCGGCATCGGGAGCCCGGCCTCGTCCGAGGCGCCGAGGCGCTCCAGCAGCCCGGCGAGCAGTGCGATGTCGTCGTCGGACCAGTCGGCGAGCCGTTCGTCGAGCGCGTCGCGGTGCAGCTGCACCGACCGCTCGAGCGCTGCGCGGCCGGCGTCGGTCGCCTCGAGCGGCTTCGCGTTCCCGCTGCCGCCGTCGGTCGTCCGCACCAGCCCGGTCGCGAGGAGCCCGGACAGCTGCCGCGAGATCGTGGAGCGGTTCAGCCGCAGGTAGCGGGCGATGTCGATGGCCATGCAGCCCGGGTGCTGGACGACGAAGTCGACGAGGGACTGGTCGACGACGCTCAGGACCTGATCCGAGCCACGGGCACGGATGCTCGCCCGACGGGTGATGCGGGCGAGCTCGGTGTACGCCCGGCTGATGTCGCTGTTCCGGACCTTGGAGCTCGGGTGGTCCATGATGGCTCCAGCCTGTCTGCGCCGGCGCCGGCCGGCGGTCTTCTCGTCCCGTCACCATACCGGCGGGTACGCCTGGTGTGGGGTCAGCGGGCGGCTGCCGCTGCCCGGAGCGCGGGGATGTCGAGCTTGATCATCTGCATCATGGCTTCGAAGACCCGGGCGTTGGCCTCCGGGTCGCCCGATCCGCTCATCAGCTCCCCCAGCATCGACGGGGTCACCTGCCACGCCAGACCCCAGCGGTCGGTCAACCACCCGCACGCCATCGGGCTCCCGCCGTCGGCGAGCAGCGCGTCCCACAGGCGGTCGAGCTCGTCCTGCGTGTCCACGTCGATCTGGAACGACACCGCGTCGGTGTGCGGGTGGCCGGGGCCACCGTTCATCGCGCGGTACGGCTTGCCGAGCAGCGTGAACTCGACGACGAGGGCGCGGCCGTCGGGCATCCGGCTGACGCTGTCGACGCGGCTGTCGGGGAACAGTCCCACGTAGTACTCGGCCGCCTGCTCGGCCTGGTCGTCGTACCACAGGAACGGGGTGATGGTGGGCACGGGGAGCCCCTTCGTTCGGCGCTCAGTCCGCGGCGCTGCGGCTGAGCAGGTCGGCTTTCTCGGGATGCTCGTCGAACCACTTCCCGACGAACCAGCACATCGGCACGATGCGCTTCGTGGTCGACGACTCGACATCGGCGACGGCGTACTCGACGAGTTCGGCCGCGTAGCCGTGGCCGCGGTGCTTCGGGACCGTGTAGGTGTGCGGGAACGCCACCGCGTCACCGTTCACCCGGTAGTCGAGCACGCTCACGAGCTCGCCGCCGACGTACATCGCGTAGCGGTCCTGGTCGGTCTCGTCGCGGAACTCGTGGTCCATGCCCGCCATCATGCTCCCGGAAGGGCGTTCGTGCCGCCCGGGGAATGCACGACGTCGGGCAGCGTTGCAGGGACACCATGACAACCATCGGAATCATCGGCGCCGGCAACATCGGATCCCAGCTCGCACGACTCGCGGTACGGAACGGCCACCAGGTCGTCATCGCGAACTCCCGCGGCCCGGAGACCCTGACCGACCTGGTCACGGAACTCGGCGACGGCGCACGCGCAGCGACCCGCGACGAGGCAGCCGCAGCGGGCGAGATCGTCGTCGTGACGGTGCCGCTCGCCGCGATCGAGACGATCCCCGTCGAACCGCTCGTCGGCAAGGTCGTCATCGACACGAACAACTACTACTGGGAGCGCGACGGCCACATCGCCGCCCTCGACGACCAGTCCACGACCACCGCGGAGCTGCTGCAGGACCACCTGCCCGGCGCCCGCGTCGTGAAGGCGTTCAACCACATCGGCGCCGACGATCTGACCGGCCACGCGACGCCCGCCGGCACCCCGGACCGTCGAGCCCTCGTCATCGCCGGCGACGACGTCTCCGCCAAGCAGACCGTCTCCGAGCTCATCGACGCGTTCGGCTTCGACGTCGTCGACGCCGGGCCGCTCGCCGAGGGCTGGCGCATCCAGCGGGACACCCCCGGCTATGGCCCGCGGATGACCGCCGCCGAACTGCGCGACGCCCTGGCCGCAGCGACGCGCTAGTCCGCCGCGCCGCGCAGCACCGGCACCCACCGCTGCTGTTTCGCGCTGAGCGACACCTCTCGGGCTCCGCAGCCCGTGACCTGCCGCTCAGCGCGAAACGAGGCAGGGCGAAACCACCCGAAACGAGCGCGCCCGCTCAGGCCCGGTCGAAGATCGTCGTCATGTCGGCAATGTCGTCCTCGGTCGGCGCCCATGTCGTGCCCGCCGCGACGTTCTGCGTGATCTGCTCCGGCTTCGTCGCCCCCGCGATGACGCTCGACAGCCCCGGCTGTGCCAGGAGCCACGCGAACGTCGCCTGCAGCATCGTCACGCCCCGGTCGTCGCAGAACCGCTGGTAGTCGTCGAGCACGTCCCACGGGGCGTCCTCGAGCACCTGCGGCTTCGAGGTCGTCAGCCGCCCGTCGGCCGGGCCGCCCGCCTTCGTGTACTTGCCGGTGAGCAGCCCGTTGTAGAGCGGGAAGAACGGCAGGAACCCGAGCGCGTACGCCCGCACGGCCGGCAGGACCTCGGCCTCGGCATCCCGGGCGAGCGGGCTGTACTCGTTCTGCGCGGACACGAACGCGGTGGTGCCGGCGATCGACGCCGTGAGCTCGGCCTCGGCGATCTGCCACCCCGCGAAGTTCGAGTGGCCGACGTACCGGATCTTGCCCTCGCGCACCAGGTCGTCGAGCACCGACAGGGTCTCCTCGATCGGTGTCACGTCGTCGGGCCGGTGCATCTGGTACAGGTCGATCCAGTCCGTACCGAGACGCCGGAGCGACGACTCGACCGCGAGCCGCACGTACCGGCGGGACCCGCGGACGCCCCAGTCCGGGCCGTTCGCGCCCTGCATGTCCATGCCGAACTTCGTGGCGAGGACGATCTCGTCGCGGCGGCCGCGGATCGAGCGTCCGAGCATCTCCTCGGACATGCCCGGCACGCCGCCGTAGATGTCGGCGGTGTCGAAGAGCGTCACCCCGGCGTCCAGGGCCGCGGCGACGACGGCGTCGGTGCCCTCCTGCGACTCGGACGCGGTTCCCCGCCGCCCGAAGTTGTTGCAGCCGAGGCCGACGGTGGAGACGACGAGCCCCGAGGGGCCCAGGGGACGGTGTTCGATTCCGGTCATCACCCGACCGTACCGGCGACCCCGAACTGGGGCTGCGATCCACCCAGCGGTTGCCGCTACAACTGAGCATGGATCAGTCGACGGAAGGAGCGCCGCAGTGGCAGCGCATCGCATGCCCGAATCGGACCGGCCCCGTCGGCCCGTACCGGCCTGGGTGACCGCGCCGCCCGTCGACGAGGTCGCGCCCGAGCGGGTCGCCGCCGTCGGTCACGTGAACGCCTCCGACCGGGAGGCCCGCCCCACCCCCGCCTCGTCACGCGCCGCCCACGCGGCGCCGGTCCCACCGACCACGGTCACCCCGGCCGGGAACGTGCCCGCCGCGCACGCACCCGCGCACGCACCAGCCGCCGAGCCCGCGTCGATCGCCGCCCTGGTCGAGGCCGACGCCCCGGTGCCCGACTTCCCGCCGCAGCAGGAGCTGCTGCCCCCGGCACCGACGTCGCCGAACGTGCACACCGTGCCGTTCGAGACCCCCGCGGTGCCGCCGTCGTCGGTCGTCCCGGCATCCGGGCTCGTGGTGCCGGTCTCCCCGGTCGCCGCCGCACCCGCCTCGGCGGACGCCACCCCGCTCACCACCCCGTCACCGGAGGCCTTCCCGGCACCGCCGCCCGCCGCGCCCGCGGTGCCCGTCGCCGGACAGCCCCGGTTCTCGGTGCCCGGCCTCGAGCACGTGGTCGTCGAGGGCACCGAACCCGAGCCCGTCGGCCCGATCGGCTACCGGACACCCCGACGCTTCGCCCACCAGCAGGCCGCCGCACGGTCGGCCGCACCCGCACCCGCACCCGCAGCCGCACAGTCGTTCGACGCCGTCCTGCACGCGGCGCCGACTGCTGCCGCTCCCGGCAGCCCCGCCGTCGCGACCCCGGACGCCCCGACGACCACGGCCGTCGTCGCACGCACCCCGGTGCCGCAGGGTGCTGGCGGGGGCGAGGCGGGCCTCCCGACCGAACTGCTCGACCAGCCCGTGGCCGCAGCCGCCGTGCCGGAGCCACGTCGTGCGCTCGGCGCGACCGCCGGTGCGGTGCTCGGTGCCGTCGCCGGGATCGCGACGATCGGTCTGGCGGCCTGGTGGTTCACCGCGCCCGCGACCGTGCACGGTGTCGGCGTGGTGCTCGGACTGCTCGCGCTGGTGCTCTCGATCGTGACGCTGCGCGGCCGGACGGCCACGTGGCAGCGGCCGGTCGCGCTGCTCGGCGCCGTGCTCGGTGGTGTCGGCACGGTCGTGCTGCTGTGGGCGGTCGCGGCGGCGCTGCTGCCGCTCGCCGGGGTGACGCTGCCGGACGTCACCGGCACCGGCACGACCCCGACGCTCGCCCCGTAGCGCAGCGAGCGCCGCGAGCGCTCAGACGCCGTCGTCTCGGCAGGACGCCGCGTCGACGTCGAGACGCCCCCGAAAGTCGCGGCGTCTCGACGGCTCGGCGGCGTCGAGACAACACGCCGGCGTCTCGCCGCGCCCACCAACCCGAACACGCCGGCGTCTCGCTGCACCCACCAGCCCGAACACGCCGGCGTCTCGCCGCCGATGCACGAGCTCAGACGGCGCGGACGACCCCGCGGGACAGGATCGCGTTCGTCAGCGCGTCGATCGGCTCCCGCTGCACCGTCGGGTTCGCGATGAGGACGTAGTCCACCGCCGGCAGGTCCGGCAGCCCGAGCCGCTGCGACACCTTCACCAGGTCCGCCGGGATCAGCGAGTGCGGGAACACCGCGACGCCGATGCCAGCGCGCACCGCGGCGAGCACCCCGTTGACGTCGCGGGTGTTGCAGGTGATCCGCCAGGTGCGTCCGGCGGCCTCGACGGCGTCGATCGCCATCTGCCGGCTGATGCTCGGCGCCTGGTACGCGATGAGCGGGACGGGTTCGCCGGGTTCCAGGGCGATGCCGTCCTGCGCCATCCACACCATCTGGTCGGTGGCGACCCTGGTGCCCTCGGCGGACTCCCCCGCCGTCTGCTTGATGAACACCAGGTCGAGCTGGCCGGCGTGCACCCGGCGGAGCAGCGGTGACGACTGGTTCACCGTGAGCTCGAGGTTCACCTGCGGGTGCAGTCGTCGGAAGTCGCGCAGGATCCGCGGCAGCTGGGTGATGGCGAGGTCGTCCGCCGCCCCGAACCGCAGCCGTCCGCGGGTGGCCGCGCCGGAGAAGTAGGCGTCGGCGGTCGCGTGGGCCGCGAGGATCGTCCGCGCGAACCCGGCCATCGCGTCCCCGTTGTCGGTCAGGGCGACGCCGCGGGTGTCCCGGGCGACCAGGGTGCGCGCCACCGCGGTCTCCAGGCGCCGGACGTGCTGCGACACCGTCGGCTGGCTGATGCCGAGCCGGGTGCCGGCCTGCGTGAAGCTGCCGGTCTCCGCCACGGCCAGGAACGTCTGCAACAGGACCGGATCGAGCACGGGCACCTCGTTCGTTCGCGCGGCCGTTCGCGCGGTCATTCGACATCGCAATGGAGTGATAGCCACCATACGGGTATCGAATGGGCCGGCGCCACGTAGTTTCGTTGGGGTACCAGATCCACACCGACGTCCGGAGAACCCCGCACCGTGAGCGCGTCACCGACGACCCTCCCCCCGCCCACCGAACCGCTCCCGATCCAGGCCACGCGACCGCCGTGGCGCCACACGCTCATCGCCCTGTCCGTGCCGAACTTCCGGCTGTTCACGGCGACGAACCTGGTGGCGATGACCGCTGGTTGGATGCAGCGCATCGCCCAGGACTGGCTCGTGCTGCAGCTGACCGGGTCGGTCGCGCAGGTCGGCATCACGGTCGCCTGTCAGTTCGCGCCGATGCTGCTGTTCGGGCTGCTCGGCGGCGTCCTGGTCGACCGGTTCTCGAAGCGCGCGCTCATGATGATCACGCAGGGAGCCTTCGCGGTGCTGTCCGCGCTGCTCGCCGTCCTGACGCTGGCCGGCGTCGTCGAGGCGTGGCACATCTGGGTGATCGCGTTCCTGGTCGGCATGGTCACCGTGATCGACAACCCGGCACGGCAGGTGTTCGTCACCGAGATCGTCGGGCACAAGCACCTGCGGAACGCCATCAGCGTGAACTCGTCGGTGTTCCAGCTGGGCGGCATGATCGGTCCGGCGCTGTCCGGGGCCCTGCTCGTCGCGGTCGGCGCCGGGTGGTCGTTCGGCGTGAACGCGATCGCCTGCGTCGCCGTCGTCGTGACGCTCGGGTTCCTCAAGGTCTCCGAACTCCACCGCACGCCCCCGGCTCCGCGTGGCAAGGGGCAGCTCGTGGAGGGCCTCCGCTACGCCGTGCACAAGCCGACGATCATCGTGCCGGTGATCCTCGTCGCGTTCTTCTCGGTGTTCGCACTGACGATGCCCGTGCTGCTCTCTGCCTTCGCGTCACAGGTGTACGACGTCGGTGCCGGCGGCTACGGGGTCTTCAACTCCGCCGTGGCGATCGGCGCCCTGGTCGGCGCGCTGCTGTCCACCCGCCGGGCCGTCGTCCGGCTCCGCACCATCGTCGGCGGGGTGTTCTGGACCGGCGTGCTGCTCGTCGTCTCGGGGTCGATCCCAGCGATCGCACCGTTCACCGTCGCGCTCGTGGCGGTGGGGATGTCGCAGCTGCTGTTCCAGACCGCGTCGAACTCGCTCGTGCAGCTGTCGTCGAACGTGGCGATCCGCGGCCGGGTGATGTCGCTCTACGTCCTGGTGCTGCTCGGTGGGCAGGCGATCGGCGGGCCCCTGATGGGACAGGTCGTCGACCACTTCGGTGCGCACGTGGGGATGATGGTCGCCGGTGGGGTGCCGGCAGCTGCCGCCGCGGTGATCGCGCTCGTGCTCGCCCGCCGGGGCGGCCTGCACCTGGCGGTGCGGATGCGCCACCACCTGCCGGTGCCGGCGATCGTCGCCCACTAGCGGGGGCCCTGGCGGTGACCACCCGCCGGCCTGGAGGCCCGTGGCGGCCCCGCTCCGCGCCTCCCGTCCGCCCGTTGGTCGCGTCGGGCAGTGCGCAAAACACCGGTGTTCACGCTCGACGCCGCGGGATCCCGCGGTGCGTTGTGTGAACACCGGTGTCCCGCGAGGGGCAGTGCCTCAGTAGGCGACGCCGAAACGCGTCTGGTGGTGCGCCGGGGTGACGATCTCGTCGACGAACGCGATCGCGTAGTCGGCGCCGGAGATGTCCGAGTTGCCCTCGGCGTCGGCGAGCAGGACCTCGTCCGAGGCGCGGTAGGTGCCGCGACGCTCGCCCGGGTTGTAGCCGCCGAATGCCGCGGCGGGGCTCACGTAGAACCAGTCGACCTGGGTGTCCGAGGCGCGCAGGGCGTCGAGGATCTGCGCGTGGCTCTTCGCCTCGCCCTTGAAGGCGTCCGGGAAGCCGTCGGTGTCGAAGAGGCGGGGGCCGTCCTCGGACACGCGCATCGAACCGGCACCGCCGACGATGCCGAGACGCGCACCCGCTGCGGCGGCGGCGTCGACGAAGTGCTGGAACTTGTCCTTCAGCTCGCTGCCGTCCGCCTGCACGGCGTGGAGCGAGACGATGACGACGTCGGCACCCTTCGTGACCTCGGACACGAAGTCGGCGTCGAACGCGTCACCCTGCGCCAGGGTCAGGCCCTCGGCCGGCTCGAGCTTGCTCGTGTCGCGGGCGACCGCGGTGACGGTGATGCCGCGGGAGAGTGCCTCGTGGGTGATGGCGGAGCCGGCGTAGCCGGTGCCTCCGAAGACGACGATGTTGGTCATGGTGTTCCCTTCGTGGACGTCACGGGCGTCGGTGACGTTGACAGTCACCGTACAAGAGTTACTCTCTTTGAGTAAGTAGGCACCTGGTGGTGCGTTGCGGAGGACACCATGTCAGCACTCGAGTACAGCCCCTACGCGGCGGACTGCCCCAGTCGGCAGCTGCTCGACCGGATCGGCGACCGGTGGAGCGTGCTGACGATCGGCGCCCTCGCCGACGGTCCCGCACGGTACTCGGCGGTGGCGGCCCGGGTGCAGGGGGTCTCGCAGAAGATGCTCACCCAGACGCTGCGGGCGCTCGAACGTGATGGCATGGTGACGCGGACGGTGTTCCCCGAGATCCCGCCGCACGTGGAGTACGAACTGACCGAGCTCGGGCGGTCGCTGCGCACGGTGCTCGTGCCGCTGGAGGACTGGGCCACCTCGCACATGCCCGACGTCGCCGAGGCGCGCGAAGGGTACGACGCGCGCTGAGCACCCCGCACTCGGAATCCCCGACGGCGACGAGTGGTTGCCTGGGGACATGCGATCGATCGTCTACACGAAGCCCGGTGCCAGTAGCGTCCTCGAATTCGTCGAGCGGGAGATCCCGGAGCCCGGTGCCGGTGAGGTCCGCGTCCGCGTCGTCGTCTCCGGCGTCAACCCGACCGACTGGAAGGCCCGCGCCGGCGGCACCTACGGGGACGGGTTGCCGTTCCCCGAGATCACGCCGAACCAGGACGGCGCAGGCGTCGTCGACGCCGTCGGTCCCGGAGTCGAACGGCTCACCGTCGGCGACCGCGTCTGGCTGTTCATGGCGGCGGCGTCACGGCCGACCGGCACCGCGCAGGAGTACACGGTCGTGCCCGAGTCGCGCGTGGTCCCGCTGCCCGATGGCGTCTCGTTCGACGTCGGCGCCTCGCTCGGCGTCCCCGCGATGACGGCGCACCGGGCCCTCACCACGCACGAGGACGGCCCCGCACGCCTGGGCCCCGGAGCCATCGACGGCTTCACCGTGCTCGTCGCCGGCGGCGCCGGTGCCGTGGGGCACGCCGCGATCCAGCTCGCCCGCTGGGCCGGAGCGACGGTCATCACGACGATCAGCTCGGACGCGAAGGCGGCACTGGCGACTGCGGCCGGCGCCCACCACGTCGTGAACTACCGCGAAGAGGACGCCGCCGAGCGCATCCGGTCGATCGCGCCGGACGGTGTCGACATCGTCGTCGAGGTGTCGATCCCACAGAACGCCGCGCTGGTCGCCGACGTGCTGGCGAACCACGGCGTCGTGTCGATCTACGCGAACAACGGCGGTGACGAGGCGACCCTGCCGATCCGCCCGAACATGAGCGTGAACGCCCGCTACCAGTTCCTGCTGCTCTACACGATCGGCGACGAGGCACTGTCCGCGGCGGCCGAGGACCTCACCGAGGCGCTGCACGACGGCGTGCTGCCGGTCGGCGAGGACGCCGGTCTCCCGCTCACCCGGTTCGCGCTCGAGCAGACCGCCCAGGCGCACGACGCGGTCGAGCAGGACACGGTCGGCAAGGTGCTCATCGACGTGCCCGAGGCGCGGTAGCCGCGACAGCGGATCCGGCTCGGCCTCCGCAGACGACGAACGGCCCCCGCGCACGCGTGGGGGCCGTTCGTCGTGGACGATGCGGGAGGGGTCAGCGACCCAGACGCGCAGCGATGGCTGCGGTGACCCGGAGCCGGGCTGCAACGCGCTCGCGTTCGATGTTGGCGGCGATGACGTCGAGGTCTTCGTAGTCGGCGTCGGTGGTGGTGTCGTTCCAGTTCGGCGAGGAGATCCGGGCACGCCCGAACGACGGCGGAGCAGGGTTCACGGTCGTCATGGGGGCATCGTACGTCGAGCGTCCGACAGAGCGTGTGAGCATCACGGGCCTTTCCTTGGATTGCGGTCGCGCTCGGGGAACGAGTAGGTCAGCGAGAACGCGACGGCCATGAACGACGCCATCATCGCGATGTTCTTGGCGTCGAGTTCGGTGAAGGCGTCGGGGACCGGGGAGTCGACGGTGAGCATGCCGAACGAGTACTGGTCGGACCGGATCACCACCGAGACGTACGAGGTGTACCGCGGTTCGAAGCCCGGCAGGTCCTGGTCGACGTCCACATCGGCGGAGCGGTCACCGACGATCCGGGGTGATCCCCCGACCAGCACCCACTCGAGGTTGCGGTCGCCGTAGGGCGTGCCCGCGCGGAAGACCCCGGCGGTGTCGCCGGCGCCACCGTGACCGATCGGCTCGAGCGCCCGTAGGTCGGTGGACAGCTGGTACACGTTCGCGCGGACGTCGGGCACCTTCGGCAGCAGGTAGAACGCCAGGGCCACGGCGACGCGGTCGGCGACGACCGAGAGTTCGCCGTGGCGATCGGACCGGGGCAGCTCGGTGAACCGGACGAGCCGGGTGGCGATCTGGCCGAACGCGTACCGGACCGCCGTCGACTGCTCGAGCTCTGCCGCGGTGGCGTTGTCCTCGGCCACCGACCGTGCGGCGTCGCTGCGCCGGGTCCGGACCACCTGCACCGTCACGGCGCCGACGAGCACGACGAGCCCGAACGCGACGAGCGACAGTCGGACCGCCGGCGTGACGAACAGGTTCGGCAGCTGGAACGCCGCGGTGGGCGCAGCGGCCACCACGATCGGCCACACGACCGTGCCGACCCGTCCTGAACGCTGTTGCCCCATGACCACGACGCTAGGTCACGCCACCGACGCGGACGGAGTTGTCCACAGGCGGGTTCTCCACAGGACGTGTCGGCCTCCACCGGCCCGTCGCACGCAGCTGGTAAGCAGGACCCATGACCGACGTCAGCACGCCCGTTCCCGGATCCAGAGCCCTCGTCCTCGGCGGCGGAGGTGTCGCCGGCATCGCGTGGGAAGTCGGTGTCCTCATCGCCCTGCAGGAAGCCGGCGTCGACCTCGACGCCGCCGACCTCGTCGTCGGCACCAGCGCCGGCAGCGTCGTCGGCGCGTTCGTCCGGAACGGTGCCGTCCAGCAGGCCTACGACCAGCAGCACACCCCGGCGCCGACCACCTACGAAGAGCCGGCGCCCATCGACGTCGAAGCCGTGCAGCAGCACATCGGCGCAGCACTGCAGGGCGCGACCGGCGAGCAGGACGCCCGCGCTCGACTCGGTCAGGCCGCGCAGCAGGTCGTCGGCGGGCAGAGCGACGACGAGCGCACGGCGACCTTCGGCGAGACGCTCCCGTCCACCGAGTGGCCGGAGAAGCCGCTCGCCGTCACCGCGGTCGACGCCACCGACGGCACCTTCCGCCTGCTGTCGGCGGCCGACGGCGTGCCGCTCCCCCGTGCGGTCGCAGCCAGCTGCTCGGTGCCCTTCGTCTGGACACCGGTCGCCATCGACAGCCGCCCGTACGTCGACGGTGGCGTCCGTTCGGGCACCAACGCCGACGCCGCCGCCGGGTACGAGCGGGTGCTCGTCATCGCCTGCGGCCCCGAGGGCCCGTCGCCGTGCGGGCCCTGGCTCGACGTCGCCGTCGAGGCGCTGCGCGCCGGTGGTTCATCGGTCGAGGTCGTCGTGGCGGACAGCGCGTCGCAGCAGGCCTTCGGCACGAACTCGCTCTCGCTCGCCACGCAGGCGCCGTCGGCCGAGGCCGGCCACGCCCAGGGCACCGCGGTCGCCGAGCAGGTCGCCGCCTTCTGGGCCGAGGACCTGGCGAGCGTGCACGCATGAGCACCCCGTTCTCCGACCTCGACCAGTACATCGCGCTCCCCCGCGTCGACGGCATCGACATCAGCCCCGACGGCGCCCGCGTCGCGCTGACGGTCAGTGCCCTCGACCCGGACGGCACCGGGTACCGCCGATCGATCTGGCAGGTGCCCGCGACGCCGACCGCCGACACCGCCGCGCGCCCGGTCCGCCTCACACGCTCTGCCAAGGGCGAGGGCGGCACCGCCTTCACCCGCGCCGGCGACCTGCTCTTCGTCTCCGCCCGGCCCGACGCCGACGCCACCGACCTCGAGGCAGCCCAGCTTTGGGTGCTGCCCGCGACCGGTGGCGAGGCGCGTCCGCTCACCCGCCTGGCCGGGGGCGTCGGTGGGGTCCTGGCCACCGCGGCGTCGTCGGACGTCGTCGCGTTGACCGCCGACCTGCTGCCGGGGGCCGGGTCCGACCCGGCGGCCGTGCTCGAGGCCGACGCGGAGCTCCGCAAGACCCGGAAGGACAAGCAGGTCCGGGCGATCCTGCACGAGACCTACCCGGTGCGGTACTGGGACCACGACCTCGGCCCGGCACAGACGCACGTCCTGACCCTCGAGACGGCCGACAGCGACACCGACAGCGACGCCGCCGTCGCCGGCGCCGACCCCGTCCAGCCCGTCGACCGCACGCCGGCACCGGGCCGCTCGCTCGACCACGTCAGCGGGGCGCTCACGCCCGACGGCTCGGTCCTGTTGGCATCCGTGGGCGTCCGGGAGGCCCGTGGGGACCGCTCGACGCTCGTCACCATCGACCTGTCCAGCGGCCACCGCACGGTGCTGTTCGACGACGTCGACGTCGACCACGAGATGCCGGCGCTCAGCCACGACGGTCGGACGATCGCCTGGGTCCGCACCGTCCGCTCCACCCCGGCCGGCGCGAACCAGCAGGAGGTCTGGGTCGCCGGCATCGACGGCTCCGACGCCCGCCGCGTCGCGACCGACTGGGACCGCTGGCCGAGCGAGCTGGTGTTCGAACACGGCGACCGCGCGCTCCTGGCGGTCGCCGACCAGGACGGCCGCGCGCCGGTCTTCCGCATCCCCCTCGACGGCGGAGCCGTCGAGCAGCTGACGCACGACGACTGGGCGTACTCGAGCCTGCGCGTGGCGGCGGCGACGGGCGTGGTCGTGGCGCTCCGGGCCTCCTGGGCGGCCCCGCTGCACCCGGTGCGGATCGCGACGGACGGCACGGTGACCCCGTTGGCGACGCCGGCGCCCCTGCCGGACGTGCCCGCCCACCTGGAAGAGGTCGAGACGACCGCAGCCGACGGCGCCCGCGTGCGCGGCTGGCTCGTCGTGCCCGAGGGCGACGGGCCGCACCCGCTCGTCCTGTGGATCCACGGCGGACCGCTCAACTCGTGGAACCAGTGGTCCTGGCGCTGGAACCCGATGCTGCTCGCCGCGCGGGGCTACGCCGTGCTGCTGCCGGACCCCGCACTCTCCACCGGTTACGGACTCGACTTCGTGAACCGCGGCTGGAACGCCTGGGGGCAGGCGCCGTACACCGACCTGATGGCGATCACCGACGTGGTCGAGGCGCGGACGGACATCGACGCGACCCGCACCGCCGCGATGGGCGGGTCGTTCGGCGGGTACATGGCGAACTGGGTCGCCGGGCACACCGACCGGTTCCGCGCGATCGTCACCCACGCCAGCCTGTGGGCGCTCGACCAGTTCAACGGCACGACGGACATGTCGCAGTACTGGTCCTCGATCTTCGACGCCGACGGGATCGCGGCGAACGATCCGCACCGGTTCGTGGCCGACATCACGTCACCGATGCTCGTGATCCACGGCGACAAGGACTACCGGGTGCCCATCGGCGAGGGGCTGCGGCTCTGGTCGGAGCTCGCGGAGCACCACGCGGCACCGGACGGCTCGATGCCGCACCGGTTCCTGTACTTCCCGGACGAGAACCACTGGGTGCTCGCTCCGCAGCACGCCGTGGTCTGGTACGAGACGGTGTTCGCGTTCCTCGGGCAGCACGTGCTCGACCAGGAGTGGGAGCGGCCGGCGCTGCTCGGGTAGCGCACCCGCTCGGTGAACCGGGCGGGCCGCTAGACGAACGCGGCCTGCCCGGTGATCGCCCGCCCGACGATCAGGGTGTTGACCTCGCGCGTGCCCTCGTACGAGTAGATCGCCTCGGCATCCGCGAAGAACCGGGCCACCCCCTTGTCGAGCACGATGCCGTTGCCGCCCTGCACCTCGCGGCACCAGGCGACGGTCTCCCGCATCTTCGCGGTCGCGAACGCCTTGGCCATCGCCGAGTGCTCGTCGCCACCGACCCCGGCGTCCTGCATGGCCGAGGCCTGCGTGCACAGAGCGATCGAGGCCGTGATGTTCGACAGCGACTTGACGAGCAGGTCCTGCACGAGCTGGTGCGCAGCGATCGGCTTGCCGAACTGGATCCGCTCGCGGGCGTAGGCCAGCGCGGCCTCGTACGCCCCGACCGCGATGCCGACGGCCTGCCAGGCGACCTCGGTACGGGTCAGTCGGAGCACCTCGGCGGTCGAGCGGAACGACGTCGCGTTCTGCAGCCGACGCGACTCGGGCACGCGGACGTCCTGCATGACGATGTCGGCGTTCTGCACGCCGCGCAGTGCGATCTTGTCCTCGATCTTGGTCGCGGTGAAGCCCGCGGTGTCGGTGGTGACGAGGAAGCCCTTGACCTGACCGTCGGCGACGTCCTTCGCCCAGATCACGACGACGTCCGCGAAGGTGGCGTTGCCGATCCAGCGCTTCTCGCCGTCGAGCACCCACTCGTCGCCCTCGCGCCGGGCGGTGGTGCGCAGACCCTTCGCCGAGTCACTGCCCGAGTACGGCTCGGTGAGCCCGAACGCCCCGACGATCTCACCGGCGGCCATCCGCGGCAGCCACTCGCGCTGCTGCTCGTCGCTGCCGGCGACCGCGATCGAGTTCATCGCCAGGCCGGACTGCACGCCGATGAAGGTGGCGACGCTCGCGTCCACGCGTCCGAGTTCGAGGGCCGCCCAGCCGCGGTACACGGCTGAGTTCTCGAACTGCCGCACGAGCGGGACGCCCGGCCCGTACATGCCGAGCTCGGCCAGCGGCGCGATCACCTGCATCGGGAACTCGGCGCGCGACCAGTACTCGTCGGCGATGGGCGCGACCTCGCGCTCGAGGTACTGCCGGAGCTGCCCGAGCGACGCGCGCTCCTCGACCGTGAGCTGCTGCTGGAAGCCGTAGAAGTCCGATTCGAGCAGGGGCGTCGCGGGCATCGTCGTTGACATGGGAACCACGATGCATCATTCTCGAAAACGTTGCAAGAGAGGATCGCGTGTACACATCGGATTCAGCGCTGCGCGCCTTCCGGGAGGCCCGTCACACCTTCATCGCCGGCTCACGGATCGACATGGGGGCGTTGGCTGCCGCACTCGGCGTCGACCGCACGTCGCTGTTCCGCTGGGTCGGCAACCGTGACCGGTTGCTGTCCGAGATCCTGTGGTCCCTCGCGGTCCCGACGCTCGACGGGGCCACCCACGCCGCCGACGAGATCGGGGCGACCGGAGCAGCCCGGCTCGTCGTCGTGCTCGACCGGTTCACCGCCGACCTGATCGACGCGCCGTACTTCCGGGCGTTCCTGACCCGCGAACCCGCTCGGGCGATGCGTCTGCTCACCACCTCGGACAGCGACGTGCAGAGCCGGTTCGTCGCCCGGGTGACCGCACTCATCGAGCAGCAGGAGTCGTCCGGTACGTTCGATCCGGCACCGTTGTCGGCTGAGGAGCTCGCACGGCTGCTCGTCCGGATCTCCGAGTCGTTCACCTACGCCGAGTTCATCTCCGGTGAGACCCCTGATCCCGACCGGGCCCGTGCGGCGTTCGAGTACGTCCTGCGGCCCGACGCGGTGCACGCCACACCCGCACCACCGATCGGAGACCGATGACCATCGACGAGTACCCGTTCCGCCGCTCCTACCCCACCCGGTGGAACGACAACGACATGTTCGGGCACGTCAACAACACGATCTACTACTCGGCGATGGACAACGCGTCGACGTACTGGTTCCGCGAGGTCGCCGGGCTCGACCCGTTCTCGTCGGAGTGGATCGCCGTGCTGGTGTCGTCGAGCTGCCGGTTCGTCGAGTCCGCCGTCTGGCCGGACGTCATCGAGGTCGGGATGCGCTCGAAGCACCTCGGCAACACGAGCCTGTCGTGGGAGTTCGGCCTGTTCCGCCAGTCCGACGGCGCCCTGCTCGCCACCGGTGAGTTCGTGCACGTCATCATCGACCGCGAGGGCGCCCGCCGTCCGATCCCGCTGCCCGCCGAACTCCGCGAGCTCGTGACCGGCTCGATGGTCGCGCCGCAGCCCGCCGCCGCCGACTGACGAGGACCCGCAGAACCGAAGTGCCCCCGAACCACGCGATCGCGCGGTCCGGGGGCACTTCGGTCGTGCAAGCGGCGCTGGACCCGAACGCCAGCGCCGCGGTCCGGGGTCAGATCAGGTCGTCGGTCAGGTGGTTGGGCGTACCGAACCGGTGCGCCGTGATCGACACCGCCTGCTCGCGGACGAACGGCAGGATCTCGAGCCGCCCGGCCTCGGTCACGGGGCCGCCGTGGACAGCGACGTCCGGACGACCACCGACGGCCGAGTACAGCGCCGAGGTGTCGCCACCGATGAGCCGCACCCGCGTCGACGGACCCGACGCGACCGAGCTCGCGAAGGCCTCGTCGGAGACCGTCTGCGACAGCGAGCGGACGATCGGCAGCGAACGGATCGCCGAGGCGACGGACGACGGCAGCGTCGCGGCCGTGGAGACCTCGATCGTCGTGCCGGCGCGGAGCGCAGCGGCGACGACGCGGACGAGCTCGACCACCGAGGCGTCCGCGTCGGCGTCCAGATCGGAGACCGCGGCCAGCCGCACCTGCACCGACGGGAACGGCAGGTACCGGGCGATGTTCCGCTCGGCGGAGAGCGCCGACACGTCGGTCGCCGTGCCGAACAGCGTCGACCAGGCCTGCTCATCCGACGCCAGCGCACGGTCGAGCACCTCCGAGGTCACGCCGGCGGCCCGTGCGAACGCCCGGACCGGGGCGGACGGAGCAGCCGACGCGGTTGCCGCAGCGGGCGTCCACGAACCGAGCCCGAGCAGGTAGTTCAGCCCACCGGCCTTCGTGCCGGCCCCCACGGCCGACTTCTTCCACCCGCCGAACGGCTGACGCCGGACGATGGCGCCCGTGATGCCGCGGTTGACGTAGAGGTTGCCCGCCTGGATCCGCGACAGCCACGTGCCGATCTCACCCGGGTCGAGCGAGTGCAGACCCGAGGTCAGGCCGTAGTCGACCTCGTTCACGATGTCGATCGCCTCGTCGAGGGAGTCGGCGGTCATCATGCCGAGGATCGGGCCGAAGTACTCGGTGCGGTGGAACTCCGAACCACGGCGGACGCCCTGTCGGACCCCGGGGCTCCAGAGCTTGCCGGTCTCGTCGAGCTGCTTCGGCTCGACGGCCCAGGACTCCCCCGCGCTCAGCTTCGTCAGGCCGTCGAGCAGCTTGCCCGAGGCCGGCTCGATGACCGGGCCCATCTGCGTCGCGGCGTCGGTCGGGTAGCCGACGGTGAGCGAGGACACCGCGTCGAGCAGCTGGTTCCGGAAGCGCTTGGACTTCGCGACCGAGCCGACCATGACGACGAGGGACGCGGCCGAGCACTTCTGGCCGGCGTGCCCGAACGCGGACGCGACGACGTCCTTCACGGCGAGGTCGAGGTCGGACGACGGCGTGACGATCACGGCGTTCTTGCCCGAGGTCTCGGCGAGCAGCGGCAGGTCGGGGCGGAACGAGCGGAAGAGCTCGGCCGTCTCGTAGGCACCGGTGAGGATGACCTGGTCGACCATCGGCGACGCGATGAGCTGTTGCCCGAGTTCGTTCTCCGACACCTGCAGGAACGCGAGCACGTCGGCCGGGGCCCCGTGGGCGTCGAGCGCGGTCTCGATGATCGAGGCGAGCACGGCCCCGGAGCGCTCGGCGGGCGGTGCGGGCTTCAGCACCACGGCGGACCCGGCCGCCAGCGCCGCGAGGGTCGATCCGGCGGGGATCGCGACCGGGAAGTTCCACGGCGGTGCGACCAGGGTCAGCGCCGCGGGCGTGAAGGTCGCACCGTCGACGTCGTCGAGCGAGGACGCCAGGGTGCCGTAGAAGTGCGCGAAGTCGATCGCCTCGGACACCTCGGGGTCGGCCTGGTCGATGGTCTTGCCGGTCTCCGACGCCATGACCTCGATGAGGGCGGCACGGTTCGCCTCGAGTGCGTCGCCGACGGCGTGCAGCACGGCGCCACGTGCACCACCGGACCAGGTCCCCCAGACCGCACCGGCGGCCTTGGCGCGACCGAGCGCGGTGTCGAGCGCCGTGGCGGAGTCGACCCGGGCCTCCTGGACGGCACGGACGCCGAGCGTCGACGAGGCGACCCGTGCGGTGATGGCGTCACCCCAGGCCCTGACGGCGCCGACGGAGGGATCGCTGTCCGGGGTGTTCTCGAAGTGGCCGGGGCCGGGGCGGCCGACGGCGGCGTAGCGGTCGGCGACCCGGTGTGATGCCGGTGCTGCGAGCCCCTCGGGCGTCGCGAGCGGCACGAGGGACGCGCGGAAGCGCTCCTCTTCGCGGGCGAACAGCGGCGGCGAGGACACCAGCGAGAAGACCGCGGACATGAAGTTGTCCTGCGACGCGCCTTCTTCGAGACGGCGGATCAGGTAGGCGATCGCGACGTCGAACTCGCCAGGGTGGACGACCGGCGTGTAGAGCAGGAGCGAACCCACCGTGTTCTTCACGGCCGACGCCTGCCCCTGCGCCATGCCGAGCAGCATCTCGAACTCGATGCCGTCCCGCACCCCGCGTTCGCCGGCGAGCAGCCAGGCGTGGGCGACGTCGAACAGGTTGTGCCCGGCGACACCGACGCGGACGTTCTCGACGCGCGATGGGGTGAGCGCCCAGTCGAGCACGCGCTTGTAGTTGGTGTCCGAGTCCTGCTTGGTGTGCCAGGTGGCGAGCGGCCAGCCGTGCACCGAGGCCTCGACCTGCTCCATCGGCAGGTTCGCGCCCTTGACCAGACGGACCTTGATGCCGGCGCCACCACGAGCGCGGCGGGCGGCAGACCACTCCTGCAGCTCCTGCATCGCGGCGAGCGCGTCGGGCAGGTACGCCTGCAGCACGATGCCGGCTTCGAGGCCGAGGAACTCGGGCTCGTCGAGGAGCTTCGTGAAGACCGCGATGGTGAGGTCGAGGTCCTTGTACTCCTCCATGTCGAGGTTGATGAACTTGGCCGGGGTGGCGGCTGCGGCGCGCTGGAAGAGCGGTCGGAGCTGTTCGACGATGTCGTCCACCGCATGATTGAACGCCCACGGCGAGTGCGGGTGCACCGTCGAGGACACCTTGATGGAGACGTAGTCGACGTCGTCGCGGGACAGGAGCTTGTGCGTGCCCTCGAGACGGCGGGCGGCTTCGCGCTCGCCCAGCACGGCCTCACCGAGCAGGTTGACGTTGAGGCGGACGCCGTCGCGCTTGATGCCGGCGATGGCCGGGCCGAGCTTGGTGTCGGTGGCGTCGACGATCAGGTGACCGACCATGTTGCGGAGGACGCGTCGGGCGATGGGGACGACGACGTTCGGCAGCACCGGGGCCATGCCGCCGCCGAGTCGGACGAGTCCGCGGAGCGCGGCTGGCAGGAACCCGGGGGCGTCCGGGGCGATCTGGCGGAGCTTGCGGGCGGCGACGGTGAGGTCTTCCGGTCGCACGACCCCGTCGACGAACCCGACGGCGAAATCGAGTCCGGCGGGGTCGGCGAGCACGCCGGCGAGCTGCTTCGCGGAGCCGTCGACCGGGTACGACTCGGCCTCGGCGAGCCACTGTCGGACGAGCGCGACGGACTGGTCCGCCAGGGCGTCGTGGTCGATGGCGGAGTCCTCGTGCAGCGTCGTCATGGGTTCAGTGTGGAGGTCCGGGATGCGGTAGCGGAAGTGAGCGTTCCTGATGGATACCGTTCAGTTGCGCTACCGTTCCGGTCGTGACCCGGCTAGCGTCGGACCATGCTCGACGTCCGCCGTCTCGTGCTCCTCCGTGAGCTGTCCATCCGCGGCACGATCGCGGCCGTCGCCGAGGCGGTGAACTTCACCCCGTCGGCGGTCTCGCAGCAGCTGAGTGCCCTGGAGCGGGAGGCCGGCGTGCAGCTCCTCCGCAAGGCCGGGCGACGGCTCCAGCTCACCCCGCAGGCCGAGGTGCTGGTGGCCGCGGCGAGCCAGGTGCTCGACGTCCTCGAGCACGCGCAGTCCCAGGTGGAGGAGACCCTGTCGTCCGTGCAGGGCCGCGTGCGGGTCGCCGTGTTCCAGTCGGCGGCCCTCGCCCTGATGCCGAGCGCCCTGCACGAGATGGCCACGGAACACCCCGACGTCCGGGTCGAGATGGTGCAGCGGGAACCGGAGACCGCGCTGAACGAGACGTGGGCTCGCGACTTCGACATGGTCATCGCCGAGCAGTACCCGGCCCATGCCGCTCCGCACCTGCCCGGGCTCGACCGATCCGACCTGACGACGGACGCGGTCCGGCTCGCCCTGCCCCCGCGCTACACGGCTCTGCGTCCGGTGTCGTCGCTCGAGGACGCCCGCACCATGCCCTGGGTGATGGAGCCCCGCGGCACGGCGTCGCGGCACTTCGCCGAGCAGGTCTGCCGACGCTGGGGTTTCGAGCCCGACGTCCGGTACGAGACCGCCGACCTGCAGACGCAGATCCGCCTGGTCGAGTCGGGCAACGCCGTCAGCCTGATGCCCGACCTGATGTGGACCGGTCGGACGACGACCTGCCGACTGCTCGAGCTTCCCGAGCGACCGCGGCGCACGATCTTCACGGTGGTCCGCGCCGCGGGCGCATCGTCGCCAGCCGTGCGAGCGCTCCGCGCCGCGCTCGAACGTGCCGCGTCCGTCGTCGGAGCGTGACACGGCGGTCTGGAGGCGCGGCGCGGGTCGGGTCGGCACGACGGCTGCGTACCTCCGTTGCCATCGTGATGATTTCGTGATCGAGCGATCGTCAGAACTGGTCAAGCGGGCGACATCCTCTGAGTGAGGGGCGCTGATCCGGCGTCCCGTCCCGGCATCCGAGGGGGATCCCATGAACCAGTCCTGCAAGTACACCTTCCGCCGCAGCGCGGCGATCGGAGCGGCGATCGCGATCGTCACGGCTTCGTCGGCGTTCGGCATCGGGGCGAGCGCCGCCTCCGCAGCGACCGACGAGACCGCTGCACCGAGCACCACCGCGACGTCGGCTCCGCAGAACGCGACCACCGCGACCACCGCACTCGACACCACGGCGGACGACACCGGCACCGATACCGCTCCCGACACAGCGCAGCCCGCACCGGATGGCGAGACCGCCGACCCGGCACCTGTACCAGCACCCGCACCCGCACCGACCGACGAGACGGCGGCGCCGGACAACACCCCGACACCCACCCCGGCCGCGACCGCGCCGCCCGCCGCGGACACCACGACGACGACCCCCGCCGCCGAACAGCCCGGCCCCGAGGCATCGACGCCCGTCACCTGGGCGGAGCCGTCGAGCAAGGACGCGCCGATCGTCCTCACCGCGACCGCCGGCCAGCCGTTCTCGCACACCTTCACCGCCCAGGGCGGCGACGGCCCGCTGGAGTACCTGTTCAACCCGCTGAACTTCTTCCCGAACAACGACCTCAACGGCTGGTCCTGGAACGAGCAGACCGGCGTCCTGAGCGCCAACCCGCTGAGCACGATCGACGGGCCCGCACTGTTCGAGGTCACCGCGACCGACCTGCACCAGACCGCCGTGCAGTACGTCCAGGTCGACATCGAGCCCGGCGCCCCGGTGGGTGTCACGTTCGGCGTCGACAGCTCGGACTCCGACGTCAGCTGGCAGGTCGACGCCGACGGGACGATCCGGGAGTACGCGCCGGGTGGCACCGGTGACACCGTGGTGTCGGAGGTCCCCGCCACGGTCGGCTCCTCGATGACCCTCGCGGGCCTGGCCGTCGACGCGCTGGGCAACCGCACCACCCCGGGCGACGAGTACCCGCGCTCGACCGTCACGAGCACCACCGCGTCCGACGGCGTGGTCTGGGACCCGGACTGGTCGGCGAACACGGTGACGTTCTCGGAGCCGGGCACCCGCACGCTGACGGTGTCCGAGGGCGGCGTCTCGACCTCGTTCACGGTCCGCGTCTCCGAGGCCCCCGCTCCCGTCGCCGGCATCACCATCGGGGTGCTCCCCGCGGACGAGACGTCCGGCGACCGGTGGGGTGTCGAGGGCGACGTGATCACCTACTACCCGGCGGACGGCGACGCGCAGCGGGTCGACGCGATCCCGGCCCGACAGGGTGACCGGGTGCAGATCCGCGCCCTGGCCGTGGACGCCGACGGGCAGCCGGTCGGTGACCACACCGACCTCACCTTCACGAGCGACGTCGCCAGCGACCGCATCGAGTACGACCCCGAGGCTGCGGCCACGTGGGTGACCTTCGAGCACGCGTCGCCGCACACGATCACCGTGGCGTCCGGCGACGTGACGAGCACCATCCGCTTCGAGGTGCAGCCGACGGCGACGACCACGGTCACGACCACCCACACGCCGACTGCGTCGGGCACCCTCGCGTACACCGGTGCCGACGAGTCCGGCCCGCTCGCGTGGGCCCTCGGCCTGCTGGCAACGGGCGCCGGCCTGCTCGTCTGGCGCCTGCGTCGCCGACTCGGCTGAGGCACGCCACGGCGACCGCCTGACGGACCGGAGGCGCGGGGCAGGACTGCCCCGCGCCTCCGGTCCGTTCTTGCGTGATCCTGTGGCACCCCGGATGGGAGCGGGGCACTTCGCGCGGCCGCCGTGGTCGGGGACTGACAGCGCGTCATCCGTGGACAGCGACGGGACGGCCTGTCCGGAGGCCCGGTGCGCGTCCGCCTCGGCGGTCGCGTCGGTCCCGGTGCAGGTCGTGACCAATCCGTGACCGAAGGATCGTCAGGTCTGCTCCGCACGGGACATTCCCTGAGTAGAGGACGCTGATCCGGCGTCCCGTCCCGGTATCCGAGGGGGATCCCCATGAAGCACTCCTGCACATCCACGTTCCGACGCAGCGCCGCGGTCGGCGCAGCCGTCGCGATCGTCGCCGCGTCGTCCGCGTTCGGCATCGGCGCCACCGCGGCCGTCGCCGACACCGCCGACACCGCCACGTCCAGCACCACCGGGGTGACACCGACGGCACAGCCAGGAGGCACGACCGACCCGGCAGCGCCGGTCGCCTCCCCCGCTCCCGACGCTCCGGACGGGGCCGCCGTCCCCGGCACTCCGGCAGCGGACCCGGCTCCGACGCCGAGCCCGGATCCCGCAGGGCCGGTCGACCCGATCCCCACGCCCACGCCGACGCCGACATCGGCGGCCGCGGCACCGGCCGGAACGGAGTCGACCACGGCGCCCTCGGTTCCTGTCACCTGGTCCGAGTCGTCGAGCCCCGAGGACCGGATCGTCCTGCACGCGACCGCCGGCGAACCGTTCTCGCACACGTTCGTCGCGAACGGCGGCGACGGCCCGCTCGAGTACCTGTTCAACCCGCACACCACGCCGCCCGGTCTGCACTGGGACGAGAAGACGGGCGTCCTCAGCGGCACCCTCACCAACCCGGCGGACTCGTTCGACATCGACGTCGCCGCCACCGACCAGTACCAGAGCGCGACGCAGTACGTCCGCGTCGAGATCCAGCCGGGCGCGGCCACGCACATCGGCGCCCAGGTGTACTCGAACGCCGAGGGTCGCAATCCTTCCTGGTCGGTCGCGGGCGGCCCGGACGGCGGCATCGCCCCGGTCGGCGGCGGCGGTCTGATCGATGCGGTCCCGGTCGGACGCGGTGGGTCGCTCTGGGTCAGCGCCGTCGTCACGGACCGGATCGGGACCCCGCTCAACGGCACCGAGATGCCGTCGGAGTCGACCCTGACCAGTGACGACCCCGACGACGTCCTGCGCTACGACGACGATTCCAACACCTGGAAGGCGACCTTCGACGGCACCGGTCCGCGACAGCTCACCCTGCGCTCCGAGGGGCTCTTGCTGACGATCCGCATCGACGTCACGGACGCGCCGCTCGCCTTCACGGAGACGAGCTCGGCCGATGCCCCGCTCGACCTCACGGCGACGTCGGGCACGCCGTTCAGCCACCGCTTCTCGGTGGAGGGCGCGACCGGCCCGGTCGAGTACTCGCTCGCCGGCGCCGACGGCGGCGAGGTCATCGGGGACGGCGACTTCTTCCGCTCGGAGTTCTCGATCGATCCGAACACCGGAGTCCTCACCGGCACGCCGCGCCCCGCGACGCAGTACGACTTCGAGGTGATCGCACGCAGTGGTTCCGAGACCGCGACGGCGCACGTCACCCTGACGGTCGAGCCCGGCGCCCCGGTCGGCGTCCTGGCGTCGGTCTACCACGGCGCTGAGGGCCCGGAGTGGGAGGTCGCACCCGACGGATCGGTCACCGAGTACACGATCGACGCCGCGGGGTCGGTGCAGACGAAGTCGGTCGACAGCGTGCCGGCGGACCAGGGCATCCCGCTGTTCGTGAAGGCCGTCGCCGTCGACGCCAACGGCAACCGCACGACGACCCCGGGCAGCCCGCACCCCGTCGTGACGAGCGACGTGGCCACTGACCGGATCACCTGGGTCGCGGAAGCGGAGTCCAACCAGGTCGACTTCCCGCACGCGTCGATCCACACGCTGACCGTGTCCAACGGAGGGGTCACGACCTCGTTCCGGGTCAATGTCCGAGCACACGCCGATGCCGCCGGGACCTCGACGACCCGTCCGGCGTCCGGCACGCTCGCCTACACCGGCGCCGACGAGTCCGGTCCCCTGGCGTGGGCGCTCGGCCTGCTCGCCGCCGGCGGCGGCCTGCTGGTGCACCGTCTGCGCCGTCGACGCGCCTGACACGCGATCCGATGCGGACGGGAGGCGCGGTGCGGGTCCGCACCGCGCCTCCCGTCCGCGAATCGTGCGGGAACCCCCAACCCGGGTCACATTCTGATCAAGCACGTCGCGCACGTGCGCTGATAACCCCTACGATCCGATCATGCCGAGGATTCTCGGCGGATTCTTACGTTCCGGCACCCGACCGGACTTGAACCCTGGGGGACGAAGTGCGCCGTAGCACCTCCACCGTCCGACGCGCCTGCGCCGTCGGCACCACCGTCGCGCTGATCGGTCTCACGACCGGTCTGGGCGTCATGACCGCGACCGCAGCGACCGCTGCCGAGTCGAACCCGGCAGTCAGCGCTCCTGCGACGGCCGCCGCCGACGGCACCACGCCGGGCGACACCGCCACGGACGGCACGGGCACGCCCGCGACCGGCTCCGAGGCGGACGGCAGCACGCCGCCCGCCGGCGACACCACCGGTGACGACGCCCCCGCGGGCGACGACACCGGCGTGACCGGCCCGGACACCGAGCCGACCGACGCCGGCACCCCCGGTGCGGGCTCCACGGCTCCGGTCGGCACCCCCGCCGCCCCGGCGGCGACCACGCCGGCGAAGCCCGCGGCGACCGAGCCGTCCGTGCGCGCCGCCGCCGACCAGTCGGTGACCATCTCCGGTGACCTGACGGTCGGTTCGGAACTCGTCGCGAAGCAGGCCGGGTTCACCTCCGGCAGCAAGATCTCCTACCTGTGGACCGACGAGGCCGGCGCCACGCTGTCCGAGGCGGCCACCTACACGATCGAGCCGGCCCTGGCGGGGCAGCAGATCACCGTCACGCTCGAGGGCGCGGTCGTGGGCGAGGTCGCGACGACGACCACCGAGACCGCCGTGGCACCGGTGTTCGTCGACGAGGCCGGCCAGCCGCTCTCCGACGAGGACAGCGACCCGACCATCGAGGCGACGGCGGGCGAGGCGTTCTCGCACACGTTCCGTGCGCTGAGCACCCCGGCACCGGAGCTGTCGGCCTCGTCGTTCGACGACGAGGGCGACGAGCAGTCCACCCTGCCGAAGGGGATCGACTTCGACGCGAAGACCGGTGTGCTCTCGGGCACCCTGACCGACGCCGACGAGTACTTCGAGGTCCTGGTCACGGCGACGACGACGACCCCCAGCGGCACCGTCACGAGCGAGCAGTACGTCAGCATCGACGTCGAGGCCGGTGCCCCCGTCGGCATCGAGGTCATCACGCTCAACGAGGACGCGCTCCTCGACGGCACGTCGACCACCGCATGGATCATCAAGCCGAACGGCGACGTCTACGAGGGCGACCTGCTCACGGACGACGAGCCCGTCAAGGGCGGCAAGGTGACCGTCGAGCAGGGCGGCACGCTCCTGGTCTCGGGCACGCAGGTGGACCGCTTCGGCAACGAGCTCTACCCGGAGTTCGACGAGGAGACGGGTGAGCCGACGTTCTTCACCCCGACCGTCACCTCGGACGTCGCGACCGACGTCATCGGGCCGTACTCCGACCTGGCCGAGGTCGGGCTCGTGTCCGTCACGTTCCCGCACGCCTCGACGCACACCCTGACCGTCTCCGGTGCCGCCGTGCCGAGCACCGTGTTCGCGGTCGACGTGCAGCCCACCGTCGCGCCCGTCGCGCCGGTCGTCGGGTCGACCACACCGGTCGTGCCCGCGGCGGTCGCCCACCACACCGGTTCCGGCCGGCTCGCCTACACCGGCACCGAGTCGACGGGCGCCCTCCCCTGGGCCCTCGGACTCGTCCTCGCCGGCATCGGCCTCATCGGCGCCCGCACGGTGCGCCGACGTCACGCCCAGCGCTGACCCGCGTCGTCTCCCGTCCGCCACGTGCCCGCGTGGCGGACGGGAGGCCCGTCACGGCCCCGTCCCGCCGCCACCGGATCCTCGGTGACGGAAGCGGCGGGGCCGTTCTCCGTCCCGCGGCGGCCCCGCGTCGGTAGCGTTGGCGACATGCCCACGCTGCTGCACATCGACTCCTCGGCCGAGCTCACCCACTCCCGCTCGCGCGCACTGACCGCGGCCTTCGCCGACGCCTGGCGCGCCCGCGGCCCGGAGTACACGGTCGTCCGGCGGGACCTGCACGTCGACCCGCTCCCCCACCTGGAGAGCTCGGCGCTGCACTGGGCCGCCGCCGACCGCACCGCCGAGGAGACCGTCGCGCCCGAGGCCGAGGCCCTGCGTCAGGAGGTCATCGACGAGCTCCTGGCCGCCGACGTCGTCGTGGTGGGTGCGCCGCTGTACAACTACACCGTGCCGTCGACCCTGAAGGCCTGGATCGACCGCATCCACGTGCCCGGCATCCTGACCGGCGGCGTGCAGCCCCTGGCCGGACGACCCGTCGTCACCGTGGTGAGCCGCGGCGCGACCTACGACGCCGGCACCCCGACCGAGGGCTGGGACCACGGCTCCCCCGTCCTGCACATCGTGCTCGGCACCGCGCTCGGCATGAAGCTGTACCCGATCACCGTCAGCGCGACCCTGGCCGACCGACTGCCGGACCTCGCACCGCTGGCCGACCACGCCGCCGCGGAGTTCGCCGACGCGAAGACGACGATCGAGCGCCTCGCGACGACGCTCGGCTGACCCGGTTGCCCAGGCGGGACCCCGTCAGCGGCCGTCGTCAGGCGGGCCGGATCTCGCCGGCCCGCCCGAGCAGCTCCGCGTGGAAGGCCGTCTGCGTCAGCGCGCTCGCGAGCAGGAACCCGGTCATCGACTCGATCCCGCCGCTGAAGGGCACCCGGGCCGCGACCTCGAACAGCGTCGGACGGTCCAGCGCATCGAGGGCCGCGGCGACGTGGCGTGACCGTTCCTCCCGGTGCCGGGCCAGGGTCTGCGCGCGGGTGACGACGTCGCGGAACCGGTACTCGTGCCCCGGGCAGACCTCGAGGTCGGCGTACGGGTCGAGCCGCGCGAGCGACGCCAGGTAGTCCCCGAGCGGATTCGTGCCGGTCCGGCCGCCGAGCCCGATGCCGGAGTTGATCCGCGGCAGCACGTGGTCGCCGGAGAACAGCAGCCCGTCGGCCTCGTCGAGGAAGCACACGTGCCCGGCCGTGTGCCCCGGGGTCCAGAGCGTCCGGATCGTCCGACCGGGGATCGGCAGCAGGTCGCCGTCCTCGAGCAGCACGTCCGCGTACGGCGGCTCGATCCGGCCCATCCCGATGCGGCGTCCGCTGCCCCACGCTTCGACGACCCCGGCCCGCAGGCGCTCGGGCAGCCCCCAGCTCGCGATGTCGGCGTCGTTCCGCTGGGCGTCCGTGCGCTCTCGTTCGAGCGCGCGGACCTCGAGGCCGTGCATCGCCACGCGCGCACCCGTCGCCCGGCGGATGGCCGCCGCGGCACCCAGGTGGTCGGCGTGCAGGTGCGTCACGGCGACGAGCGACACGTCGTCCAGGGTGCGTCCGATCGTGGCGAGCCCGTCCCGCAGCTCGGCGAGTCCGCCGTCGGCCGACCACCCGGGGTCGATCACCGCGAGCGAGCCGTCCGACCCCTCGACGACGTACACGAGGGTCGCGTCGGGCACCCCGAACCGGAACGGCACCGCGAGGGTCCAGATCCCCGGCCGGACCTGCTCGACGGGCGGCAGGACGCCGTCGCGGAGCGCGGCGGCCTGCACGGGGCTGATCGGTTCCGGGGCCGGCGCTGCCGGCGGGGGCACGGTCGTCACGCCGGCCACCCTACCGACGCGAGCCCGACCTGCCCGGGGTGAGCCGGGCCTCCCGGCCGCGCATCCGCGCGAGTAGACAGGACCCATGGAGATCGCACCGATGCTCGCCAAGGCCGTCGCCACCGTCCCCGACCCGGACAGCACGAAGGGCGGGCTGCGGTACGAACCGAAGTGGGACGGCTTCCGCGGCATCGTGACCATCGACGGCGACGCCGTGGAGATCGGCAGCCGCGGCGCCAAGCCGCTCACCCGGTACTTCCCCGAGCTCGTCGAGGCGTTCCGCGCGCAGTTCGGCGGCCGCGACCACCCGGTCGTCCTGGACGGCGAGGTGATCCTGCGGTCCGGCGAGCCCGGTGCCGAGCGCCTCGACTGGGAGGCGCTGTCGCAGCGCATCCACCCGGCGGCCTCGCGGATCGCCAAGCTCAGCATCGAGACCCCGGCGCAGTTCGTCGCGTTCGACCTGCTGGCCGTCGACGGGCAGGAGCTCCTCGACCTGCCCTTCGACGAGCGTCGCGAGCGCCTGGAACAACTCGGCGACGCGATGACCGACCCGCTCTTCGTCACCCGCACCACGCTCGACGTGGAGCAGGCCCGCGAGTGGCTCACCACCTTCGAGGGCGCGGGACTCGACGGCGTCGTCGCGAAGCCCCGCGCGCGGCCGTACGAGCCGAACAAGCGCTCCATGCTCAAGGTCAAGCACCACCGCACCGCCGACGTCGTCGCGATCGGCTACCGCGTGCACAAGAGCGGTTCCGGCGTCGGGTCGCTGCTGGTCGGCCTGTACGACGCGGACGGCGAGCTCCGCCAGGTCGGCGGCGTCTCCGCCTTCTCCGACAAGCGCCGGGCCGCGTTGATCGACGAGCTCGAGCCCGTCGTGCTCCGCGATGCGGACGGGAGGCCCGTCACCGGTGACGGGGAACGGTCACGGTTCTCGTCGGGTCGCGACACGTCGTTCGTCCGGCTGGCGCCGGAGCTGGTACTCGAGGTCCGGTACGACCAGATGGAGGGCGACCGGTTCCGGCACACCGTGCAGTTCGAGCGGTGGCGGCCCGACCGTGACGCGACGTCGTGCGGGTTCGAGCAGCTCGAGGTACCGAGTGCGTACGACCTGAACGACGTGCTGTCCTGACGGTGGAACGCGACCCGGTGTCCGTTTGTCGCTGTTCTGTCCTGGTTCCGGAAAAGTAGTTAGCCGAACTAGTGAAGCCGTGCCAGGATGATGTCAGCAGCACGAGGCGTCCAGCCCGGATGCCCGGATCGAAAGCGGTCGACATGAGCACCAGCACGCTTGTCCGCCACCCTCGGCGGAGCCCCTTCACAGAAGTCCGAGAGGCACGGCGCCAGCGCGTCCTGCAGCTCAGCGCGGTCATCAGCGCCATCGCCGGCGTGACCGCCACGGCACTCGCACTCGTCACGGTTGGACTCGGCTCGTGATCGTCGACGGCATCACCGACGTGCACCGCGGCACCTGGTCGCGGCTCACCCGCCTGCACACCGCCAGCATCGGGCTGCCGACGCACACCACGCGCGTCGAGGACCCGGACCGTCAGCGGGACGTCTCCTCCGCAGCCTGAGGCCCGGCTGCCCGGCTGCCCGGCTGCTCGGCCGCTCGGACTCAGCTGGGCTTCTTCGCCCGTGAGGGCTGCACACGCGGCGGCTCCCCGGGCATCTTCGGGAAGTCCGGCGGGAACGGCAGCTCACCCTCGCCGTTCGCCAGATCCCGTTCCCACCACTCGAGCAGCGGTGCGATGCTGCCCGGCTGCTCCCCCATCGACTCCCACGGGTCGCCGGTCGTCCGCAGCCGCTCCGGCACCGTCCGGATCGTGAATGCAGTCGGGTCGGCGGTTCGCAGTTCGTCCCACGCGATCGGCGTGGACACCGAGGCGTGCGCCAGTGCCCGAGGGCTGTAGGCGCCGGCCATCGTGCGGTCACGGTTCGCCTGGTTGAAGTCGACGAAGATCCGCTGCCCCCGCTCCTCCTTCCACCACGCCGTCGTGACCTGGTCGGGCATCCGGCGTTCGAGCTCGCGCGCCGCGGCGATCACCGCGTGCCGCACCTCGAGGAACTCGTGCTCGGGGCGGATCGGCGCGAACACGTGCAGGCCGCGGTTGCCGCTCGTCTTGATCCAGGTGGTCAGGCCGACCTCGTCGAGGACCTTCCGCAGCTCCTCGGCCACCGGCACCGTGTCGCCGAAGTCGGTGCCGGGCTGCGGGTCGAGGTCGATGCGGAGCTGGTCCGGGTGGTCGCTGTCCTCGGCACGAGAAGCCCACGGGTGGAACACCACCGTGTTCATCTGGGCTGCCCACACCGCCACGGCCGGCTCGTCGATGACGAGCTGCGGGTGCGACCGGGCACTCGGGTAGGTCACCGTGACCGAGCGGACGTAGTCGGGCGCGCCCTTCGGCGGGTTCTTCGAGAAGAACTGCTCGCCGTCGACACCGCCCGGGAACCGCTGCAGCGAGATCGGCCGGTCGCCGTTCGCCCGGACGAAGGCATCGCCCACCGTCACGAGGTACTCCGCCAGGTCGAGCTTCGTGATGCCCGCCTCGGGCCAGAGCACCCGCGAGGGGCTGCTGATCCGGACCTCGCGGTCACCGTCGGGTCCCGGCACCCGCACCGTCGTCGCTTCGCTCGCCATGCAGCGGACCGTACACGCGTGCCGGGTGCCTGCCCGCAGCCGAGTGTGCGCCTCGGCGCTCCCGCTGAACACCGGTGTTCCCTGGTCGAACACGCGCACGCCGGTGTTCAGCGCGCGGACACCGGTGTCTTGCGGCCAGGGGTCGGCAGGATGGGCGGGTGAACGCGTACCTCGGCATCGACCTCGCGTGGGGGCTCGGCTCCGAGCGCAAGGCCGCGAACGAGACCGGGCTGGTCGCGATGGACCACGACGGCACGATCACCGACGCCGGCTGGGCCCGCGGGGTCGACGCCGTCACCGACTGGATCGCTGCTCACCTCGGGCCACGATCCCTGATCGCCGTGGACGCCTCGCTCGTCGTGACGAACCCGACGGGCATCCGCGAGTCCGAGCGGCAGGTCGGGCAGCGCTACGGCCGGTGGAAGGTCGCGGCGAACCCGACCAACCAGGCGTCGGCGGCGAGCGCCGGTTCGGCGCTGCTCGACCGGCTGACCGCGCTGGGCGTCGGGTACGTCTCCGGCACGGAGTCGATGCGACGACGCACCGGTCCGGCGGTGTTCGAGTGTTACCCGTACACGACGCTGGTCGGGGTGGAGGAGCTCGGCTACGACGTGGAACGACCCCGGTACAAGCGGCTCGACCTCCGGATCCCCGCCGTCGAGGCACGTGCCCGTCGCGCCGAGGCCTTCGACGAGCTGGTCCGGCGGCTGCGCGAGACCCCGCTCGACCCGCCGCTGCTGCTCGACTCCAACCCGCTGACGCAGCGGCTCGCCGACCCGTCGGTGCTGCACGGTCCGACGCACAAGCACCGCGAGGACCTGCTCGACGGGGCCCTGTGCGCGTGGACGGCAGCGTTCTGGGAGCGACACGGCGACGACCGCGTGCAGATCCTGGGAGGTGAACCTCCCCACCGGCACGGCCCGGACGCCGCTGGCGCGTCGCCCGGGAACCGGCGGCGTGGGCCCACCCTCCCCACGGACCCGCTGGACGAGGCGGGCCGCCGGCCCGTCGTGGTGGCACCCGCGCGCCCGTCGCAGCGGAGGCCGCGCGGCTAGGGTTGAGCGGTGAGCGCGACGACCGAACCCCTGCACATCGGGCTGGTGTCGCTGCACACCTCCCCCGGAGACGAACCCGGTTCGCGCGAGGTCGGCGGCATGAACGTCGTCGTCCGGCACCAGGCCGAGGCGCTGGCCGACCTGGGCCACCACGTGGACATCATCACGCGCCGGTCCGCCCCCACGCAGCCGGACTCGGTGTCGCTCGTGCCGGGCGTGTGCCTGCGGTTCCTGTCCGCGGGGCCGGCGGAGCCGGTGCCCAAGGGCGAGCACGATGCGTTCATCGAGCCGTTCCGTCACGAGCTCGAGCAGCTCGGGCCGTTCGACGTCCTGCACTCGCACCACTGGTTCTCCGGCGCGGCCGCACTGCCCGTCGCCCGCGAGCGCGGCATCCCCCACGTGCAGTCGTTCCACTCCATCGCCGCGGACCCGGCCACACCGCTGTCCGAGGGCGAACGCCCCGAGTCGGCGGGCCGCATCGCCGGCGAGGAACTGCTGGCCCGCGAGTCGGACGCCGTCGTCGTGGTGTCCGAAGCCGAGGCCTCGACCGTGCGCACCCGGCTCGGTGGGGACGACGCCCGCATCTGGATCGTGCCGCCGGGGGTCGACGGGTCCGTCTTCCGTCCCGCCGCGGTCGGTGCGCGCCGCGCCGCCACCCCCTACGTGGTCGCGGCGGCGCGCGTGCAGCCGCTCAAGGGGCTGGACCTGGCGATCGAGGCCATCGCCGACATCAGCCTGGAGGCCCGCCCCACGTTGGTCATCGCGGGCGACGTCTCGAGTGAGGCGGGCGACTACGTGGACGAACTGCGTCGGCTCGCCGAAGCGCGGGGCATCGCCGACCACGTCACCTTCATCGGGCCGCAGTCGCGTGCGGACCTGGCGTTCCTGTTCCGCGGCGCGGCAGCCGTGCTCGTGCCGTCCCACTCCGAGACCTACGGGCTCGTCGCGCTCGAGGGCTCCGCTTCCGGGGTGCCGGTCGTGGCCGCCGCTGCCGGGGGTCTGCGTGAGGCCGTGGTCGACGGGGAGACGGGCGTCGTGCTCGAGTCCCGCGACCCGCAGGACTGGGCGGACGAGATCGAACGGATCCTGACGGATGCGCCGTACGCCGCCGGCCTCGCCGCTGCGGGGCGGGAGCACGCGGAGCGGCTGAGCTGGGAGCGATCGGCCGCGGGGCTCGAGGACGTCTACCGCCGGGTGCTCGGGCGATCGTGAGCGGGACGGGCGGGCGGTTCGCCGCGTTCTGGGCGGCGCTCGACGCCGTGCCCGTCGAGTCGGACGCCGAGGCGCTGTACGACGTCGGATCGGCCGCGGGCCGGCTGCGGCGCGCGAACCTGACGCGGTACCTGGAGCAGGCCGGGGCAGGGGCGGACACGTTGCTCGTGGCCGAGGCCCCGGGGTGGCGCGGCATGACGAACACGGGTGTGCCGTTCACGAGCATGCGCGAACTCGGGCCGGGGTACTCGGCGCCACCGGAGCCGACGGCACCGTGGGAGGCCTCGTCGCGCGTCGTGCACGCCGCGCTGGAGGGCTGGCGCGGTCCGCTCCCGGTCGCGTGGGCGATCTTCCCGCACCACCCCTTCGTGGCGCCGGACCGGCTGACGAACCGGACGCCGCGTCCCGCCGAGGTCCGCTCGGGCGCGCCCGTCGCGCTCGCGCTGCTGGAGGCCCTCGGCGGCGTCGACCGGGTCCGGGTGGTCGCCGTCGGTCGGAAGGCTCAGGGAGCGCTCGCCCTGGCCGGAATCGAGGCGATCGCCGTGCGGCACCCGGCGCAGGGCGGCGCGAAGCAGTTCACCGAACAGCTGCGGACGCTGGACCACTAGCCGTCGGTCCGTCCCGGTCGAGTCCCGCTCAGGCGGAGCGGACCTCGACGCCCTTGGCCGCGAGCCGCTCGGCGACGTGGGCGGGCAGCGGTGCGGCGGCGTACACGGTACGGAGCTCCGGCAGGTCGAGCACGTCGTCCCAGTTCTGCGGGTCGAAGCGGTCGTCCGAGCCGTCCCAGCCGGGGTGGACGTCCCGCAGCACCTCGAGGTCGGAGTCCACCGTGATCTCGGTGACGAGCGACAGGTGCGACGGCAGCAGGTCGAGGTCGTCGTAGTACTCGCGCGCCCGGTCGTCCTGCCCGTCGACGTCGAGGTCCTCGTCGGTCTCGTCCTCGGCGTCCGGGTCGTAGGGGTCGAGGACATCGAGGTCGTAACAGAGGACGTCGAGCACCAGGAGCTTCGCGTTGAAGTCCGCGAACTCGATGGGCTCCTCGGTGGTGTTCGACTGCTGGTCCATGGCCGGAGCGTATCCGTCGCCGAGCGACCGTGTTGCGATCGCGAGAAACCTCCCTGTGGGACTGGACAGAAAGGCATCTCGCGCGCAAGGGTGACGCATGGCCACCACCAAGACGGACCGCCCACAGCAGGAGCAGCACGAGCTCCGCCGGGTCATCGGTCCCAAGCTCCTGCTGCTCTTCATCGTCGGCGACATCCTCGGCACGGGTGTCTACGCGCTCACCGGCCAGGTCGCGGCCGAGGTCGGCGGGGCAGCGTGGCTCCCCTTCCTCATCGCGTTCGCGGTCGCGCTGCTGACGGCGTTCTCGTACCTCGAACTCGTGACGAAGTACCCGCAGACCGCCGGTGCCGCCCTCTACGTGCACAAGGCGTTCGGCATCCACTTCGTCACCTTCATCGTGACGTTCATCGTGATGTGTTCCGGGATCACGTCGGCGTCGACGGCATCGCGGGCGTTCGCGGCGAACCTCGGCGCCGGGTTCGGCATCGAGCTGCCGAACGGCGTGGTGATGCTCATCGCGATGGGCTTCATGCTCGCGGTGATGTTCATCAACTTCCGCGGGGTGAGCGAGAGCGTCAAGACGAACGTCGTGCTGACGCTCGTCGAGCTGTCCGGTCTCGTCATGGTGATCCTGATCGGGTTCTGGGCGATCGCGGGCGGCAACGCGGACTTCTCGCGGGTCGTGATGTTCGAGACGCCGGAGGACAAGTCCCTGCTGCTGTCGATCAGCACCGCGACGTCGCTGGCGTTCTTCGCGATGGTCGGCTTCGAGGACTCGGTCAACATGGCCGAGGAGACCAAGGACCCCTCGCGCATCTTCCCGAAGATCATGCTCACGGGCCTCGGCATCACCGCCGTGATCTACGTGCTCGTGTCGATCTGCGCCGTGGCCGTGGTGCCGATCGGTGAACTGGCCGGCAACGAGACCCCGCTCGTCACCGTCGTGCAGACCGCCGCGCCGGACTTCCCGATCGCCGACCTGCTGCCCTTCATCTCGATGTTCGCCGTCGCCAACACGGCCCTGATCAACATGATGATGGCGTCGCGCCTGCTCTACGGCATGAGCAAGCAGGGCGTGCTGCCGGGCTTCCTGTCCCGCATCTCCCCCGCCCGGCGCACCCCGTCGACCGCGATCGTCTTCACCACGCTCATCTCGCTGCTGCTGATCGGGTGGGTCTCGCTCGACCCGGACTCCCCCATCGTCGTCGTCCTCGGTGGCACCACCTCGCTGTTGCTGCTGACGGTGTTCGCCGTCGTCAACGTGACCGTGCTCGTGCTGCGCCGCGACAAGGTCGACCACAAGCACTTCCGCGCCGGCGTCATCATCCCGGTCATCGGCATCGTCACGTGCCTGTGGCTCGTCATGCCGTTCTCGTCCGGTCGCGACCCGCAGCAGTACCAGATCGCCGGCGCGCTGCTGGCCCTGGGCGTGCTGCTCTGGGTCCTGACCTGGTTCACCCACGGACGGAAGCAGGCCGAGAAGGCCCCGACCGGACTCGTGACGGAGCCGACGAAGGTGCAGCGCCCGCCGCACGACAGCTGAGCACCCACGCACGAATCCTGACGGTTCTGGTTCGCGAAGCCCCCGCTTCGTGAACCAGAACCGTCTCTCGTTGCCGGCGATGCACCTGCCCCGCGGCGAGCAACGAACCCCGACCGCGAACCGCGGAGCGTGCGATCACGGCGGGCCGCCGCACGCTTCCCAGGAGGCGCCCGTACGCTCGTGCTGCCCTTCCTGCTCCGCCCGCCCAGCCCGTCGAGAGGTCCGTCATGCGCCGTGTCGGCATCACCCTCGCCTCGGTGTTCGGCGCCGGGATCGTGGCGGTCGGCATCGGCGTGGTCGTCCTCGTCGTGATTGCGGTCAACTCGCTCGCCGACATCGCGAAGTCGAGCGCCGCCACCCCGACTCCCGCGTGCCCGGCCGTCGCCTCGAAGACGATCGGCGGGATGGTCGTACCGGCCGGACCCGTCGGCGGCTTCTGCCAGGACCGCCTGGTCAACGCCGCACACGTGATCGAAGCCGCCCAGGCACTCGGCATCGGTCCGCACACGCAGGCCGTCGGGGTCATGACCGCCATCGGGGAGTCGAGCCTGGTGAACCTCGACCACGGCGACGCAGCCGGCCCGGACAGCCGAGGCCTGTTCCAGCAGCGCGACAACGGCGCCTGGGGCACGTACGAGCAGCGGATGGACCCGTACACGGCCGCGTCGATGTTCTACGCGAAGCTGGTGAAGGTGCCCGGCTGGAAGACGATGAGCCCGACGCAGATGGCGCACGCGGTGCAGATCAACTCGGACCCGGACCACTACGCGAAGTCGTGGCCGCAGGCGAAGGCGATCGTCGAGGAGCTCACCGGCCAGGACGTGCCGGACACCGCTCCCCAGGGCTGACCGCTCACGAGGCCACCGCCTTCGTGTCCTCGTCGAACTCGACGATCGCGGCTCCCCCGGAGTGCACGACGACCTGTGCGCGGAGCCGGACCGACTGCTCGTCGAGGGCGCACGCGCAGGCGTCGACCCACTCCCAGTCCACCGGGTAGAGCCGGTCGGCGTCAGGACGCTCCCACACGAGCACGACGTCGACGGCCCCGAGCTGCGCCACGATGTCCGCGATCAGGGCCGCGAAGTCGTCCACGTGCTCGTCCGGGGAGTACGGCAGGTCGGCGATCGGCAGCAGGAACGGGATCGACATCCCCCGGTCGTCGAGGAACAGCACCCAGCACTGCCGGCGCAGCGGTCGTTCGACGACGGCTTCGACGAGTCGGACGACGTCGTCGTCGGTGCGGACGGGTTCACGGATCAGGCGGTCGAGCATCTCGGTGTCAGGCATGGCTCCAGCGTGTCGGTTCGAACACCGCCAGCGAGGCGCACCTCGGCTTCTGTGGAGAGACACGCGACCCTGCCCACCTGTGGAGGAAGAAGCGCCTAGATGCCGTGTGTGACCGAGCTGTCGACGAGCAACAGCGAGGCGAAGAACACCGCCACGATCGCCGCCATGCCGACGAGCACCACCGGCCAGGTCAGCCGACGCCGCACGAGCCGCAGCACGCAGACCGCGAGCGTCGCGACCAGTACCGCCGCCACGACGATCGGCCCCACGACGACGACCGAGTCACCCAGCGTCTCGTTGCAGGTGTTGCCCGGGGCCGCGCACGACACGAACGCGAGCGACATCAGTCTGATCGCCCACCCCGCTGCCAACGCGCCGACCGTGAGCACCACGAGCAGGGCGGTGGAGGCGACCACGTCCGCGACGCGGCTGCGGCCTGTCAGTGGGTGGCGGGCCTCCCGACCGAAACGTGCCGGACCGGACCCGAGCGGATCGGGACCCGCCCCGGCTGGCGGGCCGCTCTGGCGCGCGGGCGCGCCCATCAGGAGCGCCGGCCGCGCGTCGACCAGAGGGCGAGCGCGATGAGGACGGGCTGACCGAACAGGCGGACGAAGCGCTTCTCGTCACTGTCCAGACCGAAGGCATCGCGGCGGTTCACCCACTGCGACAGGTTGCCGGGGAAGATGACCGTGAAGAACACGGCCGCGACCGAGCCGACGAAGCGGCGGGTCGGCTTCGGAGCGAGTACCAGGGCCGAGCCGAGCGTGATCTCCGCGACCCCCGACGCGAGCACCGTCGTGTCGTCGTCCAGTGGGAGGAAGTCGGGCACCTGCGCCGCGAACTCCTTGCGCGCGAAGGTGAGGTGACTCGTGCCCGCGACGACGAGGACCAGGCCGAGCAGGACGCGGAAGACAGAACGCATGCCCCCATGGTGCCCGCTCCCTCGATCCGGTGCCCGCGCTGCGCGACGTGGACGTGCACGAAGCGAGGTTCACTCGCTATCATGCGGTCCATGGGAGCAGTCGCTCGGGACCACGAACCGCCGGCAGCTCCGGCGACCTTCGCGGTGTTGCTCGGACCGGTCGCGTTCTACCTCGGCATCATCGTGCCCGCGCAGTCGACCGTGCGGCACGTGCTGCTCGGCGCCGTGTTCGGGCTGGTGTGCGTGCTGAGCGGCTGGCGGGCGATCCGGATCGCCGGTCGGCGTCGAGCGGTGCAGGCGTGGTCGTGGATCGGCATCGTGATCGGGACCGCCGGGCTCGTCATGCTCGTCTGGCAGGTGCTCGTCATCGTCACCGGGGGCGCGTTCCCGCCGCCGTTCTGGTCGCCGTACGCCAACCGCTGACGCCGGGTCACCAACCGAGCGTGCCGGGGGCTCCCTTGAACGGTCCGACGATGTCCGACGTGATCCAGCCGCCGTAGAAGTCGCCGTCCTGCGCCTGGACCCGTTCGCCGCCGACCTCGCACGAGTCCATCGCGGACGGGTAGATCGCCACGCGTTCCCGCAGCGACTCGTAGCCGGGCACGGGCGTCGGGTAGTTCCAGGCGGCACGGCTCGCGACCGTCCCGTCGCCGCCGACGACGTCGAAGTAGCGCGCCAGGCCCTTGAACTCGCACATGCTCGAACCGGACGCCTTCACGAGCGCGCCCTCGGCCAGGTCGGCCGTCGGCAGGTAGTAGACCGGCGGGTGCGAGGTCTCGAGCACGCGGAGGGCGTCGGTCGTGTCGGCGACGACCGTGCCGCCGAGACGGACGACGACGCGGGCGGTGACCCGCTCGACGGCGGGTGGGCGGGGGTAGTCCCAGACGGACTCCTGGCCGGGGCCGGGCTCGGTCCTCTTCGGGTGGCGCATGCTCCAGGTCTACGCCCGGCGCCTGCGGTGCGCCGCGTGCGTGCGCGGGGCTGCTTTCGTGCGCCCGACCTTTCGCGCCCAGCGACAGTTCACGGGATCGGCGGCGCGAGAAGTGTCGCCCACCGCGAAACCCCGCCGCGCACGCGCTCAGCCAGCCGCCCGAACACCCACAGCCCGCACGTGCGCGCGACCGCCTCCGGGTGCACCATGGGCGGGTGACGACGACGACACGCACCCTGTTCCGACGGAAGCCCATCGACACGATCGATGACGAGGCCGGGGGCGAGGACGGCCTGAAACGGCACCTCGGTCTGTGGCAGCTCACCGCGATCGGCATCGGCGGCATCATCGGCGCCGGCATCTTCACCCTCGCCGGCACCGTCGCGAACGGCGTCGCCGGGCCCGCGGTGCTGATCAGCTTCCTGGTCGCCGGGGTCGCGAGCGCCGCCGCTGCCCTGTCGTACGCCGAGTTCGCGGGGCTCATCCCGAAGGCCGGCAGCGCGTACACGTACGGCTACGCGGTGCTCGGCGAGATCGTCGGGTGGTTCATCGGCTGGGACCTGCTGCTCGAGTACACGGCGATCGTGGCGGTGGTCGCGATCGGCATCTCCGGCTACGTGGGGTTCCTGGTCGGCCAGTTCGGCATCGACCTGCCCGCGTGGATGCTCGGCGCCCCGGGCACCGGTGACGGGCACGTGATCGACGTCTTCGCGATCGCGTTGTGCCTGCTCACCGCGTTCGTGCTGACGCGCGGCATCCGCAGCGCCGCCCGGTTCGAGTTCGTCGCCGTCGGCATCAAGGTGGCGCTCGTCGTGCTCATCGTCGTGCTCGGCGTGTTCCACATCAACAGTGCGAACTACTCCCCGTACTTCCCGTTCGGCTTCGGCGGCGTGATGACCGGTGCCGCGACCGTGTTCTTCGCCGTGTTCGGCTACGACGCCATGTCCACCGCGGCCGAGGAGTCCACCGACGCCCGCAAGCACATGCCGAAGGCGATCCTGCTGTCCCTCGGCATCTCGATGGTGCTGTACGTCCTGGCGACCCTCGTGCTCACCGGGATGCAGAAGTACACCGACATCGACCCGGCGTCGGGCTTCTCGTCGGCGTTCGCGTCCGTCGGCCTCGGCGGTGTCGCCAACGTCATCGCGATCGGTGCCATCGTCGGCATCGTCACGGTGCTGGTGACGTTCATGCTCGGTGCTTCGCGCGTCTGGTTCTCGATGAGTCGCGACGGCCTGATGCCGAAGTGGTTCGCGAAGACCGACCCGAAGCGGCACGTGCCGACCCGCGTGACCTGGATCCTCGGCATCGCGTCGGCGATCCTGGCCGGGGTGCTGCCCATCGGTGTCGTCGCCGAGCTCACGAACATCGGCATCCTGCTCGCGTTCGTCGTGGTGTGCTCGGCCGTGGTGGTGTTGCGCTACCGGCAGCCCGACCTGGACCGCCAGTTCCGGCTGCCGTTCATGCCCGTCATCCCGATCATCGGCGTCATCGCGTCGCTGTGGCTCGTCACGTTCCTGCAGTGGGAGACCTGGGTGCGGTTCGCGATCTGGTTCGCGATCGGGCTCGGGGTGTACTTCGGGTACTCACGACGCCACAGCAAGTTGGCGACGGGCGAGGTGACCGGCGGTAAGCCCCTGCGCGACTGAGCACCCGACGCCCGGGAGGACCTGCCGGGTGCTCGCTCGTGAACAACCGGGTGTCGGCACGTTGCGATTCGGTGACGACTCTCGCTCCCCATCGCGGGAAGTGCCAGAGCTCGGGAGCTCACGTCAGCGATGGGGACTACTGAGGCCGCTTAACCGATCCGACACCGCTGCACGAGCACGTGCCCGGAGCACCAGCGAGCACACGCAGACGAGGGGCCTGCCAGATCGCCGGCAGGCCCCTCGTCCGTGCAGTGGTCGGTGGTCAGCGCTTGAGCTCGCTGACCAGGCCCGCGCGGTTCTTCTTCGCGACCGCGATGATGCCCTCGACGTTGCCGGCGGCCTGGATGGCGACCGGTTCGCCGTACTGCGCCGCGAGTGCAGCGCGGAGGTTGCCGAGCGAACCCGGGACGTTGTAGGCCGACTTCAGCTCGTTGAGGAAGTCGGTGTCGATCTCGACCGCCGTGAACTCGCCGACGAGCCAGGTGCGTCCGTTGTTGGTGATGAGCTTCATGTCTGTGTCTTCCTGTCGTTCGTTGACGGGCGGTGCTGGTTCTTCCGGCTGGTAGGAGCCGTCGTACTCGAAGTGCCACGGTTCACGGGAGTCGAAACCGTCGCCGACCGGCTGCCAGCCGAAGGTCGGGCCGTTGGCGTTCATCCACGCCTTCTCGGGCGTGCCGTAGCTGTTGACACCTCCGCTGAAGTCCACGGCCCGACCCAACCCGTGGATCGAGGTCCCGGGGTACGCCGCCTGGTTGAACCCAGGCTTCTGCTGGATGTACCCCTGGTAGAGGTACTCCTGGCGCGCGTAGTCCCGGTACCCCTCGGCCATCGTCATCGGCTTGTTGAGCGCGGCCTGGTACGCCTTGCCCAGGGCGGAGTAGGCCGTGGCGGCGCTCGCCAGCAGGTACTGCTTGCCCAGGGCGTTCGTCGACTCCGCCACGTAGGTCAGCTCGCTGACCGGGATCTTGCCGTTCGCGAACTCTTCGGCCGCCCTGGCCGAGAACGCACGATCCCGCGTCGAGGTCGACTCGGGGTACGACGGGTACGTCAGGTTCGACGGCTCGATGCCGAACGCCCGAGACGTGCCACTGAGCGTCGCCGCAGTGACTGCTGCCGCGGCAGCGAAGAGCAGGACGGATCGTCTGCTCGTCTCCCCGAGGAAGACGGGATGACCGTCGTCCTCGGTCGGACCGGATGGACTGCTCATGGAGCTCCCCTCAGGGGGTACGCCCCTCGCACCCCCCCGAGCAGACTGTCAGTTCTACCCCAGGCCGGGGGACCCCCATTTCGAGGGGCGCTCACGCTGCTGGGAGGAGCAGAGCTCAGCGCCGCAACGTCTCCCGCGGGTACTCCCCGAACCGGTTCGCGTACACCGAGGCGAACCGCCCCATGTGCGCGAAGCCCCACCGCCGGGCGACGTCCGCCACCGAGGTCGCCTGCGGGTCGAGGATCCGAAGTTCCTCGTGCACCCGCCCGAGCCGCACCTCGCGCAGGTACGTCATCGGCGAGCGCTCGAACGCCCGCTGGAACGACTCCTGGATCCCGCGGATGCTCAGCCCCGCGGCCTGCGCGATGTCGGCGACGGTCAGGGGCTCGTGCGCGTGCGCCTGGATGAACTCGACCGCGGCCCGGAGGCGTCCGTCGCTGCGGGTGCCGTAGCCGGTGGGGAACCGTTCGGCCTGCAGCGGGTAGATCCGGAACAGCGCACGGGCGACGTCGCGCTGCGCCTCGTGCCAGGCGAGGGACCCCTCGCCCTCCTCGCGGAGGGCCCGGAGCGCCCCCGACACGGCGGTGCGCCAGAGTCCGACGGCGGCGGGGTCCGGCGCCGCGGTGGTGTCGAACGCCATGGTGCCGTCGACCAGGTGGTCCTCGGCGGCGACGTCGAGCACCAGGTCGCGGCGCAGGTGCACCAGGCGCTGGTCCCAGTCCTGGTACTCCATCTCGAACCGGCGCTCGACGGGGAACATGGTGGGGATGCCCGGCTGCATGCGGACCTCGTCGCGGCCGACGTCGACGCGGGCCTCGCCGCGCTCGAGCCACTGCACGACGACCTCGCCCTCGGTGGCGACGTCTCCCCGCAGGTACCCGTGCATCTGGGAACGGCGGATGCTCAGCCGTTCGTCACCGACGCCGACGTACTTGAACCAGTAGTCCTGGTCGAGGGCTCGGGAGTACCAGGACTTGCCCGCGTACATGCCAGCGAGCGAGCTGATGGCTTCGTCGGTGTCCTGGCCGGCCACGGCGACGAGCGAGCGTGGTGGAGCAGGCAGGTGGGCAGGCGACTGCGACTCGGTCGTGTCGGTCATGGGAACACCTCTCTCTCCTGGAGCAGAGCGGTGTGGTCACCTCCGGGTGGTCCCCGGCCTGCCCTCTCACGCTAGGGAGCAGCGGGTGGTCCTACAACCAGGTTGCGTTCCGCGGCCTAACGGCCGGTCCAGCGAACCCAGCCGTGCACCTGCGCCGCTGCGCTCTCGAACGACGAGTGCCCGCCGGTCAACGAGTGGTCCGGGGAATCGACGGTGTACGAATCAGTGCGGGTGATGTCGCACACGACCTCGGAGTCGAGCAACCCGTTCCAGTGGTCGGCTGAGTCGCGTACCCACCGCAGTCGGTCCGGCATGAGGTTCCAATCGATTCCGTGGACCGCTGTCGTCGCGCTCCGAGTTGGACGGTAGTCCTGTCGCATGTGCGGCGCACAGAGTGGCGGCGCGGATCGTCGGTGGTGGCTGGCACGATGGTCCCGTGCCTGCTGCCCCGATGATCGACGCCGTCGACGTCATCCGCTTCGTCGGGCCGCAGACCTTCGGCCGCGCACGCGACGTCGTCCGCGCCGGCCTGGTGGACGACGCCACCTGGCACGACGACGACGGCACGGTCACCGCGGTCGTGTCCGGCACCGCCGACGACCCGTACGAACTCCGCGTCGACACCACCCCGGCACGCGGCGACTTCGTCCGCCCGGTCCGCAGCACCTGCAGTTGCCCGCTCGGCGGCGACTGCAAGCACGTCGCGGCCGCGCTCCTCACCATCAACGCCCGCGCCCTCGCCGCGAACGCCGGCCCACGCCCGGAGACGCCGGCTCCGCCGCCCTCGGACTGGAGGCACGACCTCGCCCGCCTCGCCGGTGACGACGAACGGGCGCCCACCCCGCAGGGCACCCGGATGGGACTGCAGTTCGAGTTGCGTGACGCGGTCCCCGCCAAGCTCGCCTCGCGCGCCCGTGCCGCCGGCCGCGCCCTGCCGGCTCCGTCCCGCAGCGTGCGGCTCGGGGTCCGTCCGGTGACCCGCAGCGACGCCGGCAACTGGGTGCGCGGGCAGCTGACCTGGGGCACGCTCCCCTACTCGCAGAACCGGCTCGGCGTCGGGGCCGAGCAGCACGCCTGGTTCCTGCAGCTCGCCGCCCTGCACCGTGCCGGGCAGCTCGCGGGCCTGCCGGGTGAGAGCGACTGGCTGCACCTCGACGACTTCCGGAGCCCCCTGCTCTGGCCGCTCCTGCAGCAGGCCGCGGCACTCGACATCGCCTTCGTCACCGGCAAGCGCGAGGGCGGTGCGGTGCTCGGCACGCAGGCCCAGGTGCTGCTCGACGTGGCCCGACACGACGGCGCCGTGGTGATCGGCGCGAGTGCCGTGCTCGACGGCCGGCCCGTGGTGCCCGGAGCAGCGCGGATGATCGGCGACCACGGCGTGTACGTGTTCCGCGAGAGCCCCGAGTTCACGGTGGCCGTCGCACCGACCCCGGCGCCGGTGCCCGAGGACCAGCGGCGCATGCTCGTCGAGGGCACCCGGATCACCGTGCCGATCGCCGAGGTCGAGGAGTTCCTGGCCGACTGGTCGCCCCGGTTGCGCGGCGCCCTCGGCCTGGTCAGCTCCGACGGCTCGGTGGAGCTGCCCGAGCGCACCCCGCCCGAGCTCGTGCTCACCGCGACCTTCGAGCCGGCCCGGGCCCCGCGCACCGACGACCGCGTGCACCTGCACTGGCACTGGCACGTTGACGGCCGGAAGGACCCGGTGTCCCTGCACGGTCCGCTCCCCGAACTGTCCGGGCTCCGTGCCGCCGACGATCCGGCCGGCACCGAGGACGCAGCCGTGGCGGACCCGCCCGCGGCCACGGTCACGGTCACGGCCGTGGAGCCGACCACGGCGACGACGCCGGACGACGACGTGACGCAGGCCGGGCCTCCCGTCCGCCCCGCCGGACCCGGTGGCGGACTGGACTGGTTCCAGGACGGCACCATCGACGGGGCCGACGTCGCGGTGTTCGCGAACGAGTTCCTGCCCGAGCTGCCGTCGCTCGGCGTCCGCACCGTCGTGCAGGGCGAGCGGCTCGACTACGAGCGGTTGAGCGGGCGGCCGCACATCCGTGTCACGACGATGCCGTCGGACAAGCACGACTGGTTCGACCTCGGCATCATCGTCAGCGTCAACGGCAAGCAGATCCCCTTCACGCCGTTGCTCACCGCGCTCGCTGGTCGGCAGCGACGGCTGAAGCTCGTCGACAACTCGTACCTGTCGCTGGCCGACCCCGCGTTCGACCGGCTCAAGGAGCTCATCGACGAGGCCCGCGACCTGGACGAGTGGGAGCCCGACCAGCCGATCGCCGTCACGCCCCTGCACGCCGGGCTGTGGTCGGAGTTCGACCTGCTGGCCGACGAGACCTCGCACGACGAGCGGTGGCAGGCGATCGCCTCGGGGCTGCTCGGGGCGACTCCCCCGGGTGACGTCCCCGTGCCGGACACCGTGCACGCCGACCTGCGGCCGTACCAGCACGCCGGGTACGCGTGGCTGTCGTTCCTGGTGACGCACGGCATCGGCGGGGTGCTCGCCGACGACATGGGCCTCGGCAAGACCCTGCAGGTGCTCGCGATGGTCGCCGCACGTCGTGCCGCGGAGCCCGACGCGCCCCCGTTCCTGGTCGTCGCACCGACCTCGGTCGTCGGCAACTGGGCAGCCGAGGCGGCCAAGTTCGTGCCGTCGCTGCGGGTCGCGACGGTGACCTCGACGTCGCTGAAGGACCCGGGGCTCGTCGCCCGGACCGCCGCTGCGTCGGACGTGGTCGTCACCTCGTACGCGCTGCTCCGGCTCGACGCCCGCGCCTGGACCGACCTGCCGTGGTCGGCGCTGGTGCTCGACGAGGCCCAGTTCGTGAAGAACCCGCAGTCCCAGACCCACCGTGTGGCCTCGGAGCTGCAGGCACCGGTGAAGTTCGCGATCACCGGCACCCCGCTCGAGAACGGACTGACCGACCTGTGGGCACTGTTCCACATCGTCGCGCCCGGGCTGCTGTCCACCTGGACCCGGTTCGGCGACGACTACGTGAAGCCCCTCGCGTCGCCCGAGCTCCGCGGCGAGGCCCGGCAGGAACTCACCGGGCGGCTGCGCCGACGGATCCGGCCGCTCATGCTCCGCCGCACCAAGGAAGCCGTCGCGGCCGACCTGCCGCCGAAGCAGGAACAAGTCGTCCGGGTCACGCTCGACCCCGCGCACCGGGAGCTGTACGAGCGCACCCTGAACCGGGAGCGCCTGAAGGTCCTCGACCTGATCGACGACCTGTCGAAGAACCGGATGATCGTGTTCCGGTCGCTGACGCTGCTGCGGATGCTCGCGCTGTCGCCGGCGCTGGTGTCGACGCCGGCGAGCGACTCGGACGGTTCCGCACCTCAGATCCCCTCCGCCAAGCTCGACCTGCTGCTCGACGAACTCGAGCAGCTCGCCGCGGAGGGCCGTCGCGCCCTGGTGTTCAGCCAGTTCACCTCGTTCCTGCGGATGGTGTCCGACGCCCTCGACGCCCGCGGCATCGGCTACGAGTACCTCGACGGATCCACTCGCAAGCGCCCGGAGGTCATCGAGCGCTTCCGGCAGGGCACGGCCCCGGCGTTCCTCATCTCGTTGAAGGCCGGCGGGTTCGGGCTCACCCTGACCGAGGCGGACACCGTGTTCGTGCTCGACCCGTGGTGGAACCCCGCCGCCGAGTCCCAGGCCGTCGACCGCACGCACCGCATCGGGCAGACCCGGTCGGTGAGCGTCCAACGGTTCATCGCCGAGGACACCATCGAGGAGAAGGTCCTCGCCCTCGCGGCCCGCAAGGCCGAGCTCTTCGCCACGATGATCGACGACGACGCCCTGTTCGCCGACGACCTGACCGCCGACGACATCCGCTCCCTGCTGACCTGATCCGCACCGCCCGCACCTGCACCCGCACCACCGTTCCGCCCTGCACCACCTGGAGTCCCACCGCATGACGTCCCACCGACGCCGCAGCCGCATCACCCTGACCTCCGTCCTCGTCGTCCTGGCCCTCGCCGTCGGCGGGTACGCGCTCGATGCGTCCGGCGTCCTCGGACCGGACGCCGACGCGGCGGGCACGACCAAGGGGGGAACGACCGCGGCGGGCGGTCCCACGGCCGGGGAGACGACCACCATCGGACCGCAGCAGGCGTCGTCGGGGGCGACCCCCGCCTCCAGTCCGACCGTCAGCCGCGGAACCGACGCCGACGCGGTCCGCGCACGCACCCAGCTCGCCGACCTGCCCGTCAAGGGCAAGGCCGCCGGCACCGGCTACGACCGCACCGGCGACTTCGGCAGCGCCTGGCTCGACGTCGACCGCAACGGGTGCGACACCCGGAACGACGTCCTCGCCCGCGACCTCGCCGACATCACCCGCGAGGGCCGCTGCAAGGTGCTCACCGGCACCCTCGTCTCGCCGTACACCGGCGCGACGGTGGACTTCGTGCGCGGCAACACGACCTCGACCCTCGTGCAGATCGACCACGTCGTCGCGCTCGAGAACGCCTGGCGCACCGGGGCCCAGCAGCTCACCGAGACCGAGCGGCAGGCGCTGGCGAACGACCCGGCGAACCTGTTCGCCGTCGACGGGCGGTCCAACTCGCAGAAGGGCTCCGGCGACGCCGCCACCTGGCTCCCCGCGAACAAGGCGTTCCGCTGCACCTACGTCGAGCACCAGGTCACGGTGAAGGCGAAGTACCGCCTGTGGGTGGCTCCGGCGGAGCGGGACGCGATGGCCCGGGTGCTGGACGCCTGCTGACGTCGGGCTGGCTGCCGCCGCTGCCGTCAGCGCGGCCGGCGTGGGCGGTCTCCCCGGGCGTGACGCAGCCCGCGCCCCTCACGCACCAGCCAGATGATCGACAGGACGAGCAGCACGAGCGCGAGCCGGGCGAGCCAGAGGAGCGCGGGGTTCGCGGCGTCCCGGAACGGCAGACCGGCGAGGACCCCGATGGCCTCGAGGAACCGCCCGGCCCGCCCGAGGTACCCGTGGTCGGTGCTCGGGACGGCGACGGTGACCGCGACGGCGAACACCAGGACGGACAGGAACACCGCCCCGGCCGACGCCGCGGTCCTGCTCGATCCCTTCGCGCCGATCAGAGCGCCGACCATCGACACGATCGGCAGCACGACGAACATGTCGACCACCCAGGCCAGCAGCAACGCGATCGCGGACAGGAAGCCGAACACCAGCGACAGGAACCACGCGCTCGGGTCGCCCTCGCGGATCGCGAGCACGCCGCCGAACGGCAAGCCGAGCACGATGAAGACCAGGTCGAGCACCAGCAAGTCGAGGAACGAGCGGCGCGACTCCCGCGACGTCCGCTCCTGCGCGGACCGACGGTTCCGGGTCGCGATGTCGTTCAGCGGGTTGTAGCGCACGCCCACGACGAGCCCGGCGACGGTCATCGCCGCCACCACTCCGGTGATGCCGCTGCCCCAGTCCGGGTCGCGGGACAGCGTCAGCGCAGCCGTCTCCGCGACCGCAGCGAGCACCGGGACCAGGGCGATCGCGAGCAGCACGCCGTGTCGTCGCGTCCCGTCCCACACCAAACCGCGCATCCCCACGGGACAGCACCTTATCCAGGCATCAAGCGGTCCGGCGCCGCTGGGTGTCGGCTCGGAGGCCCGGCGTGCCTCCGCCCCGCGTGGCAGGCTGCGGACATGGCTGAGCAGCTCACGGTCCCACAGGCGTTCGCGCTCCTCCAGGTCGAGCCCGACGGACGCCACGCTCTCGATGGTTCGACGCTCGACACGGGTCTCGCGGGAGCGGTCCTCGCCGACCTCGCGCTGCGCGGTGTCGTCTCACTGCAGGACGGACTCGTCACCGTCGTGAACGGCGCCGCAACGGGCGACCCCGTGCTCGACGGCGTGGTCGGCTCCATCGCGGCGGCCGGTGCACCGCGCAAGGCGAAGTGGTGGGTGAGCCGACTCGGCAAGCGCCAGCTGCGCGACGACGTGTTCGCCGGACTCGTCGAGCGCGGCGTCATCAGGGTCGAGCAGGGGAAGGTGCTCGGCCTCTTCCCCACCACGAAGCACCCGGAGCGGGACGGAGCCCCGGAGGCGCTGCTGCGATCAGGCATCGCGGACGTGCTGGCTGGCCGGGCAGGACCCACGCCGTTCTCCGCCGCGGTGATCGGCTTGCTCGACGCGACGAACACCCTGCGCAAGCAGTTCGGTGCCGTCGACAAGGACCTGGTCAAGGAGATCACCTCGGGCACCTGGGCGAGCCCGGCGGTGAAGGCTGTGCTCGAGGAGATCGAGGCCGCGACGATGGTCGTCATCATGGCGGGCACCATCGCAGCGACGGGTTCGATCACCGCGAGCTGAGGTCGGCGCTGCCCTGGGCGATCCCTGGCGTCCGGGGCATCGGCAACCAGCCCGGGTACGCGACCTCGACGCCCGGCGCACGTCCGCGTGCGCCGGGCACGGCCTGGAGGCGCGGCTCGGCCCCGCCGTTTCCGCCGACCGTGACAGCATGGCTGGCGTGAGTACCGATGAGACGAACGGATCAGCTTTCGGCCGAGGCGTCGACAAGGCCCCGCCGACCGCGTCTGCCGAACTGCGACGCAGGATGGCCGCCTCGCCGGCGGGCTTCCTGCGCAGCGCGGCGTGGGTCCCCTGGAAGGCGGCGGGCACTCCAGAGGCCGGCAGCGTCGCCCACGTCATGATCCGGGACAAGCCGTTCGTGCCCGTCTTCACCGACCCGGGCGAACTCGCCGCCGGTTTGCCCGACGCCGAGGGGCGTCCGGTGCCGATGTCCGAACTCGTGTCCGCGCTGCCCGAGGAGTTCGGCATCGTGGTCGATCCCACCAGTGCGGCCGAAGCGAACTTCCTGCACGCCGACGTCCTCGCCGAGATGCGGGTGCAGATTCAGGGTGGCGTCCCGACTGCCGACGACTGATGCCCCTTCCGAGCGGGTGCGGGGGCAGGTGCCGGCGGCACGCCGTCGCCACTCGACGAACGCTTGAATAGGCATACCAATCAAGCGTCGGGAGCCCGGGATCGTACCGGTCCGCAGTGTTCAGGCATGGCCAACCCGTCAACCCAGTTCTGGGGATCGCTCACGTCGACGTTGCCCATCAGGATGGGTCCGTCGGACTGAGCGGACGGGGGAACGACGATGCCGTTGGGCGGGCCAGGACCACGAGATTGGTCCCCTCCGGAGTACTCGTCAGGGCCCTCGCGAAGCGGTCCGCGCCGGCTGCCGACACTCAACGCGCCATCACCGCTGCTGAACGCGAAGCCGCGCAGGCGCACGAGGCACTGGGCGTTCGCGACCCTTGCGATGCTGCTCGGCCTCGGCAGCGTGGTGATCGCACTCGTCGAGCCGCAACGGTCCGGGATCCAGACGGGCTTCATCGTCTCGACGATCGGCATCTCGGCGATCGTCTTCGGCGTGCAGGCGATCAAGACCGCACGATGGGGCTCGGCCGCTGCGCGGGCGTTCGGCCGCGGTGGGGTGATCCTCGGCTGCGTCGGGACGGCGCTCATGGCGTACGCGGTCATCGGGTCTGCTCTGGCCGGTACCGGCGTCCACCTACCAGCACTCTCGCTCCCGCTCGAGAGCAGGAGCGCCGCCGTCGGCTCGGTCGCGGTCCCGTATCGCTCGGCGATCGCTGCCCCGGTGGAGTCTGCTGTTCCGGCAGCGACGCCGGAACCTGCCGCGCCACCAGCTCCGATGAGCGTCGAGACCGAGCGGTCGGCCGTTGTGCAGAGCGCGGGCACGCTCGCCTTCGTCATGGAGCAGAGGTTCGGCGCCGGTCCGTACCCGTCGACCCTGTCCGTCGGGATGACCGCGCCGGAGCGGATCCTCCTGCCCGACGACACCGGCCTCGCTGCCGTTCCTGATGGCGCACGCGTCCTCTACTCCGTCGCCCCGGACGGCTCCGCGTGGACCGTCACGATCATCGGAGCGCGGTTCGGGGCGGTGGCGACCTACAGCTCGACGATCGGCACCGTCGAGTCGGGGTGACCCCCCAGCTCAGCGGCGAGGGTCGACGAGCTCGATGAACCGGGACAGCAGGGACAGGCCCGCGATCGACGGGGGCAGCCCCGTGGTCAGCGCCGGCGAGTGCACGAGGTACGCCGCCCACATCGCCCGCGAGATCGCCACGTTCAACCGATTCGGCATGAGCAGGAAGTCGAGGCCGCGCGGAATGTCCGCCGCACTCGACGCCGCCAGGGACACGATCGACACGACGGCCTCTCGGCCCTGGAACAGGTCGACCGTGCCGACCTGGGTGCCCGTGTAGCCAGCGCGGTCGAGCTCCTGCCGGATCAGCGCCCCCTGCGCGTTGTACGGCGCGACCACGATGACGTCCTCGTCGGTCAGGTCCCGGGTCTGGGAACCGTCGGTCCAGGTGCGACCGACGACGTCACCGACGAGCGCGACGACCCGGGCGGCCTCTTCGGCAGAGGACGTCGTGTTGCCCGTGTGCACGACCGGCACGGCGTGCACCCCGGCGTCGATGCCGTCGAGGTACCTGCCGGAGACCATCGAGGCCAGCTGCCCGTCGTAGGACAGGGCCGAGACGGATTCGGTCAGCGCGGGCTCCATGCGGCGGGTGCGGGCGAGGAAGTACCCGAACTCGGACGGCAGGACGTGTTGTCCGTCGGCGAGCCAGCCGAGCGCGGACTCGTCGACGGGCTCGGGGTGCGAACCCTGCGACACCTGGGGCAGCTGCTGGGGGTCGCCGAGCAGCAGGAGCCGGGTCGCGGCGACCGACGAGGCGATGGTCGGGGCGAGGGAGAACTGTCCGGCCTCGTCCACCACGAGCAGGTCGAGGGAACGGCGTTCGATCGTCGACTCGTTCGCGAACGTCCACGCCGTGCCCCCGACGACACCGCCCGTGCCCGAGGCCTTGCACGAGGACAGGAACGCGGCGACCGCGGCGCCGTTCTTCACGGGGGTCCAGGCTGCGGCGTCGAGCTCGTCCTCGGTCGCGCCGGACTTCGGCACCTTCACGACCCGGTCCGCGGGGACGCCGGCGTTCACGACCGAGGTCAGGAAGTTCTCCGACGTCGCGTGGGACTGTCCGACGACCCCGACGCGCCAGCCGTACTCGCGGACGAGCCGGGCGACGACGTTCGAGCCGACGTAGGTCTTGCCCGTGCCGGGAGGGCCCTGGATCGCCAGGTACGACCGGTCGAGACCGAGCAGGGTCGACACGACAGCCGACACCGTGTCGTCGCCCTGCACCGGGACGATCGGGCCACGAGGGGGCACCCGGCGCAGCAGGTCGAGCGCAGGGTCGGGCAGCATCGCCGGCAACTCGTCGAGCACGGCCTGACCCCACCACGCGATCGCCTCGGGCTGGGGCTTCGCGCGGGGCGGTGCCGACGGGGCGAGGGCCACGGGGAACTCGTGGTGCGGCTCGCCACCGACGGGCAGGCCCTCTTTCACGAGGACCTCGACGGCATCGCCGTTGTCCCGGACGTCCACGATCACGGCGCGCGGCGACGCGCCCTTCGACCCGGGGCCCGGAGCGGCGACCGATGGCGGAAGTGGGTCGTCGTAGACCAGGTGGGGCGTGCCTCCAGGCCGGAGCCGCGAACCGGGCGCGAGCGTCCCCGACAACCGGAGTTCCCGCGACTGCGAGCGGGCACGCGGCAGCGTGTCCCAGTCGCGCTCGACGGACGCACGCTCCACGACCAGGACGTCACGCGTGTCGGCCCAGTCGTCCACCGGGTTCCGCAGGCGGTCGAAGTGGTCCTGCCAGAAGGTCTTGGCCTCGCGGCGGTGGTAGTCGATCGCGGCCGCGGCGAGCGCCAACGCGGTCTGGTCGGGCGTCCGGTCGAGGGCGTCGACGTCCTCCAGCTGCGCAGCCAGGGCGACGTACACCGGATTGGGCTCGCGCTCGACGGGGATCGGTGGGACCTCGAGCTCGAGCGCCGGGTCGGCGGCGTCGGGGTCGTCGGTGCGCAGCGAACGGAGCCAGTCGCGCAGGCGCAGGGTCGAGCGGCAGTCGTAGGCGTTGTAGTCGGCGACCTGGTCGAGCATCCGCTGCCCCTCGGCGGCGTCGCCGTTCCGGAGTTCCTCGATCGCGTCGACGTAGGCGGTGATGCTGTCCGCGGCGTTCGTGACGTCGCTCTCGCGCAGGTCCGACCCCATGTACAGCGGCTCGAGCTTCTTGATGGAGTAGCTGTGGCTGCCGACGACCAGGGCCTTGCGGACGATCGGGTACAGGTCGACCAGGACGCCGGCTCGCAGCAGATCGTCGACGGCGTCCTCACCCACGCCGTGCCGGGCCGCGAGGGACAGCAGGTGCGTCCGCTCGTAGGCCGCGTAGTGGTAGATGTGCATGCCGGGGTACCGCTGGCGGCGCTCATCGATGAAGGCGAGGAAGCCTTCGAGCGCGGTGCGTTCGTCGCGGATCGTGTGTGCCCAGAACGCGGTGAACTCGGCGCGGTCGTCGACCAGGCCGAACAGGTAGTCGAGGCCCCAGTGCACGCCGTCCTCGGTGTGCAGCGGGTCGCCCTCGAAGTCGAAGAACACGTCGCCCGGGTCGGGTGCCGGGATCGCGTCGAGCGCGCGGGCGTCGAGGACCTCGAAGCGCGGCTTGACGGGTTGGTCCGGCCCGTCGGCGCCCTTCCGTCGGGCGCCTTCCGTCTCGATCTGGAGGCTCGCCTGACGCACCAGCCGATCCTGCGTCGCGCGGGACAAGCCCGGCACTGCCCGGGTGCGGACCGCCAGGTCGTCGATCGTCCGCACCTCGTGCTTGATCAGCTTCGCGCGCTGGTCCAGGCGCATGCCCGCGACGAGGACGAGGTCGCGGTGTTCGGCGACCTGGGTTGAGCAGACGTCGCATCGGCCACACGAGGAGTAGCGCGGGTCACCCCACTGCAGTGACTCGTCGGCGGCCATGCGCTCGGCGATGACCCGCTGCAGTTCGGCGCGCTGCGTGCGGTACACCGGCGCGATGTCGGCGAGGTCGTGCGTGGTCGTCGTCCGGTCGCCGAGCACCAGGTGCACCTGCTGACCGGTCGGGATGCCGTGCGCCTGCATCTGCTCGGCGTACGCGGCGAGCTGCAGCAGGGCGCTGATCTTGGCGTGGCGGGCGAGCTTGGTGTCGTAGACCTCGTACTCGCCCCGGTCGTTGCGGATGATGAAGTCCGCGAAGCCGATGAACCCGGGGGCGTCGGCCGTCGGAGCTGCGTGGAACGTCGGCTGGTACAGCACGTCGGCGCCGTCGGCGAAGGCCTGGCGCGCTTCGGCGGCGGCGCGTGCGTAGTCCGGCGGGGCGGGGCGGTCGAACTCGACGACGTCGCGGGTCTGCTTGAGGATGTCGAGGTAGTCGAGCTCGTGCTGGTCCCCCAGTCGGGCGGTGCGCTCGAGCATGTCGTCGTGCACGTCCGGCAGGGCTTCCCCGCGACCGAGCTTGGCGTCGAGCCGGCGGAGGAACGCCCACTCGCAGGTCGACCACGTGCTCAGGTCACTCGGGCTGAGCAGCACATGCCCGTCGACGCCGATCTGCATGCGCTCCCCCTTGCTCTCCGGTGCGCTGAAAGCCTAGGGGCGAGCGCCGACACCGGTTGCTCGGGCTGTCAGGTGCCGACCGGCACGAACCGCGGCCCGTCGTACCCGTCGCGGGTGACGTGTGCAGTGAAGTCGGCGAGTGAACGCACCCAGTGTCCGCGATCGCCGTAGAGCGCCTGGTACACGACCACCGGCTCCTCGGTCTCCACGTCACGGGCGACGAGGACGACCTCGTAGTCGTTGCCCTTGAAGTGCCGGTACCGCCCGGGTGTCACGTCGAAGCTCACGCCCCGATGCTAGGGCGGCGGCCCGTGCACTCCCTACACTCACCCCATGACGGAGCACGCACGCACCGAGCACGCCCGCACGGACCGCGGACTCGACCGCCTGGTGAACTTCTCCGACGCCACCGTCGCGATCGCCATCACGCTGTTGATCCTGCCGCTGGTCGACATCGCCAGCGAGATGACCTCGGGCGAGAGCGCCGGCGACCTGCTCCGCCAGCACTGGCCCGCGCTACTCGAGTTCCTCATCACCTTCTGGTTGATCTCGCGCTTCTGGATCCTCCACCACCAGGTGTTCGAGCACGTCCGGTCCTACAACCCGCGGATCATGCAGCTGAACTTCGTCTGGCTCATCAGCATCGTGTTCCTGCCGTTCGCCGCCAACCTGCTCAACAGCGGCGAGAACGACGACCGTGTGGCCCACGCGCTCTACCTCGGCAGCATGGTCGTGACGAGCCTGGCGCTCACCACCATCGAACTCGTGCTCCGACGGAACCCCGAGTTGCTCGCCACCCCGCTGGGCGACTCGGCGCGGGGGCTCATCGCCGCCGGACTGCTGTCGGCCGCGCTGGTCTTGTCGGTGGTGTTCCCGAGCATCGGCCTGCTCTGGGCGCTGCTGTTGCTGTTGCAGGGCGCCGTCGCCCGGCTGCTCCGACGCGTCTGAGCGCGGCGCGTTCCGTTCGCCGGCGTGCGGGACGCACGCCGACATCCACGCGGGACGGGTACCGCGCCGCCAAGCCGTGGCCCGTTGCCTTGAAAAGTATGCCTATTCAAGCGAGGCAGAGGTCGGTCCACCGACAGTGGATGTGACCCGAACCAAGACCGGAGACCCAAGACCAAAGACCAAGACCCAAGACCCGAGGCCCGAGGCCCACGGCCCACGGCCCACGGCCCACGAACCACGGCCCACGAACCACGGCCCACGGCCCACGGCCCACGGCCACGAACCACGGCCCGACACCTGCCCCCGTCACGTTCGGTCACGTTGGCCCGGAACGCTGCCGAACCACGTACCGTCACGGCATGACCGACATCCTGGCCGTCGCCGTGCTCGTGGGAGTCCTCGCACTCGCCACGGCGCTCGGTCTGCTCCTGCGCGCGAAGACCGGCCGCGCACGGACCACGACGGCACCGGGCGACGCCGGGACGGTCGCCGACCTCGCCCCGCCGACAGCCTTCGGCACGCGTGCCACCCTCGTCCAGTTCTCCACTCCGACCTGCGCCCGCTGCCCCGCGACGGCCCGGCACCTGGACTCCGTCGCCGCCCGACACGACGGCGTCACCCGGCTGGAGATCGACCTCGCCGAGCACCCCGGACTGGCGAGCCGCTTCAGCGTCCTGCAGACCCCCACGGTCCTGCTCGTCGACGGTTCCCGGACCGTTCGCACCCGCTTCGGAGGCCCACCTCGCCCACCCGAGCTCGCCGCAGCCCTCGACACCGTCCTCACCGCAGGAACCACACGCAGCACAGGCACCCCAGGAACCACCGGCACCCAGGAGTCCCGATGACCACCACGACCGACACCACACGCGGCATCGACCCGCGCTCCCCACGCTTCGGCGCCGCCATCACCACGGTGCTCCTCGCCGCAACGATCGTCCTCACGCTGATCCCCGAGACGTGGGCCGCCGGCATCGTGCTGCTCGCGGTCATCGTCGTGCTCTTCGCCGTCGGAGGCATCGCCGGCATCCGCCGACACCCCTACGGTGCACTCTTCCGACGGGTCGTCCGCCCGCGCCTCGCCCCGCCCGCCGAACTCGAGGCTCCGGAACCCCCGACCTTCGCCCAGCAGGTCGGCCTGTTCGTGACCGCGGTCGCCCTGCTCCTCGCACTGCTCGGCGTGCCGTACGCCGCCCCGATCGGTGCCGCGGTCGCACTGGTCGCCGCGTTCCTCAACGCCGTCTTCGACGTCTGCATCGGCTGCCTGCTCTACGTGTGGCTGGTCCGCGCAGGGATCTTCCGTCCGCGGCGCGGCGTCGCCTGACGGCGTCCGGCCTGGAGGCCCGCCTCACCTCGACCGCACCGCCAGCGTCCGACAGGTGCTCGGCTCCAGAACGCGGCTGCGCCCCGCCCCGTAGGGTGAGCGGGTGGGGGAAGACGAACGAACCATCCGGCGTGCCCGGCGTCGCACCGCCCTGGTCGTGTCGATCGCCGCGGTCGCCGGAGCGGTGGCGGGTTGGGCAACGTCGCGGGACGAGGACGGCTGGACCGTCGCCCTGGCGATCTTCACGTGCGTCGCCGTGCTGGTCGGCCTGGCCGGGATGCTCTCGTTGCTCCCCGCCAGTGCACGCGCGTCATCGATCATCACGCAGGCGACCGAGGACCTGACGAGAGACCGTCGCACGATCATCAAGAGCGCTATCCGCTCGGGTGTTCCGCTTGCGGACGACGCGGGCCCGGAGCTGCAGCACCGCGCGCTCACCCTCGCCCGCGGGACCGCCATGTTCAACGGGCTGATCCTCGTCCAGAACCTCCTGCTGTTCGCAGGAGCCGCCGCGCCCCAGTTCGCACGAGTCGTCACCAGCGATGGCAGCGCGATCATCAGCCGGATCTTGCTGGCGCTCTTCGTCATCGAAGTCGTGTTCCTCGTACCGTTGCTGGTCGTCCGAGGCCGCCGAGCTCGGCGCTACGCGGAAGCCGCGACGGCCGACAACGAACGCCGCACCGACACGCCGGTCTCCGTCGTATGACGACCGTGACGGAGGGATCAGAGACGCCCGAAGCGATTGCCCGCCGAGCCTGGCGCCGCACGGTCTGGATCGCCCTGGCCGGAGCCGTGGTCGGCGGGATCTTCGGTGTCGTACCCGAGCGCGTGGGCGCTGGACCAGGACGGCTGCTCCTGGTCGTCGGGTGCACGGCGGCTGTCGGCGGACTCGCCGGGGCGTTCTCGATGATCGCCACCACCCTCCGCCTGACCCCTCAGATGCAGGCGCCTCTCGGAGGACTCTCGCGCTCCGGCCGCAAGACCGTCTCACAGGCGATCGCCAAGCGGGCTCCGATCGAGCCGCCCGACTCCGACCTCGCACGACGGGCGTTCAACCTCGCCCGTCTCCGCGCCGTCTCCCAACCGATCGCGCTCGGCCAGTTCCTGCTGCTCTACCTCGGCATCGCCGGGCCACAGCTCCCGAACCTCGTCGATGACGACCCCTTCACCGCGGGGTTCGGTCGGGTCCTCTGCGGCGCACTCCTCCTGGCGGCCGTCGTCTTCACGCCGCTCCTCCTCCGCCAGTCCCGCGCTGCCCGACGCTACGTGCAGGCAGCCACAGAGGCAGCCGCCCGCCAACACTGAACCCGTAACACGCAATTTACTTTCAGCACTGGACGTGAACCACCGGAACACGGCAGAGATCCTCGACTTCGCGAAGCAAATGGTCGCAGCGGACCCGTTCACGGACATCGAAGGCGTGGACGGCACTGGCGACGCCGTATCCGCCGTCACCCGGAACGGGCCCGCGCCCGTTGTCCACTGCGCTGCCGGACGCGCCGACCACGATGCCGCGATGCTCGCTCGTCTGAACGAGGTGATGCGACTCGTCGGAACCTCGCGCGGCGACGTCAGGATCCTGACCGCGACGAACCGGCAGGCGGACGACGTCATGACCGTGCTCCGCCCAGCGGGCGTGCGCTTCGTGTCGCTCGAGGACTACGACGGAAAGCCGGTCGACGCGGTCAAGGTCGGCACCGTCAAGCGGTCGAAGGGGCTCGAGTTCAAGCAGGTGCTGCTCGCGCACGTTCGGGGGCGGTTGCTCGCCGATGCACGTGCATCGATGAGTGAAGCCGAGCGGGAGCGGTGGGAGCTCGAGCGCCGGGAGTTGTACGTGGGGATGACGCGGGCGCGGTACGGGCTGTGGGTCGGCGTCTGCCGCTGAACGCCCGCCGGCTCACACCCCCCACTCTCCGTTCTTGGAGCTGAGGCCGAAGAAGCGATCGAAGAAGGCGTCGAGCAGTCGAATCACACGCTGCTTCTTCTCACCGTGGCCGCCGTCTGCAGAGAACCGTGACACCGGCGGCAATACCTTGGTGATCGCGGTACCGCTGGTGCGGATCTGTCCGTCGCGGAAGGCTGCGTCGATGAAGACGCGAGTCTCGTCGGGTCGCAGCTGCTCGTCGATGATGATCGTCTCGAGCTCGGCCTCGCGCCTGGCGGCGATGAAGGCCCGCCATTCCTTGTCGATCTCGCCGTCCACGGAGAGCGAGTCGACGAAGTCCTCGATGAGGTCCTTCTTGTTGCGCAGGGTCGGGCTGGCGTCGACGGCACGAGTGATCTCCGCGCGGATCTCCTTGTCGTCGCCGTCCCCGCGCTCGTCGCGGTACTTCTGCACGAGCATGAGGATGTAGTCGACGTTGATCTCGACCTGCTTGATCAGCTCGATCTCGAAGACGACGTCGTCGTTGATCTGCTCCTTGTCGGCGCCCTTCTCTTTGCGGAACTCGGCATAGAGGTCAAGGTAGACGCTGCGGTAGTCCTGGCCCTGACGATCGGTGAGCAAGGCAGAGCCGTCGAACTCGTCAAAGGAAGTGAGGATGTTCTGTAGGCGCAGGATCGCGCCGAAGAGCTGGATGAACTGCTTCTGCGCGGCCTCGCCGATGATCTGCTCGCCCAGCGGGAAGGCGTTCAGCAGCTCGGTGACCTTCTCGGCGTAGTCGTTGTAGTACTCGATGTAAGGCTTGAGCAGCACGACGCCGCGGGCGTCCTTGTTGCCGAAGAGGGCGATGGCGTCGTTGGTCTCGTCCTCAAGGTCGCGGAAACTGACGATGTTGCCGTAGGTCTTGACGGAGTTCAGGATGCGGTTCGTGCGCGAGTATGCCTGGATGAGGCCGTGGGCGCGGAGGTTCTTGTCGACGAAGAGCGTGTTCATCGTGGTGGCGTCGAAGCCGGTGAGGAACATGTTCACGACGATGACGAGATCGATCTCGCGGGACTTGAGCTTGAGCGAAAGGTCCTTGTAGTAGTTCTGGAACCGGTCGGCCGTGGTGTCGAAGGACGTGCCGTAGAGCTCGTTGTAGTCCTGGATAGCGTCGTCGAGGAAGGTCCGAGCGTCCATGGTGAGCGAGCCGGTATCGAAGCCTTCCTCGTCGAGGGCACCGTCCTCGACGGCCTCGTTCGCGCCGTAGGAGTAGACCAGGCCGATCTTGAGGCGCTGGTCTGACGGCAAGCCCTCCTGCTGCAGCTGAAAGTGGTTGTAGTAGGTCCGCGCCGCACCGATCGAGGCGGTCGCGAATAGGGCGTTGAAACCCCGCACCCGTCGTTCGCCCAGCGTGTAGTGGTCGGCGCGCTTCGTCTTCTGATCGAAGTGCTCGCGCGTGTACCGGACGATGTCGGAGATGCGCCGCGGATCGAGCAGCACACTCTCCTTGTCGATCGCGGAGACTTGGCTGTCGTCGGGGCTGCCGACCTTGATGGTGTTGACGTAGTCGATGCGGAACGGCAGCACGTTCTTGTCAGTGATGGCGTCGACGATCGTGTACGTGTGCAGCTTCTCGCCGAACGCTTGCTCGGTGGTCTTCAGCTGCGGGTTGCCGCCACTGCCGGAGTTCGACGCGAAGATCGGCGTGCCGGTGAAGCCGAAGAGGTTGTAGCGCTTGAACGCCTTCGTGATCGCAGTGTGCATGTCGCCGAACTGCGACCGGTGGCACTCGTCGAAGATGATCACGACGTGGCCGTCATAGATCGCGTGGCCTTTGTTCGCGCCGATGAACGTCGTGAGCTTCTGGATCGTCGTGATGATGATCCGTGCGTTCGAGTCTTCGAGCTGCTTCTTCAGCACCGCGGTCGAGGTGTTCGAGTTCGCGGCGCCCTTCTCGAAGCGGTCGTACTCGCGCATCGTCTGGTAGTCGAGGTCCTTGCGGTCCACAACGAAGAGCACCTTATCGACGCTCGGCAGCTTCGACGCGAGCTGCGCAGCCTTGAATGAAGTCAGGGTCTTACCCGAACCGGTGGTGTGCCACACGTATCCGCCCGCGGCGACACTGCCGAGGGTCTTGGAATTCGTCGCGATGTCGATGCGCTGCAGGATCCGCTCGGTCGCGACGATCTGGTAAGGGCGCATCACGAGCAGCATGCGGTCGGCCGTCAGCACGCAGTACTTCGTCAGGATATTCAGCAGGGCATGCTTCGCGAAGAACGTCTTCGCGAACGCCGACAGGTCAGTGATCGGCTTGTTTTGCGCGTCGGCCCACCACGAGGTGAACTCGAACGAGTTCGACGTCTTGCCCACCCGCTTCGAGCCGACCGCCTCACTGAGGTGCTGGCGCCGGGTGGTGTTGGAGTAGTACTTCGTCAGCGTCCCGTTGCTGATCACGAACAGTTGCACGTACTCAAAGAGGCCAGAGCCCGCCCAGAAGCTGTCGCGCTGGTAGCGATCGATTTGGTTGAAGGCTTCGCGAATGTCGACGCCGCGACGTTTGAGTTCGATGTGCACCATCGGCAGGCCGTTCACGAGGACGGTGACGTCGTAACGGTTCGAGCGGGCAGAGCCACCTTCGCCGACGCCGATCTCGTATTGGTTGACGACCTGGAGACGGTTGTTGTGGATGTTCTGCTTGTCAATCAACGTGACGTTCTTGATCGAACCGTCGTCGCGATTCAGTAGCTGGACGGCATCCTCGTGGATGCGCACCGTCTTGTCGACGATGCCATCGTTCGCGCCTGCGATCCGCTCAGAGAAGAACCGCTCCCACTCCGCGTCAGAGAAAGTAGTCGAGTTCAACGCCTCGAGCTGCGAGCGCAAGTTCGCGATCAGCTGCGCCTCCGACGTAATCGGCAGGTACTCGTGCGCCTGCGACTGCAGCAGGCGTACAAGCTCGCGCTCAAGATCCGCCTCGGACTGATACGAGGAGGATGCCGCAGCGTCGGGGATGTACTCGGCAACCACCGTAGTCTCGGAGGACACGGCGATCGGATCGTACTTGCGCGGAGACAGCTCACTCATGCTGCTGCCTCCTCGAAAGTCAGGAGTTTGTCCCGGTAGTACTTGTATTGCGAACGACGTGCATTAAGCTCGGCAGGAAGTCCAACACTGATGTCATGGACGAGCGCTTCAAACTTGTCGAGCGAATCGGCAATCTGCTTCTGATAAGCAAGGGAAGGCAGCGGCATCCAAATCTTCCCGAGAGCATCGCCAGACAATCGCTTCACCTTCGCACCTGTAATGAACGGCATTTTCTGCTTATGAAAGAGTGCGCTCGCAAAAAAGTGCGAGATAAACCGCGCATCAGCGTCAGATCGAAAGATGTAGGCATCACTGCTTGCAACTGCAGGCACGTCGCCCAGCCATGCGACGGACTTTCCGAGATCTTCCTCATTTTCCGACGTCGTCGCGATAAAGAGATCGCCTGGGCGCAAAAGCCTCTTCTTCAGCGCGAAGTCGGCACTTACGTACGACTTCGTCACTCGCGTACTAATTCCATAATGCGTATAGACCTGTCCGTAATGGAACGCGGGAATACCTTCACTAACAAGGTCCTTTTTCTGCAATGCGCTACCCCGTTCAAATTGCCCCACTTGGGATAGGGGCACCCAGCCTGCGCGATCGATGCCATCGTACAAAGAGTCTCGGTAGTGCTCGTATTGCCGGCGGCGAGCTTCCAGCTCCGCTTCCAGCTCCGCTTCCAGCTGAGTGAACTGATCCAATACTCGCACGATCTCCCGCTGCACCTCGAGAGGCGGCACAGGTACCTCGAACCCTGAATAGGTACCAATCCATTGCCGCGCATGATCCTGCGGCTCGTAACGGATCGTCTGCATGACGTAGTGGAGGTATCGCAAGCTGGCTCGCGCCGGGTTCTTCGGTGTGAGCATCTTCATAGCCGAGGACTTGGCCTTGAATGGGAAATCAACCCACTTGAATGCGGTCGTGAAGTCGTCGAATATGATCGTCGGCATCGAAGCAGACGCAGGATAGATACCGTCAGTCTCGGCGGTTCGGCCAAGGATGAACGTCTGGCCCGCTGTGAGGACTGGTGTTGTGTATGAATCACTGTATTCGATGGAGGCGACGAGGTACTTCGTAGGCTGTTCATACGCGAGCAATTCACCAAGAGTAGCGAACTCAACACCATCAGGTGCTAGTTCCGCAACCAGTTCATCGACGCGACTCATGCCGTGCCCTCCAGATCAGCAACGATCTCGTCGATCGAGGAGCGGAGCTCTGCCTGCTGCGCGACGATGCGAGCGATCTCTGCGTTGAGTTCGGCGATATCGATGACGTCGCGGGTGTCTTCGGCTTCGACGTAGGACGACACCGCGATGTTGTAGTCGTTCGCGGCGATGTCCTCGTTGGAGACGAGCTTCGAGAAGTGTTCGACATCCGCGCGGTCCTCGAATGAGGCGAGGATGTTCTGCTGGTTGTCCGGCGTGAGCTTGTTCTTGTTGCCGCTGCGCTTGAACTCGGTCGACGCATTGAGGAAGAGCACCGAGTTTTCGGCCTTCGACTTCTTGAGCACAATGATGCAGGTTGCGATCGTGGTGCCGAAGAACAGGTCTGGTGGCAGCTGGATCACAGCGTCGACGTAGTTGTTGTCGATGAGGTACTTGCGGATCTTCGCTTCCGCTCCCCCGCGGTAGAGCACGCCAGGGAACTCGACGATCGCAGCGGTGCCGTTGACCGCGAGCCACGACAGGATGTGCATCGTGAACGCGAGGTCCGCCTTGGACTTCGGCGCAAGCACACCTGCGGGCGCGAATCGCGGGTCGTTGATCAGTAGGGCGTCGGCGTCGCCCGGCCACTTGATCGAGTACGGCGGGTTGGACACGATCGCCTCGAACGGCTCGTCATCCCAGTGGGCTGGCTCGAGGAGCGTGTCTCCGTGCGCGATGCTGAACTGCTCGTAGTTCAGCTCGTGCAGGAACATGTTGATCCGAGCAAGGTTGTAAGTCGTCAGGTTGATCTCCTGACCGTAGAACCCGCCGACGTTCTCCTTGCCGAGCACCTTCGCGAACGTGAGCAACAGCGACCCCGAGCCCGCCGCCGGGTCGTAGACCTTGTTCACCCTCGTCTTGCCGGAGACCGTGATCTTCGCGAGGAGCTCTGACACTTCCTGCGGCGTGTAGTACTCCCCACCGGACTTCCCCGCCTGCGACGCGTACATCTGCATGAGGTACTCGTACGCGTCACCGAACAGGTCGATCGAGTGGTTCTCGAAGTCACCGAGCGGGAGCTCCCCGATGGCGTCGAGGAGCTTCACCAACTTCTCGTTGCGCTTCGCGACGGTGTTGCCGAGCTTGTTGCTGTTGACATCCAGGTCGTCGAACAAGCCCTTGAGATCGTCTTCGCTGTCCGTCCCGAGGGCCGAGCCCTCGATGTTTTTGAATACCGTTGCAAGGGTCTCATTGAGGTCTGGGTCGTGCGGCGCGCGCTTGCGGACGTTCTGGAACAGCTCTGACGGGAGGATGTAGAAACCCTTCTCGTAGACCGTCTCGCGGCGACCATGCTCGGCGAACTCGTCCGCTAGGTTCACGTAGGAGAACCCGGCTTCACCTGCTGCCTTCTCGCCCTTGTCAATGTACGCGGCGAGGTTCTCTGAGATGAATCGGTAGAACAGCATGCCGAGCACGTAGGACTTGAAGTCCCACCCGTCGACGCTCCCCCGAAGGTCGTTCGCGATCCGCCAGATCGTCTTGTGCAGTTCGGCGCGCTGCGCCTCTTTGGTCGTCGGTGCCATCGTGATATCTCCTGCGGCTGGCCGGTCGGTTCGATGTGGCCCAGGCCGCTTGATTACCGTAGCGGGAGCACAGGACATACCAAGCGCGCGACGCGGGCGGCGAAGCGGTCGACCTGCGCCAGGAGCTCTGCTCCATTCACGTCGAGCGCCACGAATGTCCGCGTGACGTTGGGCCCGTCAACGATGCGCACGGACTCGATGACCCCGGAGCCCGCCGCGTACACCAGCCATCCCTCCCCCAACCCGAACCTCCGGCAGTACGCCGCCATCTGGTACAGATCAGCGTTCGGGTACTGCCCGTGCTTCTCGACCTTGTACTTCACGTCGATGCATGCCCGCACCTCGCCGTCGACGAGCCACACGAGGTCTGGGGCGATCTTCACCGTCCTCTCGACGTCGAGCGTCGACTTGTACTGCGACACCAGCACTCCCCCGTACGGCTTGAACGCTTCGCGCAGCGCAGCCGACACGAAGTCCTCGAACACCGACCACATGTCGACCAGGAACCCCGACGCCACGACGGACCCAGAACGCTGCTCGACCGACGACCCCGACAGCACGAGAGACGCCAACGCCAGCGCCGACGAGTACCGCGCGTTGCGCCGACCCGCCCGCACGACCGGCACAGGAGCCCCGACCGGGATCACCGACACTCCATCGAGCACCCGCACGATCCGCCGCAGCGCCCCGAGCACATCGGCCGGCACACCTGGCAGTCGCAACAACCGCGTTACAGCAGTCAGCAGCACCTGGTTCTCTGCAATGTCTTCCACGTAGTCGTCGAACGACACCTCGACCGGTAGCGGCTGCCCGCCCCGCCGCGTCAGCTGGTCACCGATCCGCCACCGACCGCGCACGAGCGGCAGCGCGTCCTCGCGCGTGACGTATCCACGAAGTGGTCCTCCGGCCAACGCCCGCGAGGCCTGCCGCACGAACGCGTGCGCCAACGCCGGCACGAGGTCCTCGTCCTCCTCGAACCCGAAGTCGTCCTCCGTCCAGATCGCACTCCCGGCACGGGCGTACCCGAGCATCGCGAACAGCCGCCGCACCGGCGTCTTCGGCTTGAGCCACACCGTGTACCCGGCGATCCGCACGACGCCGACCTTCCGGACACCGCTCACGCGGTATTCATCGTCGCCGAGCGTCGGCGCGACCGTCGCGATGTTCGCCGACGCGAGCCCGACGGCGACCGCCCGCGGCAGCCGGTGCACCACCGGCTGGTCCGCCTCCCGCAGCTCAATCGTCGTCGGAAGCACCCTCGGCCCCGTCCGCCGGCGTGGGCGTCGTCCGGCGACGCAGCATTGCCAGGCCGTACCGGGCCTCCAGGTCGACGCCTTCGCCGTAGTGGTGCTCCGCCAGGAGCGGCAGGATCTCGTACCGCCACACGTCCTGCAGACCGGTCCCGGCGAGGTCGCGCATCAGGAACGACGGCCCGACCTTGGCATCGTGATCCTGGATTTGCGCGTTGAGTCGCGTCAGCAGGTCGGCACGGTCGTCCCGGAGGCCCTTGGTCGCCGCCCAACGCGACAACACGTTCTGCACGGGCTCGCGTTCCGGGTGCAGCTCGATGAACGCGAAGCGTCGCCGCATTGCGGCGTCCAGCATCGCGATCGATCGGTCGGCGGTGTTCATCGTGCCGATGACGAAGATGTTGCTCGGCAGGGTGAAGGGCTCATCGCTGTAGAGGAGGGAGATCTCGCTGTCGCGGTACTCGAGCAGGAAGTACAGCTCGCCGAACACCTTCGCGATGTTGCCGCGATTGATCTCGTCGATGACCAGGAAGTAGTTCGCCTCGGGGTTCGCTGCTGCAGCGTCTGCGAGGCGGCGAAGCGGGCCCTTCCGCAGGGTGAAGGCGAGGTTACCGCTGTCGTCGTTGGCGACGGGGCGGAAGCCCTCGAAGAAGTCCTCGTACGAATACGTCGGGTGGAACTGGACGATGGTGGTCTCGCCGTCTGTGCCATCCGTCACGTGCTTCGAGAGCGCCTGGGCGAGGAAGGTCTTCCCGGTGCCCGGAGGGCCGTAGAGGATCACCTGCTTGCGACGCTCGATGAGGTCGAGGGTGTCCTGCAGCCACGGAAGCGGCATGTGGAGAGAATCGGCGAGCGCGGGCATGATGGATGGGAAGGGCGTCCGGCTCGTCGGCTCCGACACCGGGACGGAGATAGGATCGTCGAGTTCTTCACGCCGTCGGCCATCCGCCTGAACAGTCTTCGGCTCTACCGGCTGCCACCTGCCGAGCAACGGCTCCTCGTAGAACTTCGCGGGCCCCTTTGCCTTTCCCTGCAGAGCAATCGCGATCTGCTGGAAAAGGGCGTCAGGGTCGTCGTCGGCCTGACCCTCGACCTCGCCGGCGAAGGCCTGGCGGATCGCATCACGAGCTGTGCCGGAGATGACCTCGCCGAACACACCGGGGTGAACGAGGTAGAGCAACTCGTTGCGCTGCGTGGGGAACGAGGCACCGGGAAGGCCGTCCACGAGGTCCCGCCAAGCCCAAGGGTCGTCGAGTGCGTGCTCGCGCGACTCCGGGCTGAGGGCAATCCACCTCGCCGCACAGTGCACGACAATGGACAGCGCTCGGTAGGGCTGGACCGACATCGCAGTGCCCGGATTGAAGGACCACGCGCGGAACGCATCATCGATCTCTGCCGGGATCGTGACGGGGTGATCCATGCGTTGCAGGAGGAACTCGACGCGCTGCCGCTTCTTCCTCTCGCCCGGATTTTGCAGAGGGAGCACCTGCCAACCGATGAGTTCAGCCATCAGGAGCTTCGCGTCGTCGGACGTGTCGTCGAACTGTCGACCGAGCTTGTCCAGGAAATCAGCTCCATCGACGTCCGGTTGCTCGAGGAAGCATCGTTCGAGCTCATCGACGACTCCAGTTCGCCAGACCTGGCGACCCGGCGCGAACACGGAGTCGAGCGCACCGAGACCTCGCTCGACGAACACTTGACTCGTTGTCCGGACCAGTTCGGCGCGGTTGTCCGGCGGGAGGATCTCGGTCCGGAGACGCACCTCACGGTCTTCCCGGAGCGCCCTTTGAAAGGCACGCTGCCGCTCGTTCAGCTCCTCACGGAACTGCTCGAAAGGCACGGCGTCGGCCGAGGCGCGACGCCCATCGTCCGTGACGTGCCACTCGCCGCGGACCGGCTTGGTCAGGAATCCCGCGTGCACCAGACCAGCGGAACCCCAGAAAAAATCCGACTGCCCCTGCGGCTTTCCTTTCTGGTTCGGTTCGAGTTCTTCGCCTTCGAGCGGAACTCGCGTGCGTGCTGCGTTCCAGACGTCGAGCCGATTCGCTGCGCCTCCCTGTTCGTCGAGGTAGCGAAGGGCTGCCCGAAGGCGGTTCGTCCTGTTGTCGGATCGGCTCATGATCGTCGTGTCCTTCCAGTCGATCAGCGAGCTGCCGAGGAGGTCTGCGGTTCTGCTCCTGGCTCGAGGCTTTCCTCGCGCATGAAGTCGAGCGCCCGCTCGACGAGCTGGATCTTCTTGCGGAGTTCGACGAGCACCGGCGACTTCGGATCGGAGTACTCGTCCAGTCGCTCATGCGCCCGCCTCACCTGCCGCTCGGTCTCGACGAGCAGGTGCCACACAGCGGGGTCCTGCTCGAGATCAAGTCTCTGGCGCAGGATGACCGCTGCGAGCTGTCGCATCACGATCGATTCGACTGCTTCGGACGACGTGCCCGAACTCGCGAGCCCGAACGCGATCCCACCACCGCCCGCTGTGACGAGAGTTCCGGCAGTGATCAGGCCGCCGATCATCCCGCCAGGTCCGAATGCTGCGAGAGCACTCGTCAGAGCGGCCGCTCCGGCAAGACCCGCACCGGCGGCGAGTGCGATACCACCCGTCGCGACGACGAGGGCCACCGCGCCGGCACCCATCGCGCCGATCCTGATCCAGTTCGGCCCCTTGCTCCCGGCGAGGACCTTCTCGGCTCGGTCGACCGCATCGAGGACGTCCCCGCCAAGAACGCTTCCGAGCCCGAGTTCTGCTGTGAGGTCCCGCATCGCCTGCCGCTTGATGGACTCGCTGAAGCCGATGTCGAAGGGGCGGAGGAAGTTGTCGGACGCGAGCACGATGAGCTGAACAAGCGCGTCCTCCTTGGTGAGGTACATCCCCGGTGCGGGCGGAGTCGCTTCCGCGGTCGGATCTGCAAGGTCGAATGCGAGCTGAGCGATCAGCTCAGGACGTGGCCTTCCCTCGACGTCTCGACGCTGCAGCATCGACTCCACCGCTTCCGACTGGATTGCTCGGAGCGCTCCGGTGAATCTGTCCTGCTGATCGTCCTTGAGGTGCGTCGCCACCAGGTGCGCGTACCGGAGCGCGAGCAGAACGACCCGCTCGTCTGCATCGAGCGGCACGTCGACTGCGTTGACGGTCCGTACGAGATCAGTGGAGAGCGAGCCGTGCATCGCGTACCCGATCGCCTCGGCGGCTCTCGAGTCAGACAAGTACTCGACCGCGTCGTGGACACGAGGAGTTGGTGGCGTCGTGACTCGGAGGTCGAGCAACCACGGCATGACCGACGACAGACCGCGGTGCGCCGCGACCGGGTCAAAACCGTTCCAGAAGTTGATCCACCAGCCAAGGTTCGTCGGCGGCTCCTGCATCGCCTCTCGCAGGTCCGTCGCGCGCACGGAACCGCTCGCCAGAGGACTCCCGATCGTGATCATCCCGACCACGTTCAGCCCAGCAGGGAGCCGGCGGACGAGATCGGCGGCGACAACGGAGCCGAGGCTGTGTCCGACGATCAACACTTCTCCCGAGTCGGGGAGTGCGTCGAGCACCCGCGTGAGTACCCGCGCACGAGCTTGCTCGTCGTGCAGGTAGTTGTGCGCCTGCTTGAAGGGGTTGGTCTCGAAGGCCACGTCGACGACGGTGCCAGCGCCCGGCCAGTTCGGCAGATCCTCGTGCTGGCCGAGCCGGTACTCCATCGCACTCGTGCGCCGCTCGAACTCCCGCCGATTGATCCTGGCATCGTCCTTGCCTAGCTGTTTCACGGTGATCGGGGGAACCCGGTACTTGCCGTCCCCGTTTCGAAGGGCGTAGGCGTACTTCGGCGCGATCCATCTGTCGGGCTCAAGTGCGGGGTAACCCAGCCGGACGAGCGCCCCTGAAAGCGCGACCTGCCAGCCATCTTCAACATCGCCTGTTCCGACACCGTGCAGGAACAAGAGGACAGGGCCAGCGCTCACGAGCAACCTTCCGGAAGAGTTGACGAACCTTCGACGTCGCTCAGGCTAGTGGGTTTCGACGCCCCGAAGGCGACGTTTCCGCAGTTGCAGATGCGACAGTTGAGCCGCGGTTCAACCACGTCAGCCGGTCTCGCACGGCGGCAACAGCGAGCGCGGAAACCTGCAGGTCATGTGTGATCCGTGCAGTCGACGATTGCGTGTCGCAGTCGACGAGCACCCCACCGATTTGGCCATGTTGCAAATTGCGTTGCAGCGGTAGGTTGCGTTCATGGGGTGGAGCATCTTCTTCGACGGGGTCAGCGCGTTCGCAACGGCAGGGGCGCTCATCGCAGCGGTAGCCGCAGGGGTACAAGCGAAACGGCTGTACATGATCGAGTCGTCCCGCGACGAGCAATCGAAGGAAGTGTCGCGCCGATTGCATGCCACGCAGATCAGCTCGTGGGCGGCGATGCAGATCCTGCACGGCGGCGAGCCGATCTACGGAGTGGTTGTTCGCAATTCCTCTGATGACCCGGTGTACGACGTTCGTGTCACCTGCCACGGTTTCACCACAGAGAAGACTCCTACGCTCCGCTGTGTTCCGCCGGGTGAGTACTTCGTCCCGAATCGTGATCAGCGAAAGCCCGACGGACGATTCTTCCGGTGGGACTACGTGAAGCCTGTCAGCGAGATCGTCGACCCGGTGCGTCCGTTCACTGCGTCTGACAGCCGCGGGGTCGATGAACTGACGTTCCGTGACAATTCGGGAGTGGCCTGGTCGCGGACTGCTCGCGGCAGCCTGTCGCGCACTTGACGACACCGCGCCCGACACTTCACTCCTGCGAGGACAGCTGTCCGCAGCACGTCATCCGCGAGGATCGGGACCCCTACTTCGGGTCGACATCGTCGTCTTCGTCGGCCGTGCTGGCGTCCTCATCGTGGACACGAACGCTCGGCGCGAGGCCTTTGCGTCTGGCGAAGGCTGGGTCCGGGGCTGCGAGGGGGTTCCCCAGGCAAGGTCGAAGTTCCGTAGATCAACGGAGTCTGGCGCGACATCAGTCCATCGGTCGTCGCCATCATCAAGCATCTTGCGGCGCAGCGCCTAGCGAAGAAGCGAGCTGGCGTGTTCGGAGGCGCTCCTCCCCAAAAGGGTGATAGCCGAGGGCGTCGGAGCCCGCCAAGATGATCTGCGGAAAGCGGCGGCAGATCGAAGGGACCAGCGCGTGCTACGCAGAGCCGAGAACGTGTCGATGAGGCACCGTGTGAACCTGTTCACGCGCAAGGGCCGGGTCGAACTGACCGTTGGACGTTCGACCTACTACGTGGGCGCGAAGCTCCGGAAGGACGAGATCAGCGAGGTCTTCGCTTCATCTGACCGCACGCCGGTCAAGATCGGCCGTGTGAAGGAGCGCCAGTACTGGTGGTTCCGGGGCCGTTGGTTCTGGGACAACGACAACTTGCTGCCCGAGCAGGTCTTCGCGCTCCTCGAGACCCGAGACCGCCGACAAGCCGCCACGATCGCGCGTGCACACACGATCGCGAACAGTCCGGCCGAGCCTGTGCAACGCCGTCGCGGAGCAGTTCCCCGTGACGTCCAAGAGCTGGTGTGGGCCCGCGACGGTGGCCGCTGCAACTGGTGCGGGACGACGTCGGAGCTCCAGTTCGACCACGTGATCCCGTTCTCCCGTGGTGGCAGCAACGAGCCGGAGAACTTGCAAGTACTCTGCGGACCGTGCAACCGCAGGAAGGGCGTCGCACTGGGCTGAACGAGGACTCGCTCAAGTCGCGTAAGCAGTGAGGGTCACCAGGTCAACACGAACCGCCCCCGCGTCCCCCCGGCCTCCAACCGCTCATGTGCCTCCACAGCCCGAGCAGCCGGCAGCACCTCCGCCACCCGCGGCGTCAACGTCCCACTCTCCACCGCGTGCCGCAGCTGCTCGAGCTTGTCGAACGACCGGTACTCCGAGAACACCATCACCTGCACGAACCCGATCCCCCGAGCCCCGTTGCCCTGCCACCCCCGCACGTCGAAGAAGACTCCCCCGTCGCGAACGGCGTCCACGACCTCGTCGCGCTGCACGGCAGCATCGGCGAGCGCATCGACCCCGTCCGGCACGAGCGCACGGACAGCGGAGGCGAAGGAAGCGCCGCGCGGCACAACGTGGTCCGGCCCGAGCGACCGCACGAGTGCCTCGTCGGCCGGAGCAGCATCAGCGATGACGGTCAGCCCAGCGGCCTTCGCCAGCTGCACCACGTAGTTCCCGAGCAGCCCAGCGGCTCCGGTCACGGCGAGCGTCTGCCCCGGCGCGAGGGAGGCGTGCGACAGGATCTGCAACGCCGTCAACCCGTTCATGGGCACGGTCGCCGCAGCCTCGATCGACGTCCCGCGAGGGATCCGCGTGAACGACCCACCGGCGCGACGAGCTCCTGCACGTAGGCGCCACCGTGGGCGCTGAGCGGCAGCGCCATCGCCATGACCTGGTCGCCGACCTGCCATCCGGTGACGTCGGGCCCGACCTCGTCGATGACGCCGGCGGCGTCCATCCCCGGCACGTACGGCGGCGAGGCCTGCGAGCTGTCCCGCTGCCCGGCACGCACCCCCGTGTCGGTCGGGTTCACGGCGAACGCCTGCACCCGGATCCGCACGGACCCCGCACCGGCGTGCGGCTCCGGCACCTCGTGGACGGCGAGGGCCTCGGGCCCTCCGAACTGTTCGACTCCGACGACCTGCATCCTCCCCGTTTACGCGCACGTTGCTTGACGCAACCTGACGCGACCACCCCACGGCCTGGAGGCCCGGCACCACCCCGCCCCGCGCCTCCCGCCCGTCAGGGGATGCGGTCCACGGCACGTGGTGCGCCATGCTGGCACCGTGCGTTTCGACGAACTCCTCACCCGGTCCGACGGTCCCGCGATCGCCGAGGAGCTCGCCGCCCTCCGCCGACCCGCCCGGTACATCCTCGAGGGCGTCCACCAGGAGTCCCCGCAGCAGCACTGGCAGTTCCGTGTCGACATCGACGAGCCCGCGCAGACCTGGACGCTCGTCCGCCAGCGCGCCAAGCCGGTCTCATACCGCGACGGCGTGCTGCACGACCCCGACGACGGTCCGATCGAGGTGTCGTTCGCCCGGAGCATGGTCTCGTCCCCCGTCGTCCGGATGGCCGTGCCCGATCTGATGCTCCGGTGGGGCCGCGCCACGGACGACGTCCACCCGATCTTGATCCAGCACATCGGCGAGCGCTCGATCCTGGTGACCTTCGAGCACGGCGAGGACCCGGCGTTCCGAACGACGCTGGTGATCGACGAGCGCGACGGCATCGCCCGCCGTTCGTACGAGCACGGCGAGGCCACGATCATCACGAGCGTGCGGACCGCCGAGCCGGACGAGGTCCTGCCCCGCGCCCGCTTCGTGCAACCGACGGACTGGATCCGTCCGCAGTACTGAAGCGTTGACGGTTCCGGTTCACGATCCCCGACGATCGCGAACCAGTACCGACGCCCCGCAGACCCCTCGGCCCGATCGGGGGGTGGAAATGTTGTTCTACTCCCTGCGAGAGTTCCACCGACCGCCACCGTCGGCGGTCGTTGAGGGGAAACACATGAAGAAGATTCTCGCCTTGTCGGCGACGGTTGCTCTGGCAGCCGGACTGAGCCTGATCGCTGTGGCACCAGCGCAGGCGGCAACGGGGGACGTCATCGTGCCGACGTCCGGAGAGGTGACCGGGTACGTGGGAGCCCACTGCAATGGCACTCCGCACTCCGGCATCGACATCGCCGCTTCCGGGGGTTCGTCGATCGTCGCGGGCGCGGCCGGTACGGTCCGCACGGTCATCAACAGCTCGGCCACGACCGGCTACGGAACCTACGTGGTGATCGACCACGGCGCGGGCTACCAGACGCTCTACGGACACATGATCAACGGCAGCCCGCTCGTCTCGGTCGGGGAGACCGTCACGAAGGGCGAGCGGATCGGCTCGGTGGGGACCACCGGCAACTCGACCGGCAACCACCTGCACTTCGAGGTGAAGCGCGACGGAACGAGCCAGAACGGCCTGAACGACTACTTCACCTGCAAGCGGATCGTCACCCAGGGCACACCGATCCCGTGGTCGTTCCCGAACTTCCCGGGCACGATCGTCCAGTCGCACGTCGCTGTCCGAGCCAACACCGGCACGCTGTGGACGTGGACCGGGGAGGCGGGCAGTGAAGGCTTCGCCGCGAACTCCGGGCGAGCCGTTCAGGAGGGCACGTCTCCCGCCATCGCCTCGACCGGCTCCGATTCCGCTGCCGCGTTCGCGGCGCCGGACGGCTCCCTGGTGACGTGGCGAGGCAAGGCCGGGCAGACGGGGACCGCGGGCTCGGCGAACGTCGGCATGAAGCTCGGCACGAGTCCGGCGATCGCCTCGCTCGGTGGGGGCCAGTACGCGGTCGCGTTCCAGGCCAACACCGGCGAGCTCTGGACCTGGACGGGGACGCCCGGATCGGCCGGGACCGCAATGTCCACCGGCTACGGCATGAAGGCCGGCACGAACCCGTCGATCACGACCGTCGGCAGCGGCGTCTCCGTGGCGTTCCAGGCGAACAGCGGCAAGCTGCTGACCTGGTACGGCACCGCAGCCCAGAAGGGCACCGCAGCCGACACCGGTCTCGGCATGAAGGACGGCACGAGCCCGTCGGTCACGCGCGTCAACGGCTCGACCATCGCAGTCGCGGCGCAGGCGAACACCGGCAAGCTCTGGGTGTGGAGCGGGACGCCGCGCACGACGGGTCTCGCGAAGGAGACCGCACTGGGCATGAAGGCGGGCACGAACCCGTCCATCACCCTGGTCGGTTCGCAGCTCGCCGTCGCAGCGCAGGCCAACACCGGTGACCTGTGGACCTGGCGCGGTGCGCCCGGTGACGCCGGCTTCGCACACACCGCTGGCGTCGGCATGAAGGTCGGCACCAGCCCGGCCGTCGACACCGTCGGCGGTGACGTCGCCGTCGCCGTGCAGGCCAACACCGGCTCACTGTGGACGTGGGTCGGAACCGCGGGCACCGACGGCTTCGCCCACACGGGCGATGTCGGTATGACCGCGAGCCCGAGCATCGGCTGATAGCTCTGCCCGACCGTGCCCGCCGATCGCCACGATCGGCGGGCACGGTCATGCCATCCCCCGATCGGACGATGCCGAGACCACCGCCCCGGTCGATCCGCCACGGCGACCCGGCGGCGAAGCTGGACCCATGCCCGAGTCCCCCGCCATCCAGGTCCAGCACCTCGGCAAGCAGTACGCCACCGGCAAACGTGCAGTGGACGACGTCTCCTTCACGATCGAACGCGGCGAGACCTTCGCTCTGCTCGGCCCCAACGGTGCCGGCAAGTCCACGACGGTCGAGATCCTCGAGGGGTACCGCTCCCGCACCGCCGGCGACGTCCGCGTCCTCGGCCACGACCCCGCACGGACGAGCCGCAGCCACAACGCACGCATCGGCATCGTCCTGCAGACCAGCGCGGAGTCCCCGAACGTCACCGTCGCCGAGCAGCTGAACCACTTCGCGACGCTGTACCCGAAGCACCGCGGCGTCGAGGAGCTCCTCACCGCGACTGGGCTCGAGACGCAGCGCAACACCCGCATCAGCCGCCTGTCCGGAGGCCAGCGCCGCCGCGTCGACGTCGCCCTCGGCATCATCGGCCGACCCGAGGTCCTGTTCCTCGACGAACCGACCACGGGCTTCGACCCCGAGGCCCGCCGGCAGTTCTGGGACCTCCTGCGCCAGGTGCAGCACGACGGCACGACGATCCTGCTCACCACGCACTACCTCGACGAAGCCGCCCAGCTCGCCGACCGGGCGGCGGTCATCGCCGACGGGAAGCTCCTCGACCTCGCACCCATCGACGAGATCGGCGGCGCCGAGGCCCGCACACCCCGGGTCCGCTGGCGCGACGACGACGGCGGACACCACGACGAGCGCACGACCGACCCGACGGCGCTCATCCGCAGCAGCACCGCACCCATGCACGACCTCGAAGTCATCCGTCCGTCCCTCGAGGACGTCTACCTCGACATGGTGGGCCAGCGATGAACACCGCAGCGCGCACGAGCGCCAGCCGCATCGGCTACGAGATTCGCTCCTACTTCCGCGCCCCCGACGCGGTGTTCTTCACGTTCCTCTTCCCCATCATCATGCTGGCGTTGTTCTCGGTCGCCTTCGCGGACGCCGACCCGATCCGTGCCGTCGCGAGCAACGGCCGACCGGTCGACGTGGACTACGCCACCTACTACCTGCCCGGCCTGGTAGCGACGGGGATCCTGCTCTCCGGCACGCAGTCCCTCGGCGTCGACATCGCGGGCGAGCGCAGCGACGGCACGTTGAAGCGCCTCGGCGGCACGCCCCTGCCGGTCCTGTCGTACTTCGTCGGCAAGATCGGCATGGTCCTCGTCACCACGCTCGTGCAGACCGCACTGCTGTTGGCGATCGCGAGCCTGGTGTTCGGCGTCGACCTGCCGACTGACGCGAGCCGGTGGGGTGTCTTCGCCGGCGTGATGGTCCTCGGCATCGCCACCAGCTGTGTCCTCGGCATCGCGGTCTCGGCGCTCCCCCGCGAGGGCCGGCGGGCCACCGCCACCATCGTCCCGATCGTGCTGGTGCTGCAGTTCATCTCCGGCGTCTACCTGCCCTTCACGCAGCTCCCCACCTGGTTGCAGGACGTCGCGTCCGTCTTCCCCCTGCGCTGGATGGCGTCCGGCATGCGCTCCGTCTTCCTGCCCGGTGCGTTCGAGTCGGGTGAGCCGGGAGGCGCGTGGCACCTCGGCCTCGGAGCCCTCGTGTTGGCAGCGTGGCTGGTCCTGGGCACGGTGGCCTGCCTGCTGACGTTCCGTTGGAACCGCAAGGACGCCTGATGGCGCCCCGCTGGTGGGATGCTGGGCAGATGAACGGCGAGACGTGGATGCGCAACCGGTGGTTGCACGTCTTCTTCGCGGGCACGATGCTCCTCACCGCGGTGATCACCGTGTTCGGGTGGTCTCCGTGGGGCGCCCGCTGGCCGGCGTTCACCGCGGTCGTGGTGCTCGTCGTCGCCTACGCCGTGTTCGGCCACCGCGGCTACGACAGCCCCCGTGACGCCGCGGCCTTCCTGCCGCTGGTCCTCGTCGCCGCCCTGGTGCTGCCCGCCGTCGTGCCGAGCACCGCGATCGTGCAGTGCATCGCGTTCCCGCTCGTCTGGGTGCAGTCCGAACGGGTCCGCACCGCCGTCCTGCTCTCGGTCGCGGTCGGCGTCGCGAGCGGCATCGGCCTGCAGGTCTCCGGCGGCCCGGACACGCTCGTCAGCACCGTGCTCATCGAGGGCATCAGCGTGATCGGCGCCTGCGCGATGGGCGTGTGGATCTCGAGCGTCGCCGGCCTGTCCGAGGAGCGCCGCCAACTCCTCGACGAACTCCGCGCCACGCAGGACTCCCTTGCCGAGGCCCACCGCAGCGCGGGAGTCGCGAGCGAACGGGAGCGCCTGGCCCGCGAGATCCACGACACCGTCGCGCAGAACCTCGCCGGCATCGTCATGCTCACCGAACGTGCCCGCAAGGACCTGGCGAACGACCGCGGTGCCGCGCTCGAGGAACGGCTGGTGGTCCTCGAAGAGTCGGCACGAGCGGCGCTCGAGGACTCCCGTGCCCTCATCGCCGCCGGTGTCGCCGGTGCCACGAGCGGCAGCCTGGCCGGCGCCCTGCACCGCCTGGCCGAGCGGTACACCCGCGAGACCGGCACACCCGTTGCCGTCGACGCGACCGACAGCCCGCTCGACCGCGACGCCCAGGTCGTGCTGCTCCGGGTCGTCCAGGAGTCCCTCGCGAACATCCGTGCCCACGCCGATGCCGGCTCCGTGCGCATCGTCCTGCAGCACGCGCGCGAACGCGTCGGCGTCCGCGTGACCGACGACGGCGTCGGCTTCGACACCGGCGTCCCCACGGCCGGGCACGGTCTCCGGGGTCTCTACGAACGGTTGGCGCTGTCCGGCGGTGCCTGCACGATCACGAGCACCCCGGGCCGGGGAACCGTCGTCGACGCGAGCCTGCCCACCGGACCCGAGCCGAGCCTCCAGGCCGTCGGTCGTCAGCCCGTGGCAGAGGTGACCCCGTGATCCGCGTCGTGGTCGCCGACGACCACCCGATCGTCCGGTCGGGCATCGTGGCCCTGCTGCAGGACGCCGACGACGTCGAGGTCGTCGGCCAGGCCAGTGACGGCCGCGCCGCGGTGACGGTGGCACTGGCCGAACGCCCCGACGTCGTGCTCATGGACCTCCGGATGCCCGTGCTCGACGGCGATGCGGCGACGGCGGAGATCCTCGCCGCTGAACCCGGCGTCCGCGTCCTGATCCTGACCACGTACGAGTCCGACGACCAGATCCTCGCCGCCATCGAGGCCGGCGCCACCGGCTACCTGCTCAAGGCCGCCCCGGAGTCCGAGATCCTCGCCGGCGTCCGGGCGACGGCACGGGGCGAGACGGCGCTCGCGCCCTCCGCGGCCGCAGCGCTCGTCCGCCGAGCGACGGGCGCCCTTCCGGCCGCCGCCGGCCCGAGCCTGACCCCGCGCGAGCTCGACGTCCTGCGCCTCGTCGCCCAGGGCAACAGCAACCCGGCGATCGGCCGCGCCCTGTTCCTCAGCGAGGCCACGGTGAAGACGCACCTCGGCCACGTGTTCGAGAAGCTCGGCGTGAACGACCGCACCCGTGCGGTGACCCGGGCGATGGAGCTCCAGCTCCTCCCCTGATCAGCGCTGCTGCCGGGCGCCGTCGGTGAGACCAACGAAAGCGTTCACTCCCTCGACAGCACCCCGAACGACCACCGCGGTGCGCTCCGGACGCAGGGTGATCGTTCCGTCACCGCTCTCCCTCGTCAACGTACCCACACCCGGAACGAGCAGCCCGTGGACGCCCTTCCCGGCCTGGTGGCTCCAGCCGTTCACAGCCCGCCACCGCGGTGCGGCCCAGGCGCGCTGGAACCACGCGACGTCGCTGGGGCACGGACCGGAGCGGTCCTCGTACTGCGCCGTCGTGATCGTCACAGGCTCGCCGACACCGACCGAGTCGACGGGGTCGATGCCGAGCCACCGGAGCAGGTGCGCCACGAGCGAGCCGGGCCGCACGATCCCGAGGGCCTCCGAGCCGTCGTCCTGCGACGCCCGCACGACGCACTTCTGGCCCTGCATCCAGCACGCCCAGCTCAGTGGCGGAGCGTCGCTCGCGGGGTCGCTCGACTCGACGACGAGCAGCGCATCGTGATCGACCACCGGGCTGACGAGTTCGTCGCCCTTGTCGGTGAGGCCGCCGAACCGCCCGACGAACCCGAGCTCTCGCGCGACGACCCCGGGGCCCGAGCGTCGCGCCGCTGCGGGCACCAGGCCGCGGTCGCGGAACCGCACGAGCTGGTCGAGCACCCCGTCTGGAGTGCGCCACGGCAGGGTCGGCCCCGGGCCGGCGGCTGCGGCGAGCGCTGCGTTCCCGGCCGGCGGCTCGTCGAGGGGACGGCGCCACCGCGAGTCGAGCAGCCCGTCGACGACCGCGCCGGCTCCAGGCCAGTCACGGGCGGAGCACTCGACCGCGATCCGGACCCGCAGTTCGCGGAGGAACCGGAGATCGCGGATGACGACGTCGTCCGGTTCGGGCAGGGCGACGAGGACCCGGTCGTCCGTGGATTCGAGGACCAGGGCGTCCGGTCGGTCCCGAAGTCGCCGGACGACCTCCGCCGTCGGATCACCGGAGAAGGACCGCACGTCGATGGACACCGCGTGGTCGTCGCGCTCAAGCCGGATGCCCGGTTCGACCGGACGGGCCGTCCACCCTTCCGGCACCTCGAACACGAGACCGTCGACGATGGCCAGAGCATCCCAGCGGACGTCAGGCCAGGGGTCCCACGGCACGTGCCGGGTCATCGGCGAGCCGCCCGTCGCGACCACCGCGGTGTGGCCCACCGTGCACCGCCGAACAGCAACCACATCCCGAGCACGCCGCACAGCACGAACGCCACCATCAGGACGAGGGCGAGCACCACAGGCCCGTTGAAGCAGAACGCCGCGACGCCCTCGCAGGCGAGCGCCAGCCCGAGCCAGAACAAGCCGAAGGGCATCGACGGTGTACTCCGCCGCATCCACGACCGCCAGAGTCCGGCGTACGCCAGTCCGCCGAGGACGACGAACACCCCGCCGATCGCGATCAGCCAGATCGGTGCACTCACGCTCGACTCCCCCGGCTCTCCGCGACTCCCCTGCTCTGATCCTACGGCGCTGTGCACGAGCGGGGATCCCGTCCTGCGGCACTCCTGACGGTTCTGGTTCACGATCCCCGGGGATCCTGAACCAGAACCGTCACCGCGCGGACACGAACCCGCGTCCCCCGCGCCGTGGACGCGACCACCGACGGAACGGGAGGCACGGTGCCTGCCCGCACCGTGCCTCCCGTCCGCTCCAGCGCGCGCCCTGCCATCGCGACGCGCGCTCGCTCAGGCCTCCGCGTCCGCCTCCTGCGACCGGACGCGGAGCACCCGCGCTGTGGGGGTCGCGCCGCCGTTCGTGACCTCGAGCGAGCCCGAAGCGGCGTCCCACGCCACGGACCACGTCCCGAGTGCCGTCGGGAACAGCGGCTCGACGACCACCGCCTGCCCGGTGAACGCCGGCAGCGGCAACGACGCCGACGCCGACGCACCGGGCAGCGACCACACCGACAGGTACAGGTCGCCCGAGGCGGCGTGCAGGCCGAGCGCGATCCACGGGTCCTCCCAGGCGGGCAGCCCGAGGGGCCAGACCGGCACTGCGGACTCGACGACGTCCAGGACCTGCCGGTGCGCCGCGATGGCGTCGCCGACCACCGCACGCTGCGACGACGACATCTCGTTGAGGTACCCGGACAGGTACATGCGTCCGAGCACCCCGTTCACGAGCGACAGCGTGAACAGCTCCGGCTCCATCGTCGGCGCCGGGTAGGCCCAGTTCCCCGCCTGCTCGGGCAGCATCGCGGCGGGAGCGGCGGCAGCGATCGTGGCGGAGCGCACCGGGTCCTGCTGGTCCGACGTCGACTGCATGTGCAGGCGGGACAACATGGCCCAGTCGGCGCGCATCGCTCCCGAGGCGCAGTTCTCGATGAGCAGCGCCGGGTACCGCTCCTGCACCGCGTCGAGCCAGTCGAGCAGCGTCCGCTGGTGGTCGAGCATCCCGGCGAACGGCCCCGTCATCGTGTTGTTGTCCATCTTGAAGAACGTCACCCCGAGCTCCCCGACGAGCCGGTCGACCACCGCGTCGAGGTGCGCGCGGGCCTCCGGCGAGCGCAGGTCGAGCAGGTGCCGCCCGTGCTCCGCGACCCGGACCCCGTGGTGCTCGACGAACGCGGACGGCGGCAGGGTCGAAGCCAGCGGCGAGTGGATGCCGATGACCTCGGGTTCGAGCCAGAGGCCGGCCTGCATGCCGCGCGCACGGATGTGGTCGATGACGGCCCCGAGCCCCGTCGGGAACCGCGACGCCGCTTCCTCCCACGCTCCGACGGTGTCCCACCAGTGCCCCTCGGCGTACCAGCCGGCGTCGATGCAGAAGAGGTCCGCTCCGGCGTCGGCGGCCGCGTCGATGAGCGGCAGGAGCTTCTCGGTGGTCGGGTCGCCCATGAGCGTGTTCATGTAGTCGTTGAACACCAGGGGCAGGGCGCGGTCGGCCTCCCGCACGTGCCGGAACGCCCGACGCTGCCGGGTGAGCACCCCGAAGGCGTCGTCGATCGACCCGGCGATGCCGACGGACACCGGCACCGAGGTGAACGGCTGCTCGGGCGTGACGACGGTGGTCCAGTGGTGTTCCTGGTCGGTGGGGCCGCTCACCAGCAGGTACGCGTGCCGCCGGGTCTCCCCGAGCTCGTACAGCCACGGCCCGTTGTGCTCGACCTGCCAGACGAGCGCGTACGGAAGCGACACAGCGTCCTCCGCCCGGAGCACCCCGATCGGCAGCGCCTCGCCGGTCGACCACGAACCGCGGTTCTGCACGACGGCGCGGCTGCGGGGCGGGTGGTGCTGGGCCTCCCGGTCGATCGCCGCGAGCCCGATGTCACGCAGCCGATCGGTCCGCCAACGGCTCTCTGCTGCCCAGTCGTTGTCGGCGTGCACGAGGGCGAGTTCGTCGACAGTGGCGCCCGAGTCGGTCAGGAACGCCCCGGTCGCGAACGACGACACGGAGTCGACGACGTGCTCGCCGTGCTCGTTCGACACCTCCGTCCACGTCTGGAACGCGGGCACGCCGGCGCGCGCCCGGAACACCGACTCGACCTGGAGGCCCGTGGCCGCGTCCACCTGCACGATCCGGAACCACAGGTCGGTCCCGTCGTCGTGCACGTGGTGCGACACGGGGCGCAGGCGCGCCCCGATGGTGGAGTCCACGTGCCGGAACCCGCCCGGGAACCGCCCGTGCCCGATCGTCGTCAGCTCGACGAGTGGCTGCGGGTCGTCCGGCCCGTCGGCGAGCGCTCCGCCGGTCGGCACGAACGACACGAGCGCGGCAGGCTGGTCGGCACCGACCCGGAACCGCGCCGAGAACCCGTCGGTGACCCAGTCGACGAACGTCGGCCGGTCGCTCATCGCGCCCCGACCGGTGCGGGCTCGCTCGACACCCAGGCTCCGACCGTGTGGTCGTAGCAGGTGGTGTTGTCGATCTTCGTCCGGTCGAGCGGCGGCCCCGCGGTGATCCGGCGCTCGGTGCGCTCCGGGTCGGGGGCGGCCTCGGCGAGCAGTCGGGTGTAGTCGTGGTGCGGGTCGAGGATGACGGCGTCCGACGGCCCGCGCTCGACGACCCGGCCGCGGTAGAGCACCAGGATCTCGTCGGAGAAGTGCCGCGCGGTCGCCAGGTCGTGCGTGATGTAGAGCACGGCGAGGTGGTCCTCGCGCTGCAGCCGACCGAGCAGGTTGAGCACGCTCAGGCGGATCGAGACGTCGAGCATCGACACGGGTTCGTCGGCGATGAGCACCTGCGCGCCCGGGGCGAGTGCGCGGGCGATGGCGACCCGCTGCCGCTGCCCGCCGGAGAGCTCGTGCGGCCGCCGCGATGCGAAGTCCTCGTCGAGGTTCACCCGGCCGAGCAGTTCCCGCACCTTGTCAGCGGTCTCGTCGGCGCCGCGGGCCCGGTGGTGCAACTGCAGCGGTCGGGCGATGTGGTGCTCGATCGAGTGGAACGGGTTGAGCGAGGCGAACGGGTCCTGGAACACCATCTGCACGTGCCGCCGGTACATGCTGCCCTCGACGGGGGTGCCGTCCTCGAGCCGCACGTCGATCGACCCGCGGGTCCTGGTCTCGAGCTTCGCGAGCATCCGCGCGATGGTGGACTTGCCCGAGCCGGACTCCCCCACGAGCGCGACGGTCCGGCCGGGCAGCAGGTCGAACGACACGTCGTCGACGGCCCGCAGGGTGGTGCGCTTCAGGCCCTTGCGGGTGTGGAAGTCCTTGCCGAGGTGGCTGACGGTCACACTGGTCATCGGTCCGTCTCCTGTGCTGCCTGGACCACGACGGCCCGGGTGTCGGTCTCGGGTTCGGCGCCGTCCTCGACCCCGGTGCGGATGAACGCGCCGCGGGCTCCGGACAGGCTCGGGAACGACTGCAGCAGCTTCCGCGTGTACGGGTGCTGCGGGTCGTGCTGGATCACGCTGGCACGGTTGCACTCGACGACCTCGCCGCGGAGCATGATCGCGATCCGGTCGCTGATCTCGAGCAGCAGCGGCAGGTCATGCGTGATGAACACGACGGCGAACCCGAGCTCGTCGCGCAGCCGGACGATCTCGCGCAGGATCTCCCGCTGCACCACGACGTCGAGCGCGGTGGTCGGCTCGTCCATGATCATGATCTGCGGTTCGAGCAGCATGGCCATCGCGATCATCACGCGCTGCCGCATGCCGCCGGACAGCTCGTGCGGGTACGCGGTGATGCGGGACGGGTCGACGCCGACGCGGCGCAGGGCGTCCTCGGCGATGGCCCGACGTTCCCTGCGCGGCAGGCCCTTGCGGTGTTCGACCAGGGCGTCGTCGAGCTGGGCGCGGATCGTGGTGACCGGGTTGAGCGCGTTCATCGCCCCTTGGAACACCATCGACAGCTTCGACCAGCGCACGGCACGGAGCTGCTCGTGTGGAAGCCCGAGCAGGTCGACGTCGGTGCCGTCCCGGTCGTGGAACGTGATGCTGCCGGACGCGACCTTCGCCGGCGGCCGGTGCAGCCGGGTGATGGCGTAGGCCAGGGTCGTCTTGCCGCAGCCGGACTCCCCCGCCAGCCCGAGGATCTCGCCGGGCGCCAGGGTGAGCGAGACGTCCTTCACGGCGTGCACGGGGTGCTCGGTCTCGTAGACGACGTCGAGGTGGTCGATCGTCAGCACGGCCGGACGGCGGCCGTCGCCCGTGGCGTCGGAGGTGACCGGTCGTGCGGTGTCGGTGGCGCTCATCGGGCGACCCCCTTCGTGTCGTGACCGGCGGTGGCGACGCGGGCCGGGCCTCCCGAGCGAGCCGCACGCTTCGCACGACGGTCACGCCGTCGCTGCGCACGCACGTTCGCGAGTCGCGGGTTGATGACCTCGTCGATCGAGAAGTTCACCAGGGACAGGCCCATGCCGAGCAGGGCGATGAGCAGGCCCGGCGGCACGAACCACCACCAGGCGCCGTTCGCCAACGCGAAGCCGTTCTGGGCGTAGAAGAGCATCGTGCCGAGCGTCGACGAGTTCGACGCCCCGAGCCCGAGGAACGACAGCCCCGCTTCCCCGAGGATCGCCGCGATCACCGCGAACACGAACTGCGACGCGAGCACCGGCAGCAGGTTCGGCAGGATCTCGACCGCGATGACCCGCCAGGGCCGTTCGCCGGCGACTCGGGCGGCGGACACGTAGTCGCGGTTGCGGATCGACATCGTCTGCGCCCGCAGCACCCGGGCGGACCCGGCCCACGACGTGATCGCCAGGACGACGGCGATGGTCCAGAGCCCGCGGGCCTCACGCGGCACCAGGCCGGAGATGACGATGACGAGCGGCAGGCCGGGGATGACGAGGAACACGTTCGAGAACAGCGAGAACGCCTCGTCCATGATCCCGCCCAGGTAGGCGCCGAGGATGCCGAAGAACGCGGACAGCACCGTGGCGAGGACGCCGACGATGAGCCCGATCTGCAGGCTGCCCCGGGTGGCGAAGGCGAGCTGCGCCAGGACGTCCTGACCGGTCTGGGTGGTGCCGAGGACGTTCTCGCCGCTCGGTCCCTGCAACCCGGTGTCGCGGATGGTGGTCGGGTCGCCGACGAGCAGCGGTCCGATCACCCCGAACAGCGTGACGCCGGCGACGAGCGCGATGCCCGTGACGAGCCACGGGGTGAGGGTGGGGAGGAACCTGCGGATGCCGCCCTTCGACGCGCGCCGGGTGGCGATCGACGTGGTGCTGTCGGCCTCCTCGGTCAGTGCGCCGATGGTGGGCTCGGTCTCCTGCTGGATGTTGGTCATGGTCGTCTCCTCCCCTAGCTCCGTGCCCGCGTGCGCGGGTCGATCAGTCCGTACAGCAGGTCGACGACGAGGTTCGCGCCGAGGACCGCCAGGGTGATGAACAGGAAGATGCCCTGCATCAGCGCGTAGTCGTTGTTCGTCACGGCGGACAGCAGCTTCGACCCGATGCCCGGGTACGAGAACACCTGCTCGGTGACGACGGAGCCGGACACGATGAACCCGAGGGAGATCGCGAACCCGGCGACGGACGGCAGCACGGCGTTGCGGGCGGCGTAGTTCCGCAGGATCTTGCCGTCCGACAGGCCCTTCGCCTGCGCGGTGGTGATGTAGTCCTCGGAGAGCGTCGACACCATCATGTTGCGCATGCCGAGCAGCCAGCCCCCGAGCGACGCGAGCACGATCGTCACGGCCGGAAGCACCCCGTACTTGATCGCCGAGGCGATGAAGTCCCAGTTGAACCCGGGGGTCAGGATGACGTCGTAGCCGCCCTGCGCCGGGAACAGGTGGATCCCGGTGGCGAAGAAGTACACCAGGATCAGCGCGAGCCAGAAGTACGGCACCGCGGCGAGCAGGGTGGTGGCCGGCACGAACGAGTCGAGCCAGGTGCCCGGCCGCCAGCCGACGAAGGCCCCGAGGCCGACGCCGATGATCGCGGCCAGGATCGTGGCGATCCCGACCAGCGCGATGGTCCACGGCAGCGAACTGCCGATCACCTCGGTGACGGGTGCAGGGAAGTAACTGACGGACACCCCGAGGTCACCGCGGAACACGTTGACCAAGTAGTGGCCGTACTGGGAGATGAGCGGCTCCGAGGAATCGCCACCGAGGAGCAGCTCGTACGCCTCCCGGGTCGCCGGGGTCACCTGCCCGCCGCGCTGCTGGAGCTTGGCGAGCAGGATGTCCACCGGGTTGCCGGGCAGGAGCCTGGGGATGATGAAGTTCAGCGTCAGGGCCGCCCACAGTGCGACGACGTAGAAGCCGATCTTGCGCAGGAAGTAGGTCATCGTCGAGTGCCCCTCGGTCGCGATCCCATCGGTGTCAGCCCTTCGCCGGCTTGAGCGCCTTGAAGATCTCGGCGTTGTCCGGGCTCGCCCAGACCGCGGGGAACGCGTACAGGTCGTCCTCCGTCGGCCAGCCGGTGAACTTCGCCGCGTGGAACTCGCTCGTCGTGCCGCCGGTCATCACGGGGATGTAGGGCAGGTCCTCGACGATGTGCTCCTGGATCGTGTCGAGCTCGGGCTGCGTCGCCGCGGTGTCCTCGGGGTTGATCGTGGCGAGCTTCGCGATGGCCTCGTCGACGTCGGGGTTGCTGTACCGCGAGATGTTCATCGGGGCTGCTTCACCGACCTTCGCGGTGTTCGCCGTCGTGAAGTAGTTGTTGTACAGGTAGTACGGGTTCGCCGTCGGGCCCTGACCGAGCGAGTCGATCGCGAGCTCGAAGTTGCCCTTGGTCTTCTTGTCGGTCCACTCGTTCCACGACGACTGCTGCGCCTTGAGCTCGATGCCCGCGGCCTTGAGCTGCTGCGTCATGGTGTCGATGGCGGTGATGTAGTCGGTCCAGCCGGTGACGACCTCGACCGTCAGGGACAACTTCTTGCCGTCCTTGGCGTAGATGCCGTCGGCGCCCTTCGCGTAGCCCGCGTCCTCGAGCGCCGATGCCGCTGCGTCGGTGTCGGGGGTCTCCGGCATGACGGCCGGCTCGATGTCCTTCGAGATGGTGTCCTTCTGCGTCGTGGTGAGCGCGAAGGTCGGCGAGATCTCGCTCGCGGTGTTCTCGAACGCCAGCGAGTTGAGCTGCTTGCGGTTGATGGCGTCGGCGATCGCGTGGCGGACGGCCGGGTCGGTCTGCGGGCCGGCGCAGCCCAGGTCGGTGTTCGCGCAGGTCAGCAGGGCCATCTGGTTCTGGCCGACGGTGATGCCGTCGTAGCCGTTGTAGTTGGCGGGGATGTCGTCCATGTTCGGCACCGGGCCGGTCTGCCAGTCGATCGACCCCTGCTTCAGGGCGTCGGCGCCGGCGGTGTTGCCGGAGAGCGACAGGTAGCGGATGGTCTTCACGGCCGGGGCGCCGTCCCAGTACTTCTTGTTCGCCTCGAGGGTGAACGCCTGCGCCTTGAAGGTGCCGAGCGTGTACGGGCCGGTGCCGACGGGCTCGCGCACGACGTCGGTCGTCGGGTCGATGTCCTTCCACAGGTGCTCGGGCACGATCCAGGTCTTGCCGAGCAGGTTCGGGCCGAGCACGAACGACGGCTTGTCGAACGAGACGACCACCTTGTCGTCGCCGTCGGCCTTCGCGGTGCCGTCGTAGCCGATCGAGTTCAGGGCCTTCTGCTTCTTGAGCATGTCGAGCGTGAACACGACGTCCTTCGAGGTGAAGGGCTCGCCGTCGCTCCAGGTGGCTCCGTCGCGCAGCGTGATCGTGAGCTGCGTGCCGTCGTCGTTCCACTCGTAGGACTTGCCGAGCAGCGGCTTCGGGTCCTTCGTGTTGACGTTGGTGATGAAGAAGAGCGACTCGTAGATCGTGCCGACGCCGCCGATGTTGGACGGCGACCACGGGTTGAAGTTGATCTGGTAGTCGCCGGACTGGCCGGTGTACGCCACCAGGGTCGAGGCAGCGGCGTCGTTCGTGCTGGCGCTGCCGCTGGAGCTGCAGCCGCTGAGCGCGAGGCCGGCTGCGAGGAGAACGGCGCCGCCGATGGCGAGCCGTGAACGGGTTGGGTTGAACATCGTTGTCCTCTCGGTCTGCGTCGTCGCAGAGTCCACGTTGTGAGCGTGATTGTTACACGCGTAAACTAAGGCGGTCAAGGGGTCGGGTCACGGCCCCGTAACGATGAGGAGACGCAATGGAGCGGACCACCCTGGACGGCACGTGGACCCTCGAGGCGGTGACCGGGCCCGAGCAGTCGGCGGAGCACCGCGAACCGATCGCGGCGCAGGTCCCCGGCTGCGTGCACACCGACCTGCTGCGGGGCGGCCGGATCCCCGACCCGTTCGACGGCGACGGCGAGGCCGCCACCCAGTGGATCGGCGACACGGTCTGGCGCTACCGCCGCACCTTCGAGTGGACTGCGCCGGACGAGACCCGCCACGACCTCGTCGCCGAGGGCCTCGACACCCTCGCCACCATCGAGCTCAACGGCATCGTCGTCGCGACCACCGCCAACCAGCACCGCTCGTACCGGTTCCCCGTCGGGCACCTCCTCCGCCCGGGCACGAACGAGCTCGTCGTCACCTTCGACGCGCCCGTCCCCGCCGCCGAGCGCCTGTCCGCCCTGCACGGCGGCGAGCTCCCCCACGTCAACCACCACCCCTACAACGCGCTCCGCAAGAACGCGTCGAACTTCGGGTGGGACTGGGGCGTCGACGTCGCCACGAGCGGCATCTGGAAGTCGATCGGCATCGAGTCCTGGAGCGGCGTCCGCATCGCGGCCGTCCGCCCGCTCGTCGACCTCGACGGCACCACCGGTGTGCTGACGGCCCACGTCGACGTCGAGCACGCCGGCTCCACCGGCTCCTTCTCACAGGCGATCGGCAGCGCGCCCGTCGCGTCAGCAGACGGTTCCGCGGGCACCGGCCTGGAGGCCCGCATCACCCTGGCCCCGCACCCCGCGTCCGCAGGGCACCCGGGTTCCGACACCGAGCCTCCCGTCCGTCCCGTTGACACCCCGGACACCGCCGGCCGGGTGGTCGGCGTGCGCCCTGTCGTGGACGGCGCCGCGACCGTCCGCCTCGAGGTTCCCGACGTCGCCGTCTGGTGGCCCCGCGGCGAGGGCGACCAGCCGCTGTACGACGTCCGGGTCGACGTCGGCGACGACGTCTGGACCGGCCGCGTCGGTTTCCGCACGGTCACGCTCGACACCGCCGCCGACGCCGACGGCGCGCCGTTCCTGCTCCGCGTGAACGGCCGTGCGGTCATGGTGCGCGGGGCGAACTGGATCCCCGACCACGCCTACCTGACCGAGATGACACCCGCCCGGTACGCGGACCGGATCCAGGACGCGATCGACGCGAACATGAACCTGCTCCGCATCTGGGGCGGCGGAATCTACGAGTCCGACGACCTGTACGACCGGTGCGACGAGCTCGGCGTCCTGGTGTGGCAGGACTTCCTGTTCGCCTGTGCCGCCTACGCCGAGGAGCCCTGGCTCGCCGACGAGGTCGAGCCCGAGGTCCGCGAGGCCGTCACCCGCCTCAGCCCGCACCCCTCGCTCGTGGTGTGGAACGGCAACAACGAGAACCTCGTCGCCTACGCCGAGTGGGGCTGGCGGCCGTCGCTCGTCGGCCGGACCTGGGGCAACGGCTACTACCGTTCCCTGCTGCCGTCGGTCGTCGCCGAGCTCGACCCGACCCGGCCGTACACGCCGGGCAGCCCGTTCTCGTTCGACGAGTACCTGACGCCGAACGACCAACGGAACGGCAGCGTGCACATCTGGGACGTCTGGAACCGCCTCGACTACCGCGCCTACGCCGACTGGGAGCCGCGGTTCGTGGCGGAGTTCGGGTTCCAGGGCCCGCCGGCGTGGTCGACCCTGACCGCAGTGGTGCACGACGAGCCCCTCGACCCGGACGGCCACGAGATGCTCGTGCACCAGAAGGCCGACCAGGGCAACCGGAAGCTCGCCGACGGCATGCGCGGCCACCTGCCCTCGCCGACGAACATCGAGGACTGGCACTTCGCCGCACAGCTCAACCAGGCGCACGCGATCCGCTTCGGCATGGAGTGGTTCCGCTCCCGCACGCCCGACAACACCGGCATGATCGTCTGGCAGCTCAACGACGACTGGCCCGTGGTGTCCTGGGCCCTCGTCGACCACGCCGGCATCCGGAAGCCCGTCTGGTACGCCGTCCGGCAGGCCTACCAGCCCGTGCTGCTCACCGTGCAGCCGTCGTCCGGGGGCGAGGGCGGTCTCGACGTCGTCCTCGTCAACGCGTCCGGGGCGTCGGTCGCCGACGAGGTCACCGTCTCCCGCGTCGCCTTCGACGGCACCGTGCTCGAGTCGTCGTCGTTCATGCTCGCCGCCGCCCCCGCCGACGCCGACCGGGTGCAGCTGCCGTCGTCGCTCGCGGTGCCCGGCGACCCCGGTGCCGAGGTCCTCGTCGTCACGGGAGCCGGCACCCGCACCGTGCACGACTTCGCCGAGGTCGTCGACCAGGCGCTCGAGCCCGCACCGCTGCAGACCGTCGTGACCCAGACGGCCGACGGCGCGACGGTGACCGTCACGGCGACGGCGTACGCACGCGACGTCTCGCTGTTCCCCGACCGCGTGGATGCGGCCGGTCGCGTCGACGAGGGCCTGGTGTCCCTGCTCCCCGGCGAGTCGGTGACCTTCACGGTGACGGGCGTGCCGGGCATCGCGACGGAGGCCCTCGTCCACCCGCTCGTCCTCCGCCACGCGGGTTCGCTCCTGCCCTGACCCGGTGCGGCGCCCTGACGGTTCCGGTTCACGATCCCCCGGGCGCGCGAACCGGAACCGTCACCCCCGCCCGATCTCCTCGCCCCCCATCCCGCGAGCGGGCGAAACACCCGGGTCAGCCACCGCCGTCACCCCGGCATTCCGCCCGCTCGCCCACCGCCCACGAGCCCACCACCCACGACGAACGGGCGAAACACCCGGGACACCCACCGCCGTCACCCCGGCATTCCGCCCGCTCGCGCACCGCCCACCACCCACGACGAATGGGCGAAACACCCGGGTCACTCACCGCCGTCACCCCGGCATTCCGCCCGCTCGCCCACCGCCCGCTCACGCCGGACAGCAGCGGACCCGCTCAGTCGAGCGCGCGGAGCTCCAGCACGATCGCGGTCGCGGGTGCGAGCAGCGGGAGCCGTGCGCCGACGTCCTCGAACACGGCGCCGGTCAGTTCCAGGTGCCCGCGCACGAGCCACTCCGGCGGCACCATGTCGAGCCCGTGCGGCACAGCGAGCCCGGACACCGGAGCGAGCCGGTAGCGCCGCGACCGGTCGAGTCCACGGAACCGGAGCGGCACCGGCAACGACCTCGGCCCCGTCTCCGTCCGCGCTACCCGCACCAGCGCCCGCGACCGATCGGTGGCCACCACCGACGTCGCCACCGTCCCCGGGTCCCCGAGGTCCAGGTGCCGCACCCGCCCGGAGTGCAGCAGCCCGCGTTCCCGGCGGTACAGCGCTGTCCAGGCCCGGAGCCGGTCGAGCTCCTCGGGCGACAGCTTCGTGATGTCGGTCTCGATGCCGGCCGAGCCGAACAGCGACACCGCCATCCGGAAGTCCAGGTCGAGGTGCCGTCCAGTGGTGTGCGAGATCTCCGGCCCGACGTGCGAGCCGATCAGCTCGAGCGGCAGCAGCGCCTCGGTCCAGCGCTGGATCGGCAGTCGCTCGAAGGCGTCGTTCGAGTCCGACGGCCACACGCGGTCGGTGCGCTCGAGCACGCCGAGGTCGATCCGGGCACCGCCGCTCGCGCACGCCTCGATCTCGAGCCACGGGTGCCGCGCACGCAGCTCGTCCATCAACGCGTAGACGCCGCGGGTGTGCGCGTCGATGCCAGCTCGACCCGCGTGCACCGCGTGCACGATGTCGCGGTTCTGGTCCCACTTCACGAAGTCGACGTGGTGCTCACCGATCACACGGGACATGCTCTCGAGCACGTGGTGCCGGGCCAGCGGGTTCGCCATGTCGAGCACGTACTGGTTCCGCCACGTCCGCACGTCGTCCTCGGGGCGCTGCAGCATCCACTCGGGGTGCGCCGCGGCGAGCTCGGACACCGGGCTCACCATCTCGGGCTCGAACCACAGCCCGAACTCCATGCCAAGCGCACGCACCCGGTCGACGAGCGGCGCCAGCCCGTCCGGCCACACCGTCGGGTCGACCCGCCAGTCCCCCAGGGACGTCGAATCCGACCGCCGGCCGAGGAACCACCCGTCGTCGAGCACGAACCGCTCGACCCCGATGTCCGCCGCGGTCTCGGCCAATGCCACCAGGGGCTCGAGCTCCTGCCGGAAGTAGACGGCCTCCCACGTGTTCAGCACCACGGGCCGGGGCCGTCGCGGGTGCCCCGGGCGACTCCGCAGCGAATCGTGCAGGCGGTCGGACAGCCCGTCGATCCCGGTGTCGCTCCACACGAACACGGCGTCGGGGGCGGTGAACGACTCCCCCTCGACGAGTACGACCTCGCCCGCGCGCAGCAGTTCCCCGGCGCCGAGCAGCGGCCGCGCCTCGGCGAGCTGGTCGTACCGGTACACGGAGTCCGCGCTCCAGGCCAGGTGCACCGCCCACAGCTCGCCCTCGGCATCCGAGAACCCGGGCGTCCCGAGCACGAGCAACGTCGGCGAATCGTGGCCCGTGCGCCCGCGACGGCTCTCGCGTGCGTGGCTCCCGGCGGTCGCGGCCCGGCGCTGCGGTGTGCGCTCACGGGTCCACCGTCCGCCCAGGTCGAGCACCTCGGTGATCCGCTCCCCCACGGGCAGCGTCGCCTCGAGCGCCTGCAGGTGCACGGGCTCGGCGTGCGTGTTCGTCACCGTGTGCCGCACCCGCAGCACCCCCGCGGTGTCGAGCGCGAACTCGCTCCGGAGCGCCAACGGGTCCGACTCGGCGGTCACGACGATCCGCCGGTCATCCGCCAGGACGATCACGTCACGCCACCGCGGCACCAGCGGCATCCCGTCCACGTGCCCGGCGATCCCCGGCCGCCCCTCCCACCCGTCGCGCTCGGTCGGCAGCACCGTGAGCGGCCACCGCGCGTCGAGCGCACTCGGTCCGAGCGGCCGGCCGAGTGCAAGCAGCAGGTCGGCCGTGTCGTCCGGCGCGACGGGCCCGACGTCCCGACCCCAGTGCAGGACCTCGGGCAGGCCGTCCGCCGCGGATGCCAGCACCAGCGACACCCCGGCGGACCGCAGCACGTGCACGCGTCGATCGCCTGCACCGACGGCTGTCGACTCGCGCTCCACGACGGTCACGAGACCCGCTCCTCGCGCAGCACGCGGACGCGTCCGGCCGGCACGACGGTGTCCGGCCCGTGGCCGGACCCGTCGAGCAGGTCCGTCCCGGACGCGACGACCGTGACGTCGTCAGCACGGTGGTTGACGAGGAACAGGAAGGCGGAACCGTCGTCGCCGACGCGACGCACCGCCTCCAGGCCGGGAGGCCCGGTGACCGTCCGCAGGATCCCCCGCTGGGCGATCACCCCGTCCACGAGCCGTTGGATGCTGTCGTCCGCGAGCATCGCAGACACGTACCAGGCGCCGCCGCCGACGGCGCGGCGCGTGACGGCGGGCCGGCCCGCGAGCGGGCCGTCGGTGTACCGGAGCACGGACTCGGCGTCCTCGAGCACGACCGCTTCGGCCCAGTCGGTGACGACCTCACCGTCGTCGAGGGTCCAGCGCTCGTCGCGCTGCAGCGGGGTGAACTCCTCGCTCCAGGCGCCGAGCACCTGGCGGAACGCTCCCGGGTACCCGCCGGTGCGGATGCGCGCGGTCTCGTCGGCGACGCCGGACAGGTAGGTGACGATCAGAGTGGCGCCGCGGTCCAGCACGCCGGACAACCGCGCGGCGGTCGCGTCGTCGACGACGAGCATCGTCGGCACGACGACCACGTCGTAGCCGTCCAGGTCGGCGTCGGCGGGGACCACGTCGGTGAGCACCTGCCGGTCGTGGAACGCGCGGTGCCAGGCGCGGAGCTCCCGGCCGTAACGGAGACCCCGGTGCGGCTTGAGGCCCGACTGCACGGCCCACCCGGAGGCCTCGTCGACGACGATCGCGACCCGGGCCGGCTGGACTCGGGTGCCCTGCACGGGTGCGAGGTCCTGCAGCGCCCGGCCGAGGGCGAGCACCTCGCGCCAGATGCGCGTGCGGGTGCCGGCGTGCGGGAGCATCGCGGAGTGGAACTGCTCGGCGCCCGCGGTGGAGGCCCGCCACTGGAAGAACATCGCCCCGTCGGAACCGTGCGCCACGTGCGCCAGGGCGTTCCGGACGAGCTCCGCGGGTTCCTTGGCGCGGTTGCGCTGCTGCCAGCTCGGGCCACCCGTCGAGTGCTCCATGAGCAGCCAGGGACGGCGATCCGCCGACATCCCGCGCATCCGGTCACCGGCCAGCGCGAGGTCCTGCTCGCGGCGAGCGTCGTCGACGAGCGTGTAGTGGTCGTTCGCGACGATCGCCACGTGCTTCGCCCACCCGGCGTAGTCGACGACCTGTGAGCCGGCGCCCACCATGAAGTTCGTGGTGACCGGCACGTCCGAGTGCTGCTCGATGACGGCCTTCTCGGCGTCGTACTGGCGGAGCAGGGCGTCGGACGAGTACCGCTCGAAGTCGAGCGCGAGCCCGGGGTTCGGCGCGCCGCCGACACCGCGCGGCGGCGAGACCTCGTCGAACGAGGTGTAGGTGTGCCCCCAGAAGGCCGTGCCCCAGGCGTCGTTCGCGGCCTCAACGTCGCCGTACTTCGCGACGAGCCAGTGCCGGAAGTCCGCTGCCGACTCCTCGCAGTAGCACCGGCCGTTGCCGCCGCCGAGCTCGTTGCTCACATGCCAGAGTCGCACCGCCGGGTGTCGGCCGTACCGCTCGGCCAGCGCGTCGACCATGCGGAGCGCGTGCTCCCGGAACAGCTCGGAGGCCGGGCACCACCCGAGTCGCCCACCGGGTCGTTCCCGCCGCTCCGTGGCGTCCACGGGCAGGATCTCCGGGTGTGCGGTCAGCAGCCAGTTCGGCGGGGCGGCGGTCGGCGTCGCGAGGTCCACCGCGATGCCGTGCGCGTGCAGCAGCGCGAGCACGTCGTCGAGCCACTCCCACGTGAAGTCCCCCGGCGACCGCTCGAGCAGCGCCCACGAGAACACCCCGACGGTGACCAGGTTCACGCCGGCCTCTCGCATCAGGCGAACGTCCTCGAGCCAGGTCTCCCGGGGCCACTGCTCGGGGCTGTAGTCGCCGCCGAACGACAGGCCGTCGGTCGGCCACGGGACGGTGGGGGCAGCGGTCACGGCATCTCCTTCGATGGTGTGGACCGCTCAAGCCTTCCGCCTGCGTCCACGTTTGTCAACGTGCGTAACTAACGCGTCGACACCTCTGCCTGGCCCTGCAGCGGATCACTCCCCCAGCAGCCGGCGGATGGCGAGCACCGCCCCAGCGCGTGCCCACTCAGAGAACTCGAACGGCTGCACCTCCACCGTGACCGGCTCGGTGTACGGCGCCAGGGCGGCCCGCATCGACTCATCGACGGTCGCCCGCGCCAGGTCGTACACGGGCAGCCCATCCCCCGTCAGCACGATCGCTGCGGGGTCGGCGATGTGCACGGCGGTGGCGAGCAGGACCCCGAGGGCGCGGCCTGCATCCTCGAACGCAGCGAGGGCTCCCTCGTCGCCGTCCCGCGCGAGCTCGACCACCTGGTCGTACGTCTTCCCCTCGTGCCCGGCGTTCCGCACGATGACCGGGCTCGGCAGGTAGCTCGAGGCGCACCCGGCGTGCCCGAGCCCGCAGTCCGGCCCACCGCCGAGGACCGGCAGGTGCCCGATCCGTCCCAGGCGCCCGTGCTCCCCGGTCGAGACCTGCCCGTTCGCGATCAGCCCGAGGCCGATGCCCTCACCGACGGTCACCAGCACCATCGATCCACGACCCGCGCCGGCGCCGAACCAGTGCTCCTTCGCCGTCAACGCGTGGACGTCGTTCGCTGTGAACGTGGCGATGCCCGTCCGCTCCTCGAGCATCTGGGCGAAGGGCACCTCGTGCCACCCGAGGAACACCGACCCGGCGACCACCGACTCCCCCTCGCGGACGATGACGTCACCGGGCAGCGAGACGCCGATCGCGCAGATCGCGGGGTGGGCCACCAGGAGTCGCTCCAGAACGGCCGTGATCTGCTCCGCGAGCGGCTCGGCGGCGGTGTCGTTGATGCCTTCTTCGTGCAGGGCGAGGACCCGTCCGCCCAGGTCCGTGACCGCGGCGTACAGGCGGTCCTTCGTGAGCTTGACGCCGAGGAACTCCCACTGCCCACTGCTCACCTGCAGGAGCTCCGACGGGCGACCTGTAGCACCTCGCACGTCCGTCCCCACCTCGACCACGAGGCGCTGCGACACCAGGATGCGCATGGCCCGGGTGAGACTCGCCCGTGAGAGCCCGAGTGACCGAGCGATCTCGGCACGGGAGAGCACCCCGTGGATGAGGATCTCCCGCAGCGCCAATCGGGAGCCGTCGGGCAGGGCCGGCCAGGCTTCGGTCATCGTTCCTCCGTCGTCGGCTGATCCTACGGCCTGACCAGGCCCCGGCGACAAGGACCCAGAACGGGCCGGGAACGGGCCGGGAACGCAGAAAACCCCTGACCACGAATGGTCAGGGGTTCCCTGGTTCTTCTACGTTAAGTCCGGCGGCGTCCTACTCTCCCACAAGGTCCCCCTTGCAGTACCATCGGCGCTGAGAGGCTTAGCTTCCGGGTTCGGAATGTGACCGGGCGTTTCCCTCTCG